>NZ_MUHY01000002.1 GCF_003004665.1 Candidatus Pandoraea novymonadis
AAGCGTATTTGGATCGCGTTAGGGGTCAGTCATATGACCCTGCTGCTATTTTAGGGGTATAGCTCAACTGGCAGAGCGTCGGTCTCCAAAACCGAAGGTTGGGGGTTCGATTCCCTCTGCCCCTGCCAAACTTAATTGTCTATATCCTGGAAATGTCTAATTCATCTGTAGAAGCTTTTCGCGCCACTCGTGATAAATTACTCCTCCCATTATCAGTGATTCTTGTGGTTCTCGGTGTGATGCTATTTTACATGCTCTCACAAAAAGCGTTTTTTTTACGTGTAGGGGTGTTGATTTTTTCCATATTGATAGCTTCTGGCATTGCACTGATATCACAGCCTGGAAAAAACTTTGTGTCCTTTACGAAGGATGCATATCGTGAAGTTGGGAAGGTTGTGTGGCCCTCCCGCAAAGAGGCCACTCAAGCAACAGCAATTGTGTTTGCGTTCGTTCTCATTATGTCGCTCTACCTTTGGTTAACTGACAAATCGATCGAGTGGCTGGTATTCTCTCTCATCTTAGGCTGGAAGTGACATGACGGATATCGCTGCAAAGAATACAAAGCGCTGGTATGTCGTTCACGTTTATTCTGGTATGGAAAAAAACGTAATGCATGCACTCCAAGAGCGAATCAATCGTGAGGGAATGCAATCGCAATTTGGGCGAATTCTTGTGCCGACCGAAGAGGTTGTGGAAATTAAAAGCGGGCATAGAACAGTAACCGAGCGTCGTTTCTTCCCAGGATATGTGCTCGTAGAAATGAATATGACGGATGATTCATGGCATCTGGTAAAAAATACCGCGAAGGTAACAGGTTTTATCGGTGGGACGCGTAACCGCCCCGCGCCAATTTCTGAAAAAGAAGTTGAGAAAATTATGTCTCAGATACAGGAAGGGGTGGAAAAACCTCGTCCAAAAACACTGTTCGAAGTAGGTGAGTTGGTACGAGTCAAAGATGGTCCTTTTACAGATTTCAATGGCTCAGTCGAAGAAGTGCATTATGAAAAGTCACGCCTTCGGGTGTCAGTCACTATTTTTGGACGACCCACACCAGTTGAACTAGAATTCGGACAGGTTGAAAAAACATGAGTTTAGTCAGCTGATCCAATGTCCAGATTTTTTCATCATGGTGGCATGAATTGTCACCGAGGAGCGTCAGTAGTCAATTTTTTGGTGAAAACGCGTTATCACTCAACCCCGAATATGTGCCAAATATTCGTTCCGGAGTAAACCATGGCAAAGAAAATCATCGGCTTTATCAAGCTACAGATTCCTGCCGGCAAAGCCAATCCATCGCCTCCTGTAGGTCCGGCTCTTGGACAGCGTGGCCTCAACATCATGGAGTTCTGCAAAGCATTTAATGCACAAACTCAAAGTCTTGAATCGGGCCTTCCAATTCCAGTTGTAATCACCGCCTTTGCTGACAAGAGCTTTACGTTTGTACTAAAAACACCGCCAGCAACAGTCTTGATTAAAAAAGCAGCCAAATTGGATAAGGGCTCGGCAAAGCCACACACAGATAAGGTTGGTAGTATCACCCATATACAAGCCGAAGAAATTGCAAAGATCAAGATGCCCGACCTTACAGCCTCGAATTTGGAGGCTGCAGTTCGCACCATTGCAGGTAGCGCCCGTTCGATGGGAATCACGGTGGAGGGTCTGTAGTGATGACTAAGATTTCGAAACGCCAAAAAGCATTCGCTGCCAAAATTGATCGCACTAAGCTTTACTCTATCAGTGATGCCTTGACCCTAGTCAAGGCATGTGCAAGTGCTAGGTTCGATGAGTCGATTGATGTTGCTGTACAACTTGGCGTTGACGCCAAGAAATCAGATCAAGTAGTTCGTGGATCAGTCGTTTTGCCTTCAGGTACAGGTAAGTCAATTCGCGTCGCTGTTTTCGCACAGGGCGAAAAGGCCGAGCAAGCCAGGGCTGTTGGTGCTGAAATCGTGGGTATGGAAGATTTAGCTGAGCGAATTAAAGCTGGCACAATGGATTTCGATATAGTGATTGCTTCACCAGATACAATGCGCGTTGTCGGTACCCTCGGTCAAATACTTGGTCCGCGAGGTTTAATGCCCAATCCCAAGGTGGGTACTGTAACTCCAGACGTTGCTACGGCTGTGAAAAATGCCAAAGCAGGGCAAGTTCAGTTCCGTGTTGATAAAGCTGGTATCGTGCACGCGACAATCGGTCGTGCCTCCTTTCAGGAAACTGCTCTTCAACAGAACCTGTTGGCACTTTTAGATGCACTCACGAAGGCTAAGCCAGCTTTGAGTAAGGGTATTTACCTACGCAAGGTCGCCGTGTCGAGTACGATGGGTATTGGGCTACGTGTAGATCAGGCGAGCTTGACTAGCATACTCGTATAGTAATAAATCTTTGTCATCCGAACTAATCATTCTGATGAAGCTCCTCGCGGAAAATAATCGCTTGGAAAACACAGGGAAAGCTTTGGGCGGTAGTACGGATTTTCGTCGGTACTGCCGGTTATCAAAGACCGTTGGCGGGAATGAGTAATATTTCCTTAATACGCCAGCCAACGCA
Source organism: Candidatus Pandoraea novymonadis (assembly GCF_003004665.1). Taxonomy (GTDB): domain Bacteria; phylum Pseudomonadota; class Gammaproteobacteria; order Burkholderiales; family Burkholderiaceae; genus Pandoraea; species Pandoraea novymonadis. The sequence goes on from NZ_MUHY01000002.1 coordinate 2,548, forward strand.
GATGGCGAACCCAGACAAGTTACGCAGTGAATTTGTGCCGCGATAAGCGACGACAATAAAGCTCTTAACAAGTCGGACGCCGTTGGTGAAACGGCATCACCATTCGGTGATGCTAATTTTGGAGGTTAACCGTGGCACTTAATCTAGAAGATAAGAAAGCGGTCGTGGCAGAGGTTTCGGCGAAAATTTCCGCCGCCCAGACCATTGTACTGGCTGAATATCGCGGTATCACGGTTGGCGATCTGACGAAGCTTCGCGCAAGTGCGTGTCAGCAAGGTGTATATCTGCGTGTGTTGAAAAACACGTTAGCACGTCGCGCCATAGAAAACACGCAGTTTGCTGATCTGGCTGATCAGATGACCGGACCCCTGATCTACGGGATCTCAAACGATCCCGTAGCCGCTGCGAAAGTCTTGAATGATTTTTCAAAGGGTAACGACAAGTTGATTTTGAAGGCCGGCTCGTACGATGGCAAAACGATGGACAAAGCAAGCGTGCAAGCGTTAGCAACCATCCCGAGCCGCGACGAACTGCTCGCGAAGCTGCTGGGTGTCATGCAATCATCGGTTTCCGGTTTTGCTCGCGCCATAGCTGCCCTAGCCGAGAAAAAACAAGCCGAGGTGGCTTAAGTCTCGGAGGTGTCCATCGCACGATCGCTGACTACGGGTCCGCACACAATTTAGGAGTTTTAAAAAATGGCAATTTCGAAAGAAGAGATTCTAGACACTGTCGGTTCGATGAGTGTTATGGAACTGAACGATCTGGTCAAAGCATTTGAAGAGAAGTTTGGTGTATCGGCTGCCGCTCTCTCAGTAGCCAACACCACTGGTGTCGCAGCAGCACCAGTTGTAGAAGAGCAAACTGAATTTGACGTTATCCTGGCCGAAATCGGTGCTAACAAGGTTTCTGTCATCAAAGCTGTGCGTGAAATTACAGGACTTGGCCTGAAAGAAGCTAAAGACCTGGTTGATGGTGCTCCGAAAGTTATCAAGGAAGGTGTCGATAAAACACTTTCTGAAGAAGCAAAGAAAAAGCTCGAAGATGCTGGTGCTAAAGTGGAAATTAAGTAAGTCAACTTCAAGCCTTAGGAAGGCTGGCGACTTCTTGTATGTCGTCAGCCTTTTTCCGCTTTCTGGATGAAATTTCAAGAGAACTCTCTTTGAGATCGTAAAGTGATACTAGTTAACTTATAGTTTTCGGGAGTTCATCTTGTAATCACTCACATATGGAAGAAGAGGTCAAAGAAAAAATCACCAAACTTGTGATTTTTTCTTTGTCTTCTGAAGCGACTGCAGAAGGCAGGGTTTGGTCGGGCGATCGGCAACACAGCCATTCATCGTCGTCAGCCAGCGGTTGGTAGCGGCCAACCACCAAGCTTCCCCCGTTGCTCGATGGCAAACTCGCCATCGAGCAACGTCTGTTGTCAGTTGATGAATACACATTGATGATTTCTACCGTCAGCATCAATGTAGTGATTCGGAGATCGTAATGCACTATTCCTTCACCGAAAAAAAACGTATTCGCAAGAGTTTTGCGAAGCGTCCCACCGTACACAAGGTGCCTTTTTTGCTGGCTACTCAGCTCGCCTCGTACACAGCATTTCTGCAAGAAAAAACACCTGCAGCAAAACGAAAAAATGAAGGCCTACAAGCCGCATTCAGCTCAATCTTTCCAATCGTTTCTCATAATGGCTTTGCCCGTCTCGAGTTTGTCAGTTATTTTCTCGGCGCACCAACATTTGACGTCAAAGAATGTCAACAGCGTGGCTTGACTTTCTGCTCCGCATTGCGTGCGAAGGTCCGTCTGGTGATTCTCGACAAGGAGTCTCCAAACAAACCTGTAGTTAAGGAAATAAAGGAACAAGAAGTATATATGGGCGAAATTCCGCTCATGACCTCGACGGGCTCATTCGTCATCAATGGTACCGAACGTGTCATCGTCTCACAGCTACACCGCTCACCAGGAGTCTTCTTCGAACACGACAAGGGAAAGACACACAGCTCCGGAAAACTCTTATTCTCTGCACGGATTATTCCGTATCGTGGCTCATGGTTAGATTTCGAATTTGACCCAAAAGATATTCTGTATTTTCGTGTTGATCGTCGCCGAAAGATGCCTGTCACAATTCTGCTCAAGGCCATTGGCCTCACGCCGGAACAGATCCTCGCAAACTTTTTCGTGTTTGATGACCTTTCACTAATGTCAAAAGGTGCACAAGTTAGGTTTGTACCAGAGCGTCTACGTGGTGAAATTGCTCGTTTTGATATTTTGGATCACGAAGGGAAAATCATTGTCCAAAAGGACAAGAGGGTTAACTCAAAGCACATCCGCGATCTTGAAAACGCTGACACGAAGTTTATCTCTGTACCAGAAGATTATATGCTAGGTCATGTTCTAGCAAAAAATGTAATCGATGCCGATACCGGAGAAGTGATCGCAGATGCCAACGACGAAATCACCGAAGGTCTGTTAGCCAAACTGCGTGAGTGTGGTGTCAAAGAAATCCAAACGCTGTATACCAATGACTTGGATCAAGGGCCGTACATTTCAAACACGTTACGTATAGATGAAACAACCGATCGCACAGCTGCACGTATCGCGATCTATCGCATGATGCGTCCAGGTGAACCACCGACTGAAGACGCTGTGGAGGCCCTATTTAACCGTCTATTTTACAATGCAGAAGCTTACGATCTATCGAAAGTAGGTCGAATGAAGTTCAATCGCCGTGTGGGGCGAGAAGAAGAGCTTGGACCAATGACTCTGGAAGACAACGACATACTCTCGACTATTAAGATTCTTGTAAATCTGCGCAATGGCCGAGGAGAAGTCGATGATATTGACCATTTGGGTAACCGGCGTGTACGCTGTGTCGGTGAGTTAGCTGAAAATCAGTTTCGAGCAGGTCTTGTACGTGTTGAACGTGCGGTCAGGGAGCGTCTAGGTCAAGCGGAATCCGAAAATCTAATGCCGCATGACCTAATCAATAGCAAACCAATTTCGTCGGCAATTCGTGAATTCTTTGGTTCATCACAACTGTCACAGTTTATGGACCAAACTAATCCATTATCGGAAATTACTCACAAGCGTCGTGTGTCAGCCCTGGGGCCAGGCGGTTTAACCCGTGAACGTGCTGGCTTTGAAGTGCGAGACGTACATCCAACACACTACGGACGTGTTTGCGCTATTGAAACACCTGAAGGTCCAAATATTGGCCTAATCAACTCCCTAGCGCTGTACGCTCGCTTAAATGAATATGGTTTTCTAGAAACACCTTATCGCAAGGTGCTAGACAGCCAAGTGACCAATCAAATTGAATATCTATCAGCAATTGAAGAAGGTCGCTATGTTATCGCTCAGGCAAATGCGACGGTGAACGACAATGGTATGCTCGTCGATGAATTAGTTTCGTCACGTGCAGCAGGTGAAACTATGATGGTTACACCCGAGCGTGTCCAATACATGGATGTCGCACCGTCGCAGATCGTGTCAGTGGCAGCATCACTAATTCCTTTCTTGGAACACGATGATGCGAACCGCGCTTTAATGGGCTCAAATATGCAGCGTCAGGCAGTACCTTGCTTGCGTCCTGAAAAGGCTGTGGTTGGTACAGGCATTGAGCGCACCGTGGCAGTAGACTCAGGCACAACGGTGCAAGCTTCTCGTGGAGGAGTAGTCGATTACGTCGATGCTGGCCGCGTGGTCATTCGTGTGAACGATGATGAGGCCCAAGCTGGTGAAGTCGGTGTAGAGATCCACAACCTCATTAAATATACACGTTCCAACCAAAACACCAATATCAACCAACGTCCAATCGTCGAAGTGGGTGACAAGGTTTCTCGTGGGGATGTCATCGCTGACGGCGCATCAACCGATCTAGGTGAGTTAGCGTTGGGTCAGAATATGTTAGTCGCCTTTATGCCCTGGAATGGCTACAATTTTGAGGATTCCATCCTGATTTCAGAGCGCGTAGTAGCAGAAGATCGTTACACGTCAATCCATATAGAAGAACTCAATGTTGTCGCTCGTGACACGAAGCTCGGACCCGAAGACATCACGCGTGATATCTCGAACCTGGCAGAAGCTCAGTTGAGCCGTCTCGACGAGGCGGGCATTGTCTACGTAGGTGCTGAAGTCGAGGCAGGTGACGTCCTAGTTGGTAAGGTAACTCCAAAAGGTGAAACTCAACTGACACCGGAAGAAAAACTGCTGCGTGCTATTTTTGGTGAAAAAGCATCGGACGTAAAGGATACCTCGTTGCGGGTCCCTTCAGGGATGAGCGGCACGGTCATCGACGTGCAAGTGTTTACACGTGAAGGTATCGAGCGTGATAGGCGTGCACAACAGATTATCGACGATGAACTAAAACGTTTCCGTCTTGATCTGAACGATCAGCTACGTATTGTAGAGAGTGATGCTTTTGAACGCCTGGAGCGTTTCCTCGTCGGCAAGAATGCTAATGGAGGTCCAAAGAAGTTGGCTAAAGGTACAGAAATCACCAAAGAATACTTAGCTGATTTGGATCGTTATTATTGGTTTGATATACGCGTCTCGGAAGACGATGCAGCGGAACAGCTCGAAGCAATGAAAGAATCCATCGAGCAAAAACGTCATCAATTCGACCTGGCTTTCGAAGAAAAGCGCAAGAAATTAACTCAAGGCGATGAACTACCCCGTGGCGTCTTGAAAATGGTGAAGGTACACTTAGCGGTCAAACGCCGGCTGCAGCCAGGTGATAAGATGGCTGGACGTCATGGTAACAAAGGTGTTGTATCAAAAATTGTGCCTATTGAAGATATGCCGTACATGGCTGATGGTCGTCCTGTTGACATTGTTTTGAATCCGCTAGGTGTGCCCTCACGAATGAACGTGGGGCAAGTGCTCGAAGTGCATTTAGGCTGGGCAGCCAAGGGTTTAGGCTGGCGTATTGGCGAAATGCTAAAGCGTCAAACGCAAGTGGAAGAGATACGTAAATTCTTAACGAAAATCTATAACGAGAGCGGCAATCAGGAAGACATCAAAGGGTTCTCCGACAACGAAATTATGACGCTAGCGCGTAACCTAAAAAATGGTGTGCCATTTGCCACACCAGTGTTCGATGGTGCTCATGAAGAAGAAATCGGGCGCATGTTAAATCTCGCGTATCCCGATGACATTGCGAAGGAACTCGGTATGACAAAGTCAAAAAACCAGGTTACGTTGCATGATGGCCGCACAGGCGAAGCTTTCGAACGTTCTGTCACCGTAGGTTTTATGCATATGTTGAAGTTGCACCATTTGGTTGACGATAAGATGCATGCACGTTCAACGGGTCCATACTCGCTCGTGACACAACAACCGTTAGGTGGCAAAGCCCAGTTCGGTGGTCAACGCTTCGGTGAGATGGAAGTGTGGGCTCTAGAGGCTTACGGTGCATCATACGTGCTACAGGAAATGCTGACTGTGAAGTCAGATGACGTAACAGGTCGAACTAAAGTGTACGAGAATCTCGTGAAGGGTGATCATGTGATCGATGCCGGCATGCCGGAATCGTTCAATGTATTGGTGAAGGAAATCCGTTCGCTCGGTATTGATATCGACCTCGCAAGCGAGTAATCGCGCGCAGGCAAATTGGAGAAAGCAATGAAAGCTTTGCTCGATCTATTCAAGCAAGTTCAACAAGACGAACAGTTTGACGCGATCAAAATTGGTCTAGCTTCAGCGGATAAGATCCGTTCGTGGTCGTTCGGTGAAGTAAAAAAGCCGGAAACAATCAACTACCGCACTTTTAAACCCGAGCGTGATGGTCTATTTTGCGCCAAGATCTTTGGCCCAATCAAAGACTACGAGTGCTTATGTGGTAAGTATAAACGGCTGAAGCATCGCGGTGTGATCTGCGAGAAATGTGGTGTGGAAGTAACTCTGACGAAGGTCCGTCGTGAACGCATGGGCCACATCGAACTCGCTTCACCAGTGGCACATATCTGGTTCTTGAAATCCCTGCCGTCACGGCTGGGCATGGTGCTCGATATGACGTTACGTGACATCGAGCGCGTATTATACTTCGAGGCTTATGTGATCCTAGACCCAGGTATGACACCGCTCAAACGCTGCCAGATCATGACGGAAGAAGATTATTATGCTAAGGTCGAAGAGTATGGTGATGAATTCCGTGCCGAAATGGGTGCAGAAGGCGTGCGCGAGCTGCTGCGTTCAATCGATATTGATTCGGAGGTTGATCGTTTAAGAGCGGAACTTCAAGTGACTGGTTCAGAGGCCAAGATCAAGAAATACGCTAAGCGTTTAAAAGTACTAGAAGCATTCCAGCGCTCCGGTATTAAACCCGAATGGATGGTGCTCGAAGTCCTTCCAGTACTTCCGCCCGAGCTTCGCCCACTAGTACCACTGGACGGTGGTCGCTTTGCAACCTCGGATTTAAACGATCTTTATCGTCGCGTTATCAACCGTAACAACCGTCTGAAGCGTCTGCTCGAGCTCAAAGCACCCGACATCATTGTGCGTAATGAAAAACGCATGCTACAAGAGTCCGTCGACTCACTGCTAGACAATGGGCGTCGAGGTAAAGCTATGACAGGCGCGAACAAGCGACCACTCAAATCTTTAGCTGATATGATCAAGGGTAAGAGTGGTCGTTTCCGCCAAAACTTGCTCGGTAAACGAGTTGATTATTCTGGTCGTTCCGTCATTACCGTGGGTCCAACACTCAAGCTTCATCAGTGCGGTTTACCTAAACTGATGGCGCTTGAACTCTTCAAGCCTTTCATTTTTCACAAGCTGGAATTGATGGGCATAGCCACCACCATCAAAGCAGCCAAGAAAGAAGTCGAAAACCAAACACCAGTTGTATGGGATATCCTGGAAGAGGTGATCCGTGAGCATCCAATCATGCTCAACCGTGCGCCAACGCTACACCGTCTTGGAATACAAGCGTTTGAGCCCATGTTAATCGAAGGTAAGGCAATTCAGCTACATCCACTAGTCTGTGCTGCCTTTAACGCCGATTTCGACGGTGACCAAATGGCCGTTCACGTACCGCTATCGCTGGAAGCACAGATGGAAGCACGTACGCTCATGCTCGCATCAAACAATGTACTGTTCCCCGCGAACGGTGATCCGTCGATCGTGCCATCACAGGATATCGTGCTAGGTCTCTATGCTGCCACACGTGAAAAAATCAATGGTAAAGGACAAGGGCTATCTTTTGTCGATATTTCAGAAGTACTACGGGCCTACGACAACAGGGAAGTAGAACTCACTTCACGCGTGAATGTCCGCATCACAGAATACACAATCAATACCGAAACATCTGAAAAGATACCGAAAATTACTCTTTATGCAACAACGGTCGGCCGAGCGATACTCTCAGAGATCCTGCCTCCAGGATTACCCTTCTCTATGCTGAATAAGTCCTTAAAAAAGAAGGAAATCTCGAAGTTAATTAATACGGCATTCCGCCGTTGTGGCCTACGTGAAACTGTGATCTTCGTCGATAAGTTGATGCAATCTGGCTTCAAACTGGCTACGCGTGCTGGTATTTCGATTTGTGTCGACGACATGCTTGTGCCGGTCCAGAAGGAAATGATCATCGGCGAGGCTTCAAAGAAGGTGAAAGAGTACGACCGTCAGTACATGTCAGGCCTAGTCACGGCTCAAGAACGTTACAACAATGTTGTCGATATTTGGGGTGCAACTGGTGAAGCGGTGGGTAAAGCGATGATGGAGCAACTGTCGACAGAAGAGACAGTCGACCATGACGGAGCAGTGGTGAGACAGGAATCATTTAATTCTATTTACATGATGGCTGACTCAGGTGCACGGAGCTCGAGTGCACAGATCCGTCAACTTGCTGGGATGCGTGGCTTGATGGCCAAACCGGATGGCTCAATTATCGAGACACCGATTACTGCAAACTTCCGCGAAGGACTGAATGTTTTGCAGTACTTCATTTCAACACACGGCGCACGTAAGGGTCTCGCCGATACTGCATTGAAGACGGCAAACTCGGGGTACTTGACTCGTCGTTTAGTCGACGTAACACAGGATCTGGTTGTGGTCGAAGACGATTGCGGTACCAGAAATGGTGTAGCGATGAAGGCCTTGGTTGAAGGTGGTGAAGTCGTCGAAGCACTGCGTGATCGTATTTTAGGTCGTGTCGTAGTGTCAGATGTTGTAGATCCTGAAACACAAACCACGTTGTTCGAAGCCGGCACTCTACTCGATGAAGATGCTGTGGAAGAAATTGAAGCCAAGGGCGTAGACGAAGTACGCGTCCGCACGCCACTTACCTGTGATACCCGCTACGGCTTGTGTGCACAGTGTTACGGCCGCGACCTAGGCCGTGGTACACGCGTGAACGTCGGTGAGGCGGTTGGCGTGATCGCAGCTCAGTCCATCGGTGAGCCTGGTACGCAGCTAACGATGCGTACCTTCCATATTGGAGGAGCAGCGTCTCGTGCCGCCATCGCTTCAGCAATTGAAGCTAAATCAAACGGTACGGTTCGCTTCACAAGCACTATGCGTTATGTAACCAATGGGAAGGGCGAACAAATCGTGATTTCTCGCTCAGGTGAAATCTTGATCACGGACAACCATGGGCGTGAACGTGAACGGCATAAAGTGCCTTATGGTGCAACGTTACTTCAAAAAGAATGCGTACAAGTGAAGGCAGGTGCCCAGCTATCTACATGGGACCCGCTGACGCGTCCGATCATTACTGAGTATAGTGGGCTTGTAAAATTCGAGAATGTCGAGGAAGGTGTTACGGTTGCTAAGCAAATCGACGATGTGACCGGTCTTTCCACCTTAGTCGTAATAGATCCGAAGCATCGTGGGTCGACATCGAAGAACGTACGGCCACAGGTCAAGTTGCTTGATGAACAAAATGAAGAAGTCAAAATCCCCGGTACCGATCATGCTGTAACAATCGGTTTTCAGGTTGGTGCGCTCATCACTGTTAAAGATGGTCAGCACGTGCATATCGGTGAAGTACTTGCGCGTATTCCAACCGAATCACAAAAGACTCGCGACATTACCGGAGGTCTACCGCGTGTAGCAGAACTTTTCGAAGCGCGCGTACCAAAAGATGCTGGTATTTTAGCGGAAGTAACGGGTACAGTATCCTTTGGCAAGGACACCAAGGGTAAACAGCGTCTTGTGATTACTGATCTCGATGGTAACCAGCATGAATTCCTCATTCCAAAGGAAAAACAATTGCTAGTTCATGACGGTCAGGTTGTGAACAAAGGCGAAATGATTGTGGATGGTCCAGCCGATCCACACGATATCCTCCGATTACAAGGAACGGAAGCATTGGCACGTTATATCGTCGACGAAGTACAAGACGTCTATCGTTTACAAGGGGTCAAGATTAATGACAAACACATCGAGGTGATTGTTCGCCAAATGTTGCGGCGTGTACAGATCATTGATTCAGGTGATACCCGATTCATCACCGGTGAGCAGGTAGAACGCTCCGACATGCTTGACGAGAATGACGCAGTCAAAGCTAAAGAAAAATGTCCGGCTGACTACGCGAACGTTTTACTTGGGATTACGAAAGCATCACTATCCACAGATTCCTTCATCTCTGCAGCATCTTTTCAGGAAACAACAAGAGTATTGACGGAAGCCGCAATCATGGGAAAACGAGACGACCTGCGAGGTTTGAAAGAAAACGTCATCGTCGGTCGTTTGATTCCGGCAGGTACCGGCTTAGCCTATCACAAAGCCCGTAAAGCACGTGAAACATCGGATCGCGAGCGTCACAATCAGATTGCGCTAGAAGAAGCATTCCTTCCACAATCCGCTTCGGAAGAAGCCGCGACTGCGGAGTAGACGCTTCGTTTTATCGGTTGTGGTTTTAAACCGCAACCGATTTTTTCCTTGAAGTTGAGTTTTTTATCCCATTGCGTAGCCACGTCACATATAAAACCAAACTCCTGCACACTGGGCATGTTTAAATAGATCTTATGTGTTCTTCGAAAATCTCCATTCATGAAAAAACATATTATCTGTTCATGTGTCATAAAACGAACAAAAAAGAAAAAAGAAATTCCTCTAAAAAATAAAGAATTGAGAATGTATTAATAATTTCCTAGATCTGTTTTTTAGTAACTATAAGCACACACAGAATACATAGAAGTTTCTGTCAGATGCCAAACAATCTATAATTCAAAAAACCAGTCTATGACGCATAACGTCCCAAACTAACAATAATCGCCGAATAATTTTATACTTTTTTAGGCAAGTACTACTTGCTAAAAGGTTTGCCGTTCCCTACGGCATTAGGGGAAAGCCCTTTCGAAATTAGGAAATCTGTTGTTCCTGAGAATAAAGCGAGACTTCACACTAAGCCATTTTTTGGCGATGAAAAATCTGAAAAGGATTGGATAGCTCGGAAAAAGCCCGTCTAATACTGCTTTTGAGGAGTTTTTTATCGCAATACAAACGTTATCCTAACATCAAAGCTTGTATCCAAGTAAAACCTTGCTTGGATACAAGCTTTACTCTAATGACATGATTTTTTGATGGTATGCAATTTCGGTGTAAAAATAGGGATATTTTTAGATCCAAATGATTCAGCATTACCCTACTCCCCTGGAGTACAATACACCCTTAATCACATAATTTCTTTTTTTGCTCGGTAAGAACTGAGCAAAGAGAGGGTGGATTTTGCTACAATTTTTTGATGAGTTAAATTTGCGTTCCTCTCTTACCGTCTTTGGGGCTATAGTACTTTTATTTATGGCTGGTTGCTCGACCTACGATAATATCAGCACAAAGATGATCAGTGCCGTCACCCCATATCGTATCAACATCGTTCAGGGCAACTTCGTCTCGAGGGAAGCTTATGAAAAGCTCAAGCCGGGTATGACACGTGATCAAGTACGTGAATTGCTTGGTACGCCGCTGTTAATTGATATGTTTCATGCTAACCACTGGTACTATGTTTTCTATTTCAAGCGAAACAATGCATCTACCTTAGAAAGACGTCACTTAACAACCTATTTCAAAGGTAATGCCTTGGCGAAATGGACTGGCGGCGAAAAATTGCCATCTGAGTATGACTTGATACAGGAAATTGATGGATAAAAGCCAAATGAACGTGGGCCAGCAGTGGTAGTCAATAACCATCATCAGGTCATTCTACCCTTGGCGGATGGAGGTCCCCCAACGAGTTCGTATAGATTTCACTAAAGGTCGACACGCATAATGATGAAAATTGCCATTGCTGGTGCCTCCGGTCGGATGGGGCGAATGCTAATTGAAACGGTTCTTACTGCAAACGATGCTAAATTAGTCGGCGCGCTTGATCGCCCAAATAGCAGCGCAATAGGTGAAGATGCTGGTGCGTTTCTGGGACAAAAAACTGGAATAACTGTTACAGGTGATGTCGATGTCGCACTTCGACAAGCTGAGTTTTTAATCGATTTTACACGTCCAGATGGCACACTAACACATCTCCCTGTTGCTGAAAAGTATGGGGTGAAAATGATTATTGGCACCACTGGCTTTTCCGAAAAGCAGAAGGAACGACTGCAAGAGACTGGAAAAAATCTGGCGTTGGTCTTCGCACCAAATATGAGCATCGGGGTGAATGCAACTTTCAAGTTGCTCGAAGTAGCTGCGAAAATTTTGAATAATTCTTACGATATCGAAATCGTTGAGGCTCATCATCGTCACAAAGTCGATGCACCATCCGGCACAGCTTTGCATATGGGAGAAGTCGTGGCCAACGCGCTTGGGAGAGATTTAAAAACATGCGCTGTTTATAGCCGCGAAGGAATTACTGGTGAACGTGCTTCGTCGACCATTGGTTTTTCGACGATCCGTGGCGGCGACATCATTGGCGATCATACAGTCCTATTCGCTGGTCTTGGTGAGAGAATCGAAATTACTCATAAATCCTCGAGTCGATTGTCGTATGCGCAAGGCTCACTGTATGCAGCGCGATTCTTGGCAACTCGTTCAGTGGGTGTATTTGACATGCAGGACGTACTGGGGCTACGTTAACTTCGAACAGCAGCAGTATGAGTGGCCTCCAATTTTCGCCGGATACCGCATCCGTCATGCAATCTCTCTTTCGCTTTTTCTCCGCGACGGGGAGGTATAATGAAAAACTTCTCACAAATTTTCTCCTAATACGATCTGTTTCGCCATAGCGCGAGATTGACAGAGGGATATATCGAACTGAATCTCATCCCGAACCGATCATGCAAGAAAAATATGTTCCAGCTGATGTCGAAGCCGCAGCACAATCACACTGGCAGGCAATCGATGCTTATAAAATCAACGAATGTTCGGAAAAACCAAAGTTTTATTGTGTCTCAATGCTGCCATATCCGTCGGGTAAGCTGCATATGGGCCATGTGCGTAACTACACCATAAACGATGTAATGTATCGCCACCTTCGCATGCGTGGCTACAACGTCTTGATGCCGATGGGCTGGGACGCCTTTGGTATGCCAGCAGAAAATGCTGCGATGGCTAATGGTGTACCTCCTGCGCAATGGACTTACGAGAACATCGCTTACATGAAGAAGCAAATGAATGCGATGGGTTTCGCAATCGACTGGTCCCGAGAATTGGCAACTTGCAAGCCTGAGTACTACAAATGGAATCAGTGGTTTTTCCTAAAAATGCTAGAAAAGGGACTCGTGTATCTAAAAACGGGTATCGTCAATTGGGATCCCGTCGACCAGACAGTTCTATCCAACGAACAGGTAATTGATGGTCGGGGTTGGCGTTCAGGAGTATTGGTAGAAAAGCGTGAAATCCCAATGTATTACATGCGTATCACCGATTATGCAGATGACCTACTACAAGATTTAAATAAGCTTGATTGGCCTGAACGCGTCAAGGTGATGCAACAAAATTGGATTGGTAAAAGCTTTGGCGTGACTTTCGGCTTTCCATATACGCTCGACGGCGAACAAAAGTTATTGTATGTGTTCACCACACGTGCCGATACGATCATGGGCGTAACCTTTTGTGTAATTTCTACCGAGCATCCATTGGCTAAACGCCTGTCCGAAGATAAGCCTGAGTTAAAAACCTTCATTAATGAATGTAAACAAGGAGGAGTCACCGAAGCCAGCATCGCGACACAGGAAAAAAAGGGTATTGCGACCGGTTTTTTTGTCACACACCCACTCTCAGGTGAATCAATTGAAATATGGATCGGCAACTACGTGGTGATGAGCTACGGTGAAGGCGCCGTAATGGGCGTGCCAGCGCACGATGAACGTGATTTTGCGTTTGCGCATAAGTACAATCTACCGATCAAACAAGTTATTACAGTCCCTGGAAAAGAATTTTCTATAGAGGTTTGGCAAGCTTGGTATGGAGATAAAGAAGCAACATTATGCATCAACAGTGGTAAGTACAATGGGCTGAACTATCACGCTGCAATCGACACGATTGCAGCTGATCTGAATTCTAAAGGTCTAGGCAAAAAGCAAGTAATGTTCCGGCTGCGTGATTGGGGTATTTCTCGCCAACGTTATTGGGGTACGCCAATCCCAATCATCCATTGCGATGCATGTGGTGCTGTTCCAGTACCAGAGAAAGATTTGCCGGTAGTATTGCCAGAAAACCTCGTACCAGATGGTACTGGTAACCCGCTCGCCACATCGATCGAATTCCTAAACTGCACTTGTCCAAAGTGTCATAAACCAGGACGCCGCGAAACCGATACGATGGACACCTTCGTCGATTCGTCATGGTATTTCTCACGCTACACGTGTCCAGATGCAGATACTATGGTTGACGCGCGCACCAACTACTGGATGCCGATGGATCAGTATATCGGTGGCATCGAGCATGCGATTCTCCATTTGCTCTATTCGCGTTTCTGGACCAAGGTCATGCGAGATATGAAGTTGGTGAGTTTCGGAGAACCCGCCAAGAATCTGCTTACGCAAGGCATGGTACTCAATGAAACATATTACCGCGAAGACATGTCAGGCAAAAAAACATGGTTCAATCCATCTGAGGTAAATGTACATTTCGATGATAAAGCGCGTCCGATAAGTGCAAGCCTTTCACTTGACGGTCAAGAGATAGTACTTGGTGAAATCGAGAAGATGGCGAAATCGAAGAATAATGGTGTAGATCCACAATCCCTCATTAACCAATACGGTGCTGATACAGCTCGGCTGTTCGTGATGTTTGCCGCGCCACCTGAGCAGCAACTAAAGTGGTCGGAGTCAGGAGTTGATGGTGCAAGTCGCTTCTTGCGACGCCTGTGGAATTTTGGCCAATCGAATGCCACACTATTATCAGCAACTGATGTGTATATCGATACCACAAATCCAACAGACCAGTCGCTACGCCGTAAAATTCATACCCTACTCAAACAGGCGAATTACGATTACCAGCGCGCACAATACAACACGGTCGTATCAGCGGCGATGAAAATGCTAAACGCTATCGAAAATGATCACCGTACCTCAGGTGCCGGTGTGATGAGGGAATGCTACGGTATTCTCCTTCGCATATTGTACCCGATGGTTCCCCATATCACACATGGCTTGTGGACTGCGCTAGGCTATGACAGACAGTCTGGCGAACTACTAGATACTACATGGCCAGAAGTCGATACAAGTGCTCTCATACAAGCAGAAATCGAGTTGATTTTACAAGTCAACGGCAAGGTACGGGGATCGCTTAAAATTGCAAGGGATGCATCACGACAAAGCATCGAGCAGGCAGCACTTGGACACGAAATGACAATCAAGTTTAGCAAAGGTATGACACAGAAGAAGGTCATCATTGTGCCTGGACGTCTGGTCAATTTAGTAATTTCATGAAGACGGCGTAAATGAGCGAATATTTTAGTCTTTCTCGTCGAGGCTTCCTCAGCCAAATCGTAGCATTCACTAGCGTCTTGGGTCTGCATGGATGCGGTTTTCAAATGCGCAATGCTAAGGAGTATGCTTTCAAACGCCTGTACATCATGACGTCAAACAGACAGTTAGCGCTCGATATTACTCGTAACATTAGCTATGGCAGCCGCAGTACTATCGTTGTTGATACCCCACAAAATGCCGATGCCAGACTTGAAATTCTAAGTATATCGGAAACACGCAAACCGCTCAGTTTAAATGCAGCGGTCCAAACACGTGAATATGAGTTGCGTAGTACCACGGAGTTTCAGCTAGTTACGCCCGATGGCAGACCAATCATCGAACGCAGTCAAATCACAATGAGCCGTAATTTGCCATATAGCGATTCTGAAGCAGCGGCACGTGATACAGAGTCAATATTACTTTATCGTGATATGATGCGCGCCACAGTTGATCAAATCATCCGTCGATTGGAATCAGTTAAGGTCTTGCCTACACTTCTGGGAAACTAATTTCCAGAAGCTCGTATTATGCAACTTCAACCTCGCGCGCTCGTCACACATCTCGCTAAGACGTTGGCACCAATCTACACGATCTACGGTGATGAACACTTGTTAGTACAAGAAACTGTTGATCAGTTGCGTGCCGCTGCTCGTGCTGCGGGTTACACCGATCGCGAGGTCTTATTAGTTGACAGAGGCTTCGACTGGAGAAATCTCTTTCACGCTAAGCAATCCATGTCTCTATTTGGAAATCGCAAGTTAGTTGAGTTGCGTGTACCTGCTGGAAAGCCTGGTCGTGATGGAGGATCTGCATTAGTAGCCCATGCGAAAAATGTAAAGCTAGATGTACTAACTATTGTGACTTTGCCAAGACTCGATGCGGCAGCAACCAAATCTGACTGGTTTAGCGCTCTAAATCAGGCTGGCATCACAATCAAAATCGAGCCCGTTGATCGAGAAAACTTAGCAGATTGGATTGAAAAACGTCTCATGGCACAAGGCCAACGTGTCCCTGCAGGAGATGACGGGCGTCGTGTTTTACAGTTTATCGTAGATCAAATTGAAGGAAATTTACTCGCCGCTCATCAGGAAATACAGAAACTAGGGCTAATCTATCCTAAAGGTGAGCTTACATTTACTTCTGTGCAAGATGCTGTGCTAAATGTCGCCCGCTATGACGTTTTTAAACTCAAGGAAGTAGTGTTGGCAGGCGATATACAACGACTCACTCGTATGCTCGAAGGGTTGCGTGGCCAGGGAGAAGCTGTACAACTTGTGTTATGGGCATTAACCGAGGAGGTCCGTACGCTATCCCGTATTTTTTACCGCATGTCGGAGGGAATGCCATTAACAACGCTACTACGTGAATATCGCGTATGGGGACCTCGAGAGCTCTGGATTAGGCAAGCAGTGCAAAGAGTCACGCCAGTGTCGCTGCATAACGCTTTGTTTCTGGCCACACTACTGGACCGTCAAGTCAAAGGCTTAACTGTCGAAGGGTTGGCCAGCGATCCATGGGATGGTTTATTAGAACTGGGCTTAATACTACTAACTGGCAAAAAACTTTCCGATGAAATAATCATCGGATGATCACTGACCAGCCAACCGTACAAATCCGGGTTTATTATCCTCTGTGTGACGCATAAAAAATCATCAAAAAGTAATTCATTATCATTGACAGAATAATTCGTCATCTAATTTATTATGCGATGCTTCATTTTCGGTGCTGATAGTCTAAGGATGATGATCTGATGATCAGTGTCAGATGTCACTGCTACAGAATCCAGCATGAATCTATGTATGAGAGGGGCCCGCGAACACTGACAATTTACTCCAATAGATCCATCCGTGTCCGACTTAATAACCTACTACAAATTTTCGTAGTGAAGATCGTCGATGGTATTCAATGCCGAGATTAAATATAGATTTTTTATAAAATACAATCGGCCTGAATAGACTAATAAGCTTCAAAATATTGCGTAACATTGAGAGTGTGGTCGATGGATGGTACTGATTTTTAGGTCAAAAACATTACATGTATATCAGCTCTAGCATATGTAAATAACCTATCTCTGGCAATACCCCAAAAAAAGGCCTCATATCAGATTTTCACTGACCAACCCGTGAGGCCATGCACCCATTTTTTGGTGACCATCTCGTCTCGGATTAATGACGGAAGTGGCGCGTGCCCGTCATCAACATCGCAACGTTCCGTTCGTCGGCAGCTGCAATGACTTCGTCATCTCGCACTGAACCGCCTGGTTGAATCACACATGTGGCGCCAGCATCAACGACAACATCGAGGCCGTCACGAAATGGGAAGAAAGCATCTGATGCTACAGCGGAACCATTGAGCGAAAGCCCTGCATTTTTCGCCTTAATGCTAGCGATACGTGCCGAATCAATTCGACTCATTTGACCGGCACCAATACCCAGTGTCATACCGCAAGCACAGAAGACGATAGCATTCGACTTTACAAATTTCGCAACCCGCCAAGCAAACAAAAGATCGTCCATTTCCTTTGGCGTTGGATGACGCTTCGTGACGACATGAAGTTCGTGTCGCTGTACATTCTTAGCATCCACTGACTGCACTAGCAAACCTCCACCAACACGTTTGACGTCAAAGGCATTCAGACCATGAGCCATAGGAACTTCAAGCAATCGCACGTTTTTTTTTGCAGCAAATACTTGCTTCGCTGCTTCTGAAAATGATGGTGCCAACAGAACTTCTACAAATTGCTTCGCAATCGCCTGTGCTGCAACTTCATCCACTTCGCGATTAAAGGCGATGATCCCACCGAACGCTGAAGTTGAATCAGTTTGGAAGGCTTTTGCATAGGCCTGTGCCACTGTATCTGCCACCGCAATACCACAAGGATTTGCATGTTTGATAATCACGCAAGCGGGCATATCAAATGTTTTTACGCATTCCCACGCAGCATCAGCATCCGCCACGTTATTATACGATAATGCTTTACCTTGAAATTGACAATAGCTCGCCAAGGCCCCTTTCGGTACGACTATATCGCGATAGAAAGCTGCACTTTGATGTGGATTCTCCCCATAGCGCATGTCTTGCACCTTTTCAAAGGCGCAATTCAATACAGCCGGATACGCCGTACGGTCACTATGGCCTGATTCGTCCAAGTTTGTGAGATAGTTCGTAATAGCACCATCGTACTGAGTTGTATGGGCAAATACCTTCGTTGCCAACCGAAAATTTGTAGCATAGGTTACGCTGTTGCTATAAGTCCTCATTTCATCCAGAACAACAGCGTAGTCAGCTGGGTCAACAATAACCGTCACATCACGATGGTTTTTGGCTGCTGATCGAAGCATTGTTGGGCCACCAATGTCAATATTCTCAATGGCGTCTTCGAGCGTGCAATCCTCCTTGGCAATCGTCTGCGCAAAAGGATACAGATTAACAACAAGCAAATCAATTGTAGGAATATTGTACAAATCGAGCGTCTTGATATGCTCTGGAAAGTCACGGCGAGCGAGAATGCCACCGTGCACCTTCGGATGCAGCGTCTTCACGCGACCATCAAGCATCTCAGGAAATCCTGTGTAATCAGAGACTTCAGTGACAGCCACACCAGCCTCTGCTAGTAGCCTAGCGGTACCTCCAGTGGAAAGAATCGATACGCCGATAGCGCTGAGCGACTTGGCGAAGTCGACAATGCCTGTCTTGTCAGAAACCGAGATAAGAGCTTGCTTAATCATGATAAGATGGTGAGATTAGAACGGTAAAATTGCACGAAAAACTCGCCGCGAACAGCATCTATCCTGGAAATAGGAAAATTGGAGCATCAGCTACGACCAACAGACACTTAAAGTAATCCGTATAGTTGTAATTTTTTACGCAGCGTGTTTCGGTTAATACCCAAATATTCGGCGGCTAATGATTGGTTACCATCTGCCTTGCCAAGCACAAACTCAAGGAGTGGTTTTTCAACAACCGAGACTACCATATCGTAAACGTCGTGTGGCCGCGAGCCATCGAGATCTCGAAAATATGAATCCAAACTGTCACGCACGCACTGTTCTATATTAGTTTTGCTCATGCAGCTAACATCTCCCCCGAAGATTCTTGTTCGTAGCAGAGACGCTCCGAATGCGCCTTTTGTTGTTCAAAAAATTCATTGACTTCGCATAATTGTTCCTTCGTGCTACCTAGTTTATTCATACGCTCTCGAAATGCCGCGGCCTTTGGCAAACCACGAGAATACCAAGCAATATGTTTTCGTGCCGTGCGTACACCGGTAATTTCGCCATAAAACGCATAATGATCTCGCAGATGTTCATTCATTATCTCCTGAATCTCGTCAACACGTGGAGACAAAGCTTCCTTGCCAGTCCTTAGAAATAATTCGATATCGCGGAAAATCCATGGCCGCCCTTGGGCAGCCCGCCCAATCATAACCGCATCTGCCCCGGTAAAGGCTAAAACATGTTTTGCCTTGTGTGCCGAGCTAATATCGCCATTGGCAACAATCGGAATTTTCACAGAAGCCTTGACAGCTGCGATCGTTTCATACTCAGCATCACCGTGATATAAATCGGCGCGTGTACGACCGTGAACAGTCAACATACTGATGCCGCAATCTTCCGCAATTTTCGCAACTGTGAGTGCATTTTTATGATCCCGATCCCAACCAGTACGGATCTTAAGCGTAACCGGTACAGAGCCTCCGACAGCAGCGACTACCGCCGACAGGATGCGAAAAATAAGAGCTTCATTTTGAAGCAAAGCTGACCCAGCAGCAACGTTACATACCTGTTTGGCTGGGCAACCCATGTTGATATCAATAATTTGAGCGCCACGTTCAACATTGTGAAGTGCAGCTTCGGCCATCATCACAGGATCAGAACCTGCGATTTGTACTGAAATTGGTGCTACTTCACCGTCATGATTGGCACGCCGCATGATTTTCTGGCTTTTCAATAATTGCGCGTTCGATACAATCATTTCGGAGACAGCATAACCTGCCCCTAATTTTTTACATAGCTGACGGAAAGGTCGATCAGTCACTCCCGCCATAGGAGCAACAAAAAGATTATTACGAAGATTGTGAGAACCAATGCGCACGGGAGGGTAGTGGATACAATTAATTTAAAAGGGTCATTCTACTGTGAAAAGCATTTCACGTCGCTTAAAACCATTTGGTGAACTATATTCAACACTAAAAATCTCATAAGACGTTATATAAGTTTATTTTTTACAGGAAATTTATCTACGTTGTCCGAACATCATTTGCCGTACGAAAGCCGCTTTTATTGGTGGAGCAAGCTCCATTCCAAGGAGTGCAAGACCACGCAGTACCGCAACAGGAGCAATATCAATGCCGAAAATGCGGGGCAGCCAATCAGTAATACGAATCGTTATGCTTCGATCGAGACGGCGTCGGCGTGAAAAATTTTGCAATGCGCATGCACCAAGAGCATCATATTTAATGGCAATTGCTTCAGTCAGGTCAAAAGCATCGCGTAGTCCAAGATTAAGCCCTTGGCCAGCAACAGGATGTAATGTTTGTGCGGCATTACCGATGACAGCCACACAACCATCGACAACATACTCCAAGGCATTTAATCCTAACGAAAAACAAGCACGCCCAGTCACCGTCCTGAAATCGCCCATCCGATCACCGAAAGCAGCATGAAGTTCCGCGAGGAACGAAGCATCTTCCGTATGCAAGCAGCGAGTCGCATCTTCTGGTGAGCGACACCAGACTAGAGAGTACCCATCCTCAAGTGGCAATAATGCAAGTGGTCCTTCAGCACTAAAACGTTCCCAAGCCCAACCAATGCGTGGCCGAGTACACGTGACAAACCCAACCAAAGCGGTTTGCTGATAATCATATCTGTATGTTTTGATCGTTTGATGTTCAAATAAACCACCTTCTGCCTTAATCGCTAAGGATGCACGCAATATTTTGGTATGCTCTTGCTGCTGGTCTCCGATCGTTAAGAAGACTTCCTGGCTCTCTTGTCGAAGGGCAATCAGACGGTATGGTCGAAAATACGTCAGGCCTTGGGTAGGTGTAGGAGGAAATGTTGAAATTAATCTCTGCGGAGTAATAATATCTGCATTTGTATCTGCTTTGAACATCGGCAAACGCGAGAGAGAGTTGTCGAGTGCGTCCATTAAGCTAGCATAACGCACAACATAACCGAGTGCAGGAACAGAGTAATCGCAGCTATCGATTTCGATACTACCAAAATAATTGGCTTGCGAAACATGTATGTGCTGAATGGCAGTATGTGATGTGCTGTACGATTCAGAATCAAACCAAACCCCGGCACGGTCAAGAATTTGACGACTTCCATGAGAGAGAGCCAAAACTCGTGGGTCACAATGGCAAGTTTCCAAACTGCGGGAATCAATTAGTGCGACGCGCAAGTGTGGAGCTCTCTTGGCCAGCAAAAGTGTTAATGTGATACCGACAGGACCTGCGCCAATAATTGCGACATCGTAGTGTGGAGGCATCAATGCATCAGTAGTATTGAGAATAGATGGCACAGACAGGATAACGATGAATTGTGTGATTTAAAACCGTACTAGTGTCTAAAATGATAATAAATGCCAGCAGTTATGGGCCTTGTATATAGATAGCATACATACCGCATAATGTTGCATACAAATGTTGGTATTCAACCAACACTCACCGATGTTCTGTAAAGAGCGCACAGACAATGTATGTACTGGCTAACTCAACCACAAGCACAATACACCACACCAAGAGGAGCCCCAAGAAAAACTCTTACCAAAATTTTAAAATATCCATCACCAAGTCATGGATAGACCAACCCAAAATGACTTAGAGAAGAATTTACATGCTTCGATCTCAAAGAGAGTCAGAGTATATTTCAAACTTGAGTAATCCTTGTATTAGAATCTTTTGCGAAACACGCGAAGGTCATATTATTCAGAAATCTCAAAAACCATCCGCTCCTCAGCGCTTCTGAATCAAGACAATACAGCGGAACTTAAAGAGCATACTTATATTTTAGTATGCACCATTTTAGCAAGTTTACATCTTCCCTAAGACACATTTTATTCATCGAGGATTATACTTAAGGCATTTCCCGTTTTGAGTAACGCCAGTAACCCCAGTGCTTCCGGGGGATCGCGCCGGACCAATAAAAACCAAACAGATGTACTAAAAACATGAAAAAATGTCAATCTCTGGCTCCACTCGTACTGGCAGTAGAACTCTGTAAAGCTTGAATCAAAGGAAAATCAACCTTACAAGAAGACTTCCAGTAGTAAGCAAGAAAATCGAGTTTATGATGCTCATCTCAACCAATAAAAGTCACGTACAAGAAAAATAGTATTATAGGTCGACAAAAAAATCATGGCCCCTTGGAAATCCAAAACACAAGGTTCCGAAGTTACCTCAGCTGGCACTACTAAATTCGTTGGTATGTAATCCCGACAAACGAAAAACCTTGGTTTCTACCCATTCATTTTCATTCATATGGGGAGGCTGGCAAACCGTTCATGAAATGGTTGTATACGAGGACCTGGCAAAAAATCACCGCTTCTGGCAGATATGGATTGTAAAAACAATGTCCATGGATTTTTTTATTCATGCTTTATACACGTCAAAATCTTACAATATAATTAACCCCATATGCTTTTCAAATCTCCTACTTCTCGATTTTCATCGACCACCTCGTTCATACAAGTGCAGCTGAAATACTCGCATGCCTTCGATTGTCATGTCGTTTGCACACATGCCATTTAAACAAATGGCGCTGCCAAATTTTTCATTTATTCAAGCCTTGATACTATCCTTTGCAAGCATCTGGAGTCCCTTAGTACATGCACAGAAAGCCTGGGCCATGCTGCCAGATAGATTAATACTGCGTACAGTCGATGCCTTTGCAGATTTCACCCTGCCGCCTGGCCAAGATATGCCCCTTTTTCTACGGGGTAGACGTATGGAGGGCAGCACTAGACGTGGTTTTACTGTGGATGGAGAGGCCGAAGCTCGTCGTTTTCGCTCGATAGCCAAGGCTGATAGGATAACCTATGATCTGGACTCAGACGAATTGGCCCTATGGGGAAATGTGCGTCTAATCGAAAACGGTAATACCTTTACCGGATCAGAGTTGCATATGTACGCTGGGGCAAGCGAAGGCTATATACTCACGCCAACCTATGAGTTAGCCA
The DNA here is from genome assembly GCF_003004665.1 of Candidatus Pandoraea novymonadis. Taxonomy (GTDB): domain Bacteria; phylum Pseudomonadota; class Gammaproteobacteria; order Burkholderiales; family Burkholderiaceae; genus Pandoraea; species Pandoraea novymonadis. The sequence continues at coordinate 25,578 of NZ_MUHY01000002.1, forward strand.
ATCGAGGAAATGGTTGGTCACAACGCGCCGAGATAATTGGGGGCGATACTATAAGAATCACAAAAGGCACATATACGGGCTGTGCTTGTCAAGAAGATCCTGCTTGGTATATCCGTGCATCAGTTTTTGAATTCGATATGGAAACAAGCACCGGGAAAGCATACAACAGCGTGTTGTTCTTCCAAGGAAAACCAATTTTCGCAAGCCCCTATCTCTCTTTTCCAACCTCGGATACACGTAAATCAGGCTTTCTAGCGACGACTTTTTCGCACTCCAGCACGACTGGTTTCGAATTGATGACACCATATTATTTCAACATTTCGCCAAATCGTGATCTAACTATAACGCCGCGCATGACGTCCAAGCGAGGCATTATCTGGAATGCAAATCTACGCTATCTTGAACCCAACTATTCCGGCATGTTTCATATGGAGTATTTGCCAAATGACCATGGGATGAACGGCAAACCCAATCGATATTCCTATACGTGGTCACATCAACAGTCAATGGCCTTCGACATCGGCACGTATATCAATTTCACTAAGATTTCGGATAATACTTACCCTGAGGACTTTGGAGTATCAGGTAAAACCTTCCAGACGACCGGTATGACTCGTCTTTACAATCGTGAAGCCGGCCTGAATTGGTCTAAGGGAAATTGGTCGTTATTAGCACGTGTATTGAAATATCAAGTATTAGCACCTAGCACAGCGCCATACGAACGTGTACCACAGTTGTTGGCTACCTATTCAAAATTAGATTGGCATGGTTTCGACTTCACAATGCCAGTTGACTATACACGTTTCCGGATTGGGTTACTTAGTACTCCTCAACCTAATGGTGAACGCTTGTACATAAAGCCGACGTTAAGCTATCCTATACTAAGACCCGGATACTTCGTGATTCCGAGAGTTATATTCAATGCTTCTTCTTACAGGCTCCAAAATTCTACGTGGGGAATAGAGAACACCATCAATCGGACGTTACCAACATTCAGCCTTGATACCGGTCTTTTATTCGAACGGTCAGTTCATTTGTTTGGATTGAATATGATTCAAACGCTTGAACCACGGATATTTTACGTCTATTCGCCCTATCGTAATCAGAATGCACTTCCATTGTTCGATACAGCAGAAGCAAGCTGTAACTTATCAGAAATCTTTAGTGAGAATTCATTCGTCGGCAACGACCGTATTATTGATGCCAATCGAATAACTATGGGCATATCGTCGCATTTTATGGATGCTAACAGTGGTATCCAGCGTGCTCACTTCTGGTTAGCACAACGCTATAACCTCCAAGAATCTCGGGTCACGCTGATGAAAAGCTTGAGGCCGAATAATGCTGGGGTATCGGATCTATTCGCAGGAGCATCAGTCTTTATCGCACCTCCTCTTAGCTTAACGACCGCATTGCGTTATAGTGCGAACGACTCGAAAATTGACCGAGGAGATGTCGCTATCGCATGGCATCCTGGAGAACGTAAAATTTTAAACGCTCACTATCGTTATTTACGTACTTCACCAATTATTGGAGAATCAGCTATCAACCAGGTAGAACTTTCGGGACAGTGGCCAATCACACATCGATTTGGTGTCGTAGCTAGGTTGAACTACAGCCTCGCTGACAAAACCGTCATCGATAGCTTAGGCGGTTTAGAGTATGATAGCAACTGTTGGGCGTTTCGTTTTGGCATGCAGCGATATGCAACAAATACAATGACCCGAACGACTAGATTTCTTGCTCAGATGGAACTCAAAGGCCTAACCAAATCTGGGACTTCCACGACAGAAGCCTTTAAAGTCGCAGTGCCAAATTATATGACAGCACCGACGAAACAAATTCCTTCTCGATTCAATAACTATGAATGACTTCATTGTGATACGTCTATCGCTGCTAGCGATTCTCTGTTTGGGTGCCAATTTAGCCTTAGCCCAACCAGCATCTACTAGCACAAAAATACTGTCTTTGGAAAAAAAAACAGTATTATCGGTCGAGCCGCTGGATTCAATTATTGCATTAGTCAATGATAACGTGATCACCAAGCAGGAGCTTGATCAACGTGTGTCCGAAATCTTGCGCGAGTTAAAACAACAGAAACGTACTACTCCAGCGAGTAATTTATTGCAACACCAAATTTTGAAGGAGATGGTCATCACACTATTGCAATTAGAGGCGGCAAAAGAAAGAGGTATCGCAGTTTCAGATGAAGATGTAGAGCATAGTGTGCAACGCGCAGCCACTAATAATCATATGTCAATTAATCAATACCGTAGCCACTTACAGTCACATGGAATACAGTGGCCTGTATTCCGTCAACGAATGCGTGATCAGATAACCATAGACCGTTTGCGTAGCAACGAAATAGACAGTCAAGTACAGGTGAGTGAATTTGAGATAAATACCTTCTTAGCTGCGCAACGGGGCGCGCCAACCATACCAAGCGAGCCAGAATACCGGTTGGCACAAATTCTGGTGAAAGTGCCTAATATAGCGACAGATGAGGAGGTAAATATAGCAAAAAAAAAGGCAGAAAAAATTTTTTTAAAAGCAAAGTCCGGTGCTAATTTTAAAAAATTAGCACAAAAATATTCCGAAAGTTCAAACGCTGTGAATGGCGGTGACATGGGCTACCGTATTCCGGAACGGATTCCTGATTTTTTTCTGACGGAGGTAAGTAAGTTACGTATAGGAGAAGTAGTACCAAAAATTTTACGTAGTAGTAATGGCTTCTACATTTTGAAACTACTAGCAACTCGTCAGCAACAACCGGTACAAAATACTATGACGGTACCACAAATTCATGCCCGTCATATCCTAATCCGGACTGGAAATGGTATCCACCATGAGCAACAAGCACGCCAGAAATTACTAAAAGTTAAGGCTCAATTACAAAAAGGTCAAGTTGAGTTTAGTAACGTTGGAAACCGACTTTATGCAGATGGTTTTGCTGCACAAAGTGATGATTTGGGTTGGCTTTCACCTGGAGAAGCTATGCCAGCGTTTGAGCAAGCGTTATCGAAACTGAAAGATGGTCAGATTAGCGACCCAGTAATGAGCGAATATGGTTATCATCTAATTCAAGTAATCGGACATAGAGAAGGCCAAATCAGTGTCGATAAGGAGCGCAACCTTGCTACACATTTACTACGCGTCCGTAAGGCGGAACAACACTATCTTGACTGGTTACAGCAACTGTACAATACCGCCTACGTTGAGTATCGTATTTAAAACAGACAGCAATACGAAGAAAAACAGATGAGTATCACACGGCCAATTATATTAGCGATCACAACAGGTGAACCTGCTGGTATCGGGCCAGAGCTAACCCTGCAGGCACTAACAACACTCCAAAATAAGATGCCTGACGTTGCTGGTAGCAATATATCGACAAAAGAGATTTTTTCTTCTGCTAAATTTTGCATTTTGGGTGATCCTGGATTGTTGTCAGCGCGTGCTCGTATGCTAGGTTTAGAAGATTCCTGGCACCGTCTGTTATCTAGCACACGTGTGCAGGTAGTGTCACATGCTTTGGCAAGACCGGTGGTAGCAGGTCAGCTTGACCCTGCTAATGGGCGATATGTTTTATCGTTGCTCGATGATGCGATTGATGGAGCTATGGCCGGTAGTTATGACGCGATTGTGACTGCTCCTCTACAAAAAAGCACAATAAACGATAGCGGTGTATGCTTTATTGGTCATACTGAGTATCTTGCGGAGCGCACTCAAACGTGTAAGGTCGTCATGATGTTGGCGGGAGGAGGTATCCGTGTTGCACTCGCAACAACACATTTGCCATTAGCAAAAGTTCCTGACGCTATCCACTATCACAGCCTATTAGCAACACTAAAAATTATCGATTTAAGTCTACGTCGCGACTTCGGTATCACAGCTCCACATATTCTCGTCACCGGCTTAAATCCACATGCAGGAGAATCGGGTTACTTGGGACGTGAGGAGATTGATATCATTACACCAGCAATTGACAATGCACGGGCTCTTGGGATTCGCGCAACTGGGCCATACCCTGCAGACACATTGTTTCAACCACGTCATCTCGAAGGAGCCGATTGTGTGCTAGCAATGTATCATGACCAAGGCTTGCCTGTACTCAAATACAAAAGCTTTGGTGTAGGAGTCAATATCACATTAGGCCTGCCAATCATCCGAACATCTGTTGATCACGGCACCGCACTTGATCTTTCTGGCACGGGGCGTGCCGATAGCGGCAGTTTGATCGAAGCGATGCGCATAGCAATATTGATGGCAAAAAATCGTACCGCAATTAGCATGCGACCCATTCCGATCCATTAAAATTCTCCTTTTTTCAAAAATCCCTCCCACGATTACCATATTCATAAGGATTTTTTAAATGAAAATTAGCACAGGTAAACGTATGGGGATCCATCAAGGACACATTGCACATAAACGTTTTGGACAAAACTTCCTGGTCGACACCAATATCATCTCAGGCATTATTCATTTGATTGCCCCCCAAAAAAAAGATTTAGTAGTAGAGATTGGGCCGGGACTAGGTGCTTTGACGGCTCCGTTAACCGATTGGTTATCTCATCTACATGTAGTAGAGATAGATCGTGATCTAGTGGTTCGCTTGAAAAAACGCTTTCTTACCCGTGTGACAGTCCATGCAGGTGATGCTCTTGATTTCAATTTTCAAGATTTATTGCCAGAAGATAGAAATCAGGCAGAAACACTGCTACGCATTGTCGGCAATTTACCATATAACATCTCAACTCCACTGCTATTCCATCTCATGCGATTTGCCTTGATTGTTCGGGATCAACACTTTATGTTGCAAAATGAAGTGGTTGAAAGAATAGCAGCAGTACCTGGATCATCTAATTACAGTCGTCTCTCCGTGATGCTGCAGTATCGTTACTGGATAAACAAAGTTATGGATGTCCCACCTGAAGCTTTTAAGCCGATACCAAAAGTAAATTCGGCCATTGTACGGATGATACCCCGTGCTGTGACAGAATTGCCGAAAGTAGATCTACCAACCTTCGAAAGGTTAGTCGCACAAGCTTTCTCTCAACGTCGAAAAATGTTACGTAACACTTTGATTACCTATAGAGATCAGTTCGACTTTGACGTTTTAGGTTTCGATTTAACGCGCCGGGCAGAAGATGTTTCTGTTGAAGAATACGTTATGCTCGCGCAGGCTGTAAGTGCTGTCAAGAGCACAACTAATTTATAACAAAAGCTGATGCCCCAACACAGTATGATTAAAAAATAGGTTATAAATCAGACATTTGCTAACCAGAAAATCTCTGGACAGTTTAGTCAAACCACGGACTGTCAAAGCAGCAGGGAATAATCTCCAAGAAACTTGGCTAATATTGTGATGCTACTCCTGACGACACAGGTGAGCCTTCGGATCCAGCCGATACATCTCTTTCTCGATCCAAGCTTGAGCCTCACTATTAACCGCTTCAGCAGTGCAACCTGCGGTATGTATCACCGGACCAATCGATATGGTAATCTCACCAGGATACTTGAGAAATGAGTGACGCGGCCAAAATCGGCCAGCATTATGAGCGATTGGCACAACAACTGCTTTAGCAGTAACCGCTAAACGTGCGCCGCCAGACTTGAATTTTTTACGTGTTCCGATGGGCGTGCGCGTGCCTTCTGGAAAAAGAATAATCCACGAACCTTCCGACAAGCGTTGTTTCCCTTGATTGACTATAGACTGAAACGCATCGGAACCTTTCTTACGATTGATGTGGATCATACTCAACAAACCAAGCGCCCAGCCAAAAAACGGCACGAATAGTAATTCTCGCTTAAACACAAAACACAATGGACGTGGCATCAGCCCAGGAAGCGCAAACGTTTCCCATACGGATTGATGTTTTGACAGCAGCACAGCAGGGCCATCTGGTAAATTTTCGCAACCGATAACACGATAGCGAATACCACATACCCAGCGACAAATCCAAAGCATAGTTCGACACCAACCAACAGCAACCCAATAACGTTTAGCATGAGATAAAAACGGAAAAAGGATAAAGCACCCTACAGAGTATGGAATCGTCAAAAGAAATTGGGAAATGAGAAATAATGCAGAGCGAAGTGGCAGCATGCTAGTGTCAAAAAAATTGCCGTGTCGAGTCATCTCAATGAATGAGTATTAAAAGAAAGTCAAACACAAAAAGCCAGATTTTTATGGGCCTGCGTACCTTTAGGAAGATTACCTTCAGACTAAGTTTTCTTACCATTTCCAGTAAGAAAAAAATGCTGAGCGCCACCAACAACATCCTAGCTTGGAGATCTCGAAGTAAATCACCACCAACAACTGGTATACTCTTCAAATCCAGCTTATAACGGCATGCAGTGAGGGTATCTTCGTGTGATAGCACTAAGTGCACTCACGTCAAATAAATCTCGGCCAACTCCGCTTTGATGACTCGATACAAAAAATCGGCAGCCGGCTTAATTTAACTGACTGATTTCTTCCAAACTGCCAGGAATGGCAACCAACTTTTCGGATGTCTTGATAAACTGATCAGAGTCGATTTTTAATAAGACTATCTCGATTCAAAATTAGCATAACTTGCGGGAGATGGTTCCGTTGTAAAGTCTATCTTTGTGTGAGTCATCTGATGTGCTGTAAGGCACAGCATAGCACATCAGATGAAAAGCTTAGAGAGATTCGCAACACGGTTCATTTGGAGATATACACCACTCAAGAGTTTCAGACGATTATTTCGCAGCGTTTCATCTTCCACCATCACCATCACGTCGTTAAAAAAAGCATCAACAACCCCACGCAATTGAACCAATGCGAGCAGTGCCTCACTATAAGCACCTGCTCTGTATTTCGTATCAACAATCAACGTGACATTTTCCAATTCAACAGCAAGCGATCTCTCAGCGACTTCAACTAAGCATAATGGATCAATCGTGTCATGCGTAAATAATGGATTTTTCTTCAATATATTGCCAATGCGTTTGTTCGTGGCAATCAATGCCGCCGCCTCCGGCATCGCGACGAAGGTACATAAAGCGTCGAGGCGAGCCGGCAATTCTGACAAATCCTGCGGACCAACCGCTAGTACAGCTTCGATTTCGTTAACCCCGTAGCCACGCTCACGCAGATAGCCACGCAAACGCTCATAGATGAATAACATCACGTCCTTCAAATAATCGATAGAAGCAACCCCTGACGTGAATTGAGTGTATGTCATCTTCAACAATACATCGAGCTTCAATGATAAACGTTTCTCGATCAATATTCGGATGATTCCAAATGCATGACGCCGGAGGGCGAATGGGTCTTTTTCACCCGTAGGTTGCAAGCCAATGCCCCAGATACCAACCAGTATTTCAAGCTTATCTGCTAACGCAACGGCGATGCCGATTGCGCTGGTCGGCAATGTGTCGCCAGCAAAACGTGGTTGATAGTGTTCAAAGCACGCGAGAGCAACCTCGTCAACTTCGCCATCGTGGCGAGCATAGTACATACCCATCGTGCCTTGAAGCTCAGGGAATTCGCCAACCATATCTGTGAGCAAGTCAGCTTTTGCCAACAAAGCAGCCCGTTTAGCAAGTACCTTATCAATACTCATCAAGACAGCAATTTCACCGGCCAAGGCTTCGAGGCGCTGTGATCGTTGCTGCTGAGAACCAAGCTTATTATGATAAATAACATTCCCGAGCAGGGGTACACGAGCAGCTAAGGATTTTTTCTTATCTTGTTCAAAGAAAAACTTGGCGTCGGCCAACCGCGATCGTACAACACGTTCGTTGCCCATCACGATTTGCTCAGAAGCATCGGTCATAAGGTTAGAAACAATTAGAAAACGGTTGATAAGCCGACCACCATCGATCAAGGGCTTGTCCGTGAGAGCGAAGTATTTCTGATTCATCTGCATCGTGAGAATCAGACATTCTTGTGGTAATGTGAGGAATTCCGGCTCAAAGTTACAAACGTAGACAGCGGGAAATTCGACTAAAGCAGTGACTTCTTCAAGTAAAGTATCAGGCATGACAACACAATCGTTATCAGCAACTTCGAGCAATTGTGTGCGGATCAGCTCGCGGCGGCACATAAAATTAGCAATAATTTTCCCTTCAGTGAGCAACGTATCTGCATAATCATCTGCGTGAGCAATGATGACCTCGCCACTAGAGAGAAAACGATGACCTTGGGTGCGATTACTCGAGGTTAATCCAAGGGCGGTAACTGGCACCACGCAATTGCCATGCAAAGCAATCAATCCATGAACAGGTCGTACAAATTGCACTGTTTCCCCATCCGGACGCTGATAATTCATCATCTTGGAAATAGGGAGCTTACTAAGCGTATCATCAAGCACAGCTTGTAGGGCATCATGCAGGGTATCGCCCGGAGTAATATAGGTGTAGAAAAAAGCTTCATCCTTACCGTCCATCACACGCTCAAGTGAAGACACTGGAAGGTTGGGAAAGCCCAACGCTGTTAATTTCTTTACTAAGGATCGACTTGGGTTGCCTTTCGAATCAAGGGCAACAGAGACAGGTAGGACTTTTACTCGAATCGCGACGTCCGGTACCCGTTCACTAACCTTGGTAATCGATACAGCGAGTCGCCGCGGAGTGGCGAAAGGAGTGATCGTGCTACATCCATTGGCATCCAGAAAGCCACGCATGCGCAAATGATAAACAATGCCATGCGCAAATGCCTCAGCCAAACAAGACAGTGTCTTAGGTGGTAGTTCTTCCATCAGCAATTCGATGAGCAAAGTATTTTGTGGAACACTCATTATGCGATCGATGATGTTTTGGAGTTAGAAACAGAAGTGAAGTCATCGAGCATTGGAAAGCCCAACTTCTCACGTGAGTCGTAGTATGCTTTTGCAATGAGACGTGACAAAGTACGAATGCGACCGATGTACGCTACGCGTTCCGTTACTGAAATCGCACCACGCGCATCCATTAGATTAAAGGTGTGAGCGGATTTCAAAAGCATTTCATACGCTGGCAATACCAGCCCAGATTCAATCAAACGCTTCGTTTCGAACTCGTAATTATTAAAGAAGTCAAACAGCATCGGCTTATTCGAATTCTCGAAATTATATTTCGATTGTTCAACTTCATTCTGATGAAAAACATCACCATATCTCAAAGAGCGTTTGACAAGACCTTTAGGGGAACTCTCTTTCCATTCTGTCCATATCAGATCATAAACACTCTCAACTTGCTGAAGAGACATGGCTAAACGCTCAATGCCATAAGTAATTTCACTCAGCACCGGTTTACAATCGAGACCACCAACCTGTTGGAAATAGGTAAACTGAGTTACCTCCATACCATTTAGCCACACTTCCCAACCAAGTCCCCAGGCACCCAGGGTTGGATTTTCCCAATCATCTTCCACGAAGCGGACATCATTTTTCGTGAGGTCAATGCCAAGCGCATTAAGCGAACCGAGATAGAGATCAAGAATATTTTCTGGGGCCGGTTTGAATACAACCTGATACTGATAGTAGCACTGCATTCGGTTAGGATTTTCCCCATAACGGCCATCCTTGGGACGCCGTGATGGTTGGACGTAAGCAGCACGCCACGGCTCAGGGCCGATGGCACGCAAGAACGTAGCGGTATGCGAAGTGCCTGCGCCGATTTCCATGTCGTAAGGCTGAAGTAAAGCACAACCTTGCTTATCCCAATAAGCCTGCAATCTCAAGATTACTTCTTGAAAGGTAAGTATGATCAATTTTCGACAATAACGTAAAGTATGACGGCACTCATTGGACTTCTATCTGTTAATCCAAAAAACTTAGATGACTAATCGGATATTGTAGCTGAATTTACTCCCATTGCGGGATTGTTCACGAATCGCACCGCAAACTTGTCACTAAACATGGCTAAGATGGATAAAATAAGCAAGGGTAAATTACCGAAGCGCAAGTAAGGGGTCAAACCTATGGTTGGCTGAAAACAACCAGTCAACACACCCGTAGTAAATCGTGGCAAGTGCGCAATCACATGACCTTGACTATCGACGATCGCAGTGATGCCGGTGTTTGCAGCGCGCAAAATCGGGCGCCCCGTCTCTAAGGTACGCATGCGGGAAATCTGCAAATGCTGGTCAATGGCAATTGTGTTACCAAACCACCCAAGATTTGTCGAATTCACAAGAAATGTTGCAGGTTCACGCATATTACGTAAAGTTTTGGCGATTTCTTCACCAAATAAATCCTCGTAACAGATATCCAGGGCTGCGCGTTGACCTGATACAGCGAAACCAGTGGACATCATTGAACCACTTAGAAAATTACCCAATGGAATACTCATTTGATCAACGAACCAACGAAATCCCCAAGGGATAAACTCGCCGAACGGTACTAAGTGTTGTTTGTCATATCGGTACAGCGTCGAATCTTTAGGAGAAATGCCGAAGAGGCTGTTGGTCAGATTACTGACACGGCCCTCTGGGGTGAAAGTTGCTCCGACTGTTCCTATTAAGAGGTGAGAACCTGTTGTATCCGCGAATTGATGTAGCTGGGTCATAATCTCGGACGGAATATGCTGCTGTAGCACGGTGAATGCTGTTTCTGGGGTAATAATCAAATCAGCAGGTTCGGCGATAATCATATCACGGTATAAGGTCATAGCGATGTCAACACCCTCCCTCTCGAATTTCATGCCTTGTGAGATATTTCCTTGCAGCAAACGTACAGTAAGAGGCTGACCGATTGGAATGGTATACGCATGGGCCCTGAGTCCAATACCAATAATAAGGATCACGCAAATGCCAACAATGATTTTGATTCGAAAATAGGGTGTTTTAACACTCGCGTTAATAGGAAGTAGCGCTTTCCCCAACAACGCGGAGGTGAGCGCTGCGATACCTCCAACCCCGTAGACACCCAAAACAGGTGCAAAACCTGCAAGCGGCCCATCGATATGCGCATAGCCAGAAGATAGCCAAGGAAAACCCGTGAAAACAACACCACGAAGCCATTCAAAAATAGTCCAAGCACCAGCGAATACGCAAGTACTCCAAAGATAGGTAGCGCACAAAACACGAGTGATCCAGGCAGCACAGGCTATGTAGAGCGAGAGATAGAGACTGCAAAGTACAACAGCTACAGCGGCTATCGGTGCGAAGAGGCCTCCATATGTATGCATGCTAATGTAAAGCCACCAGATACCTGAGATAAAACTCGTAAAGCCGAAAGTACCACCTATCCAGGCAGCGTGCCGACCCGAGTCGGCACGATCAATGAGCGTGAATAAGCCCGCCTGTGCTAATAGTTGTAGCCACCATATTTCTAGTGGCGCAAAAGCGAGCGCTTGAGCAATCCCTGCAACACTAGCTAGCGCATAAGAGCGCCATTTCGGCCAGCTGATTATCCGCAGAGTAGAGTCAAATATCCTCAATTTACATAAAATTTTTAAGGTACGAAGACATCATATCGATTGAAATATCTATACGACGAGCAGCAATACCCAAAGGCCATTGCTAAAAAAAATATCCTCATGGGTATATGAAAGTGTCATCTCTCATGACACTTTTTTTAAAAATATCAACACCAACAAAGTATTTCTTAAACGCATTCCGCTTGTGCTTTTTTCATTTTGGCTGCATCACACATCAGTAGCATATGGATTTGACGGCCATCCGCACGCAGTACCTCAAACAACAGGTTATCGATCCGCAAACGTTCGCCGCGACGTGGTACACGCCCAAACTGGTGTGTAATCATGCCACCAAGTGTATCGTTCTCTTCGTCATGAAAATGTGTGCCAAAGGTTTCGTTAAACTGCGTGATTTCGGTCAAAGCACGAATACGATAAGTACCGTCCGGCGTAGCAATGATGTTATCTTCTTCCTCGTCCAAATCGAACTCATCTTCAATATCGCCGACGATTTGTTCTAGGACATCCTCAATAGTAATAAGTCCAGCGACGCCTCCATACTCATCGACGACAATAGCGATGTGATTCCGATTAACGCGAAAGTCGTGCAGCAGGACATTCAAACGTTTCGACTCCGGAATAAAGATAGCTGGTCGTAACATATCACGCACATCAAAATTCTGACCTGCATAAAAACGCAAAAGATCTTTCGACAGCAAAATACCAATAATATTGTCGCGGTTAGTTTCATATACTGGATAACGTGAATGTCCTTGCTCCAAAACAAAAGCCATGAAAGTTTCCGGAGGATGTGCGATGTTGATTGCATCCATCTGAGCCCGAGGCACCATGATGTCACGAGCACATAAATCAGCAACTTGGAAAACGCCTTCGATCATCGCAATGGAATCGGAATCCATTAGGTTACGTTCATGAGCCTCTTGTAGCATCTCCAATAACTCACCGCGCGATCCCGGTTCAGGAGAGATGATGTCTATCAAACGCTCAAACAAGGAGCGAGTTTTTTCAGTAGATTTTCGACTAAGATAGGAGTCGTTCATGAGGGCGCGTCCAGTTTGGGAGGACGCCTAAGTTACAGAATTTTTAAGCATACACTAAGCACGTCTTCTTTTATTAACCGTTTGCATTACAGATTCATTCATTTCAACGAGATAGTCTTGCTTCGAGGTAGTATATTAGACATATAAAGATCGAGCGAAAATATTTTGCAAATGGGATCAAGCCAGTTAGAATAAGCACTCTATGGGAAACATTATAAAAAAACAAATGTCTCATTCCTCTTTAATGGAATATTTTTTGCTTGCATGATCAGACTAAGCAGAATGGTAAGGATCCGAAAAACCAAGTCTATCAAGTATTTCAATTTCGATAGACTCCATTTCAGCAGCCTCATCCTCTTCTTTGTGGTCATAGCCTTGCGCATGCAGCACACCATGAACAATGAGATGCGCATAATGAGCATCGATTAAAATTTTTCTCTCACTCGCTTCGCGCTCGACAACAGGGCAACAGAGAACAATGTCACCGCTGATAGGATCAGCTTCGTTTTCTGAATACGCGAAGGTTAGAACGTTGGTGGCATAATCCTTACCACGATATCTGTAGTTGAGATTTTTTCCCTCTTCTTCATCAACAAAGCGGAGCGTCAACTCTGCATCATTCAAGAGTGCAGTCTGCACCCAGATGCGCAATGTAGTAGACGGTAATATGTCCTTATGATTAGTAAAAAGCGGTGCGACGAACTGTATGGTCAACTTGAGAGAAGATTTTTTTGCCTTCATATTTACCCCCGAAGGCAGTGCTTTATTTGGTGCTCGGTATCATCATATGTTGCTGCAAGTGCATGGGCATCATAAGCTTCGACTATACGTCCGACGAGCGGATGACGCACAACATCGACACTAGTGAAACGAGTGAAAGCGATACCATACACATCTTTCAAAATAAACTGAGATTCATGTAACCCACTTTTCTGACCACGCGGCAAATCAACTTGCGTAGTATCACCAGTGACGACGGCTTTAGAACCAAAACCTATACGAGTGAGAAACATTTTCATCTGTTCTGGCGTAGTATTTTGTGCCTCATCGAGGATAACGAATGCATGATTAAGCGTTCTACCACGCATGTAAGCAAGTGGTGCAATCTCAATCATTTGTTTCTCGAAGTATTTTTGAGTCTTATCAAGACCGCACAGCTCGTAGAGCGCATCGTAAAGTGGTCTCAGGTACGGATCAACTTTCTGTGCAAGATCTCCAGGTAAAAAACCAAGGTGTTCACCAGCTTCAACAGCTGGACGTGTTAAGATGATGCGCTTGATAACATCGCGCTCAAGCGCATCAATAGCACAGGCAACTGCCAGATACGTCTTACCTGTTCCTGCAGGCCCTATTCCAAAAGTAACATCGTGCGAGAGGATTTTATTGAGATATTCACACTGAGTTGCGGTTCGTCCACGCAAATCAGGACGGCGTGTGCTTAGTAGTAATGATGATTCTTGCCTTGCATTAGCATCATTACTCTCGAGGAACTTCTTACCATCGGCTATACAAACAGAAGGCATATACTCATGACGGATTTTTACTAGCCCAAGATGAATATCCTCGATAGAAAGTGGCTTGATAGCTAGATTATAAAAGTTTTCAAGGACTTGCACAGTAACCGAGGCATTTTTACCTCGCACGGTAAACCGACTTCCTCGCCGAGATATAAGCACATCAAGTACCTGCTCGATTTGATGCAAGTTCTCGTCAAGTGGCCCACAAAGATTTGCGAGCCTCCGATTGTCATCGTGCAAAGGAATAAAACTTTGGGAGGATTGTTGCAGTTTCAAAATGATCGTAAGACAAATAAGTGAAAAGCTATTCAGAATAACATATCAATGGGTGAGTACTAGTTCACCTCGTAGGGAATGGGAATAAGCAAAAGTAATCATGACGTCAATCATTTGACCGATAAGGTGAGAATGTTGTTCAGGCACAGCAGGAAAATTAACCACGCGGTTATTTTCCGTTCGGCCTTGTAATTCGTTTTCATCTTTGCGTGATATACCTTCGACGAGGATACGTTGGCGTGAGCCAACCATACTTTGACTAATATTAACAACATTCGTTTCGAGAGTAGATTGCAGATACTGTAAACGACGTAGTTTAACTTCATGCGGCGTATCATCATGAAGGTTAGCGGCAGGCGTACCTGGCCGGGGACTATAGATGAAAGAAAAACTGATGTCGTAACCAATACCTTCGATCATTGACATTAGTTTATTGAAATCATCTTCCGTTTCTCCGGGAAAACCGACAATGAAATCAGATGATATAGATATCTCAGGACGAATTTGTCGCAAGCGACGAATAATCGATTTGTATTGGAGTACTGTATAACCACGCTTCATAGCAGACAACACGCGATCCGAACCATGCTGAACGGGCAGGTGGAGATGACTCACAAGTTTTGGCACCCTAACATAGGTATCGATAAGTCGCTGTGTAAATTCTTTCGGATGACTAGTCATGTAACGAATTCGTTCGATACCACGAATTTCCGAGACATGTTCAATGAGTAGAGCAAAGTCAGCAATTTCACCATCAACCATCAACCCACGATAGGCATTGACATTTTGTCCAAGTAAAGTGACTTCACGTACACCCTGCTCAGCAAGAACAGCCACTTCAGTCAGTACGTCATCGAATGGGCGCGAGACTTCATCACCACGAGTGTAAGGCACAACACAATAGCTACAATACTTGGAACACCCTTCCATAATAGATACAAAAGCAGTTGGTCCATTCATCTTAGCTGGAGGTAAATGGTCAAACTTTTCAATCTCCGGAAATGTAATATCAACCTGTGAGTGACCAGTTTTCCGACGCGCTGTCACTAACTGTGGCAAACGATGTAGTGTCTGTGGGCCGAATACAACGTCGACGTATGGCGCACGCTGGATGATTGCTTTACCCTCTTGCGCTGCTACACAACCTCCCACACCGATAATAAGATCCGGTTTAACTTCCTTCAGTTGTCTAATTCTGCCAAGATCAGAGAAAACTTTCTCTTGAGCTTTTTCTCGCACGGAGCAGGTATTGAAAAGGACAATATCAGCATCTTCTGGTTTTTCTGTTTTTTCCACACCTTCCGCTACACAGAGAACATCTGCCATTTTCTCAGAATCATATTCATTCATCTGACAGCCAAACGTTTTAATATAAATCTTCTTTACCATGAATATCACCTTGACCGTGGATCAGAATCGATAAACTGAAAGGCTCACTTTTAATGTTAATGTTTTCGAGGGCAGCGATGTTTGGTTAGAAGATACCAATGTTCTCCAGGAAGAGAAGTACACTCTTCGAAGAAAAGTCAATTGGGAATCTCTACTATTTAGTCCTACGGACTTTTTTCTTCATTCTTAGAAGAAATTCTAAAAAAGATCACGTTACCAACTTTTGCTCTTATTTATTACCCTGAGCACATCAAGGACTCATTCTAACAAAATTCATTGAGTACTTTCGCAAAAAAGTACGTTAGACCAAATTAGTCAATCCAAACCGCATTACTGCTAATTTAGCTAACGAAATTAAAAATGTAGAAAGGGTACATTTTTTCTTGTGGATAAGCCTATAAATTTCATATGAATTGAATTTGGATAAGTTAATTTTGATTGCCTTTATTTCAAAAATTATTCAAACTTATACATCCAACATACCACCTTTTCCTATCGAATTTTTTTCTATATAACCCTTATTGTATATAGTCTTAGAGAGTTATCCACAGAAAAGAAATATCTTTATTATCTATTACTATATATAAATATTAATCTTTATAATAAGATACTGTATAGATCAAATCCATTTTTGAGCAGCTTCTTTGAAAGTAAAAAATATATAAATACTGTCAAAATTGCATTAACCATCTATAGATAGTTAATGCAATTTTATTTTTTTGAGAATACTACTTTATAGGGTAGTTATTTCTGTTCTATTTCACTTGAAATAGAACAGAAATAACTAAAAAATTACTCAGAAAACCAAGTAATACTGCTGCAAACAAGAGGTGCAGGATTTGATTTTTTCATGAGTGACACTTTTTCGTATAGCTAGGCCAATGAAAAGAAATGTATGTCTTTGTGATTCATTGAAAAATAAGGATCAACGGATAAGATATGAAGCATTACCATACCATTAAGAATGTGTATTTTGAAAAAGTCTAGCCACGTCAATATTGATTGACCCATGAGAAATTAAAAATTAGAGCGTTATGTCATTAAACATGTAACATTTCCTCATATGACTGAGGGTCGTGAGGTATCTTCTCAGGACTGGTTAGAGAGTGTACTTCGTTTAAAATGTGCATACCCAGCCGTTCCAGTAATTTACAATCATCGGCAGCTTGAGGATTGTCAGTAACAAGTAGTTTATCTCCATAGAACATAGAGTTTGCACCTGCAAGGAAACATAGTGCTTGTAAGGCATCATTCATCGATTCTCGGCCAGCTGACAGTCGCACCATAGCTCGTGGCATGGCGATGCGTGCTACGGCGATAGTACGCACAAAATCGAATGGATCGATCGGCGAATAGTTTGCCATAGGAGTACCTTCTACAGCGACTAGATGGTTGATTGGAACAGATTCTGGATAAGGATCAAGGTTTGCTAGTTGAGTAATTAGGACTGAACGATCACGACGCGATTCACCCAAGCCGACAATGCCACCACAGCAAACTTTGAGGCCAGCGTCACGCACACGTGACAGAGTGTTTAACCGATCCTGATAGGTGCGTGTCGTAATTATTTTTCCGTAGAACTCCGGCGATGTATCGAGATTGTGGTTATAGTAGTCGAGGCCTGCATCGCGTAATTGTTCTGCTTGACCGTCACGTAGCATACCTAATGTGACACATGTTTCCAGTCCTATTGCCTTGACTCCTCTCACCATTTCGCTAATAGCATTGATTTGATGAGATTTCGGACTGCGCCAGGCAGCACCCATACAAAAGCGTGTCGCACCATTATTTTTAGCGTTCTGTGCAGCCTTGAGGACATCGTTGAGCGGCATGAGTTTTTCAGCGTTAATGCCTGTGTCGTAGCGAGCCGATTGGGGACAATAACCGCAATCTTCGGGACAGCCCCCAGTTTTGATAGATAGCAGCGTAGACAGTTGCACTATATTGGCATCGAAATTCTCACGGTGAACCTGTTGTGCGCGATGCATGAGATCATTAAATGGCAAAGCAAACAATGTTTCAATTTTTTCGACGTTCCAAGGTATTGAGTTGCGTCGTGCAGAATCATCGTGAGCGTAAGCGCTTGGTGCGTGAAGATGTTTTTTCATCGTATGGAGTCCTAAAATGATTTGATACTCAAGAAAATATAGGGATGGTTAACGTTTCTCGAATTATCCTAACATTTGGTGGAATTAGTTACTCCGAGTAAGCCTAATTTTAGGTGGTTCATTGAATATGTATTTTCTTACGAGAAGAGTTTTGCAGTGTTCAAAAATTTTTGTCAATGTCTTTTTGGTTGCAAAAGAGAGTTGGACTAGCACTCAATCTCGCATTCTCGATCATCGGTTGTAGTGATCATTTCCCGGATACAGTTAAAATGCTTTGCTTATTCTGGGGTTAACCATTCCGCAAAAATGTAGGAAATCCATTGAATAAGCAGATGACATACTCTCCAATTGTCAACGGAATTAGTCCAATTTGAGCCTTCACTAGAAAAATGCATGTTTTTAACATGATACGACTATCTAGCAGATGACAACTAACATGAGCCTCATACAAGTTCTATCCTAGATTTTTTTCAACGGTACCGGTGCACTCTGTATTTTTCGATACACATAAAGATTTGACCTCCTCAAATTAGTGAAAATGCGAAGACATAGAAAAAATTAGTCTGGATTAGTAATTATTTGTGCTGTTCATGGAAAATGTGTGAAACACACCGGTTGTACACATGAAGCAAAGCCTCTGCAGTATTGACTGACATGCCTAAATCGCGTACCAGACCATCTCTTAGGCCGTAAACCCATCCATGCACGGTGACAGGTTGCTGGCGAGCCCAAGCATCCTGTAATACCGTGGTACGGCAGATATTAACAACTTGTTCAATTACATTGAGCTCACAGAGACGATCATGACGTGCTTCAGGTGATGGGAGAATATCAATCTGTGATCGGTGACGTTCATGGACATTGCGTACATGACGTAGCCAATTGTCGACCAAACCAAGGTGGGCGTCATCGAGTACAGCACCAACACCACTGCAGCCATAGTGACCTACTACCATGATGTGACGTACCTTAAGTACTTCGACAGCAAACTGTAGTACGGAAAGGACGTTTAGGTCGCTCTGCACGACAATATTGGCAATATTTCGATGGACAAAAATCTCGCCCGGTGCAAGTCCGGTAATCTGGTTTGCTGGCACACGCGAATCCGAGCAGCCAATCCACAGATACTGCGGAGCCTGTTGTCTAGAAAGACATTCGAAAAAGGTTGGATCCTCGGCATTCACGCGGGCAACCCACGCACGGTTGTTATCAAGCAGATGGATCAAAGGTTGGTGGTCGTTGTTCATAAGAACAAAACACACCTTGTTGATTTAACCATAGGTAATTTCATGTAGTCTGTCACAGAGAATGCTTTCTGCTTATGTTGAATTGCAAGGAGAGGGAAAAGGACTAAAAAATCCAGATGATGCTGTTTCTTCAATAGAATCTTGCGAAATTTATATTCATTCAGGCATCCGAAACATCGCATATTAGCTATTTATTGATAGCAGAAGGTTGATGAATGTGACGCGCCGTTAAATGTCCAGTAGCGCATAAAAAACATGTTATCTTATGTATTTAATTTTTGATGTTAATTGCAGAGAGTATAGTCTTTTAGAAGTGATGAATTCTACTTCAGAGGACGGACTGCGCATTTCATCATATAAAAAAGTTCACAATTGAGACACTTTTTCTTTGTTTCAAGCAGACCTTGGTGATTGATGTACGATTTTACGAAAAATACGAAACCTGGGTTTAACCAAAAAACGGTGCGACTTCCCTAAGGTATTTTGATGTACAGTTATTCGCGCAGTTAACTAGACCGATGTCTTAGATTAAAGAAAGTCTCAAAAAGAGACTTTCTTTAATCTAAGACAGTGGAGTATCAATAGTTTCATCATCTGCATGTAGATCAGTTCTTAATCAGAGTTTCTTCTCCCTAATCTGTCGGATTATAACATCCGCGGTATATAACATCGCTGAGAGTAATTCTTGCTCATTTTTCGGGTACTTCCCAGTTTTCTCTAATAATTCAGCCGTCTTATCAGGCGATAATAAATATTTTCCTTGAATCACAATCGCTGGAGTGCTATCTACCTTGTAGTCATATGCTATTTTTTTTGCTTGATTGACCTGATTTTTTGTCGAAAAGGCATTGTACACATTGAGAAAGTTTTTTTTGTCGATGCCAAATTTATTGAGATAGTTTGCTTGCGCTTCTGCTGTGAGCAGATAATTTTTCTCAATATGGATAGCGTTAAAAATTTTTGGGGTTAAGTCCGTGTCACGCCCAAGTGCAGAAAGTGCATAATACATAATAGCGTGTGGCTCGAAGCGAGCTTCGAAGGTTACAGGTATATGTTTGACTACAACATCTTTTTTTTGCTTTTTAGCCCATTGATCAATAAGCGGATTAAGTAGATGGCAATGCTTGCAGGCATAAAAAAAGAATTCTGTGACCTCGATTTTTCCGGGTGAGTTGGTTATCTGCGGTATGGATAATTTTGTGTAGTTGGTACCAACTTCCGTAGTGGTGAGAGATACACTACGGGCTGTAGTCGTGACGAATATCAAAGAGAATAGAACAAAACCAAGAATTTTTTTCATGAGTAATGAGTGTAAAGGAGTTTCAATAATGGCTTCGATGCAATTATGACTCACAGAAATTATCCACCATAGGTCATATAAAATACATTCTCAGTATTCATTTTTATAGTTTATGGTTTGGTCAGCCGAATTACTGCGGTATCGATGCCCATATCATGCAAGCGACGACGAACCTGTTTCATTTCGTCAATTTTTTCATAAGGCCCAGTGCGGACCCGGTATATTAAAAGACCATTATTGTCTCGTTGTTCGACATGTGTTTCAAACCCTTGAAATGCGAGCTTAACATGCTGCTGCTCAGCATCGAGTTTTGATTTATAAGCACCCACTTGTAGAAAATAAATTAATCTATCTTCATTTGAAGGCTCGATAAATTGTGGTTGGCTCGGCACGACTGATGGTACTGTCAGTTTGGTGCCTCCACTATTAGTAATAATGCTTGCCTTTTCATTCAGAATGTCGAATTGGGGAGGCATTGCGGTTTGAGCTGGTTCAGAATGGAACACTGTCGAATCAGACCCTTCTGTATCATTAAGGAGCGAACTCTCATTCGGTAAGGGTGTTTTGTTTTGCAGTGCTTTGTTCGGGCTCGGCATTTGCTCGATGAATGTATTTCCCGACTGGTGTGACGGGACTTTTTCGATGAAAGGAAGCGGTGTTTGGGTGATGTATAGGGCGACTATTACCGCAATGGCAAGGCCAACAATCATGCCCAATACAATACCAAGGAGTGTACCGCCCCATTGGCGGGTTGGCCCACGTTTATTTGCCATCGAGTCGATTCCATCCTTACAGGGTTGAAATTAGCATGTTAAAGGAAAGTTAAATTTTGATACCGAGTTTAGTCACATTTTGGTTGGTGCAGAAACGCCTAAGATAACTAAGCCATTTTGCAAAACTTGTTTGGTGGCCGCAAGCAACGCCAAACGTGCTTGTTTCACAATTTCATCAGTGACCAACACACGGTCTGCCTTGTAGAAGGAGTGAAAAGCACTCGCCAGATTCTGTAAATAGAATGCTACCACGTGAGGTGCCAACTCTTTCGCGGCGCGCGTTAACATATCAGGGTATTCAGCCAATAATTTCAATAGTACGGAGGCATGGTCGCCTGTCAACGGAGACAAATTAACATTTGCAAGGCTTTTTTTATCACCTCCCCATTGGGTCAGAATCGAGCAAATCCGTGCGTGAGCATATTGCACATAATAGACAGGATTTTCATCATTCTGATCTAACGCAAGGTCGACGTTAAATATAAATTCGGTGTCAGCTTTACGAGAAATCAAAAAGAATCGAACAGCATCACGGCCACGTCGTATGATTTCCTCACGCGAGAGACATTCGAGTGGAGCAATTTCTGATGAGATGCCTCCTGACCACTCTATGAGATCACGTACGGTTACATAGCTTCCTGCACGTTTCGAAATTTTAATCTCTTCACCGTTTCGCATAACAGTGACCATCTTGTGTAATACATAATGTGGATATCCCTTTGGAATTCCAATATCAAGGGCTTGCAGCCCAGATCTTACGCGCAGAATAGTGCTATGGTGGTCAGAGCCTTGAATATTTATTACCTGATCAAAACCACGTGTCCATTTTTTTGTATGATACGCAACATCTGGCACAAAATAAGTGTATGTGCCATCAGTTTTTCGCATCACGCGGTCTTTATCGTCACCATAATCTGTCGTTCGAAGCCAAAGCGCACCTTCTTGCTCATAAGTATGGCCTGCAGCGATGAGTGCACTGACTGTGTTTTCGACGCTACCATCTTGATACAGGGAAGATTCCAGATAATATTGATCGAATCTGACGCCTAAGGTTTGTAAATCGATATCCTGTTCGCGGCGCAGATACGTGACAGCAAATATGCGAATTGACTCGATGTCATCAGTATTGCCACTAGCAGTCACAGCTTTACAGTCAGATGCTTGTACTGTTTTTCCTGCTAGAAAATCTTGAGCAATATCCGCAATATAAACACCATTGTAGGCTATTTTAGGCCAATTTTCATCACCAGGTTTCAGGCCTTTCGCTCGTGATTGCACTGACGCCGCGAGCGTTTGAATTTGGACACCAGCATCGTTGTAGTAAAATTCGCGGTGGACCTTGCAGCCTTGTGTTCCCAGTAATTCAGCCAAGGCATCGCCAAGAACAGCTTGACGCCCATGACCGACGTGTAGGGGACCAGTCGGATTGGCTGATACAAACTCAATCATCACGGACCCTGCCGGGTCGGTACGACGTCCAAATCTGATACCTTGTGCAAGAATTTCAGGGACAATGGCATGCTTAGTGTTAATAGATAAACGGAAATTGATAAACCCTGGCCCCGCGATTTCAACGCTGTCGATAAAACTATATGCACGTTCATCTGCAAGTATGCGATCGGAGATACGCTTCGCCAACTCACGGGCATTGACCTTTAAGTGTTTAGCTAATTGCATCGCGATATTACATGCGAAATCGCCGTGCGCCAGAATTTTCGGTCGTTCTAGTATTACTGTAGGCCGAAACTGTTTATTTGTGGAAGACAAAAGGCTATCCACAACATCGTTAATCAGCGCCACTAGAGTGTTTTTTTGTGTAGGTAGCATTAAGGAAATAGAGCTTAATCATCTGTTGAAGACTAGATGGCATAATGAATTATGAGCACCGCATTTTAGCAGGTGTATGCCAATCGCGAAGCTAACACTAATACGAGGAGACTCATATGTAAATCACATGTGTTGATTCCATGGCAATAGCGGCAATCCAAAATATTTCGTCTTGTTTTTAAGCTGCGAGTACTCTCTCATTGTTTATGAACCAACTTGGTTTACTTTTTTATGTTTAGGGTAGTAAAAAACGATTGAAAAAAACAATACCATTGCTCAGAATTTTCGTGCTTATGAGAGAAAATCATGGTGATGGAATTGTGGACCGAGAGAAGAATATTAAAGTATTTAATAGGTTAGGTTGGATAAATATCTGTATTTGATATAACGAGCCCATCAAGACCTGGCAGCGACATACGAACTTAATAAAGTTATGAACAGTCAGGTTTTCAAAACCTGAAGCAATACCTTTGACGAAGAGGGAGGTATAAAACATTTTTCACCTCCATCACCACAAAAAATCTCAATGGGATTCGCTTTGGATACAATTAGATCAAACAGGTGGCCTTTATTATGCTTTCCAGGTTGATTTGCCAACAATTATGTCGTTTAAAAAGTTTCTTTTAAACATGATAGATAAAAATAGGTCTAACTATATTTCTCTTTTTTGAATTTTCTACGGCCGTTGATCTATCAGGAAGGAATTTGAATAAAAAGTACGTAACGTATTTAGTTCTAGAAATCACTATAATACGACTCATATTTTTAAAAATTCAGTTTAAGTATATGAGAAATTTTAGTGCTCTACATACTAATTGGGTACGTTCTCTGTCATTTTGATGGTGACGAGCACCATGCCTTGTCGCTTGACTCGTTGTTATTTTATAGATGCTAACGCACATTGGTTCGCGTTATGATGCTACCTGAGGATGCGCATGGCGGTAAATTTTCGTTAGGATCTTTGAAAGAACCTCTGACTTTTTGCCGAAGGAATCGCAGATAAAACTCCATTAGGTGTGCGTGTCTATCTTTTAGGGAGACTAAAAATCAACTATTTTGAAGTTAGTGTGCGGTTTTAGGTCTCTCGGACTTTGGGAGTTAATTAAATGAACGGTATGTTGTATCCCGAATTGTATAAGTCGCTTGAGGCTGCCCGATGGAATATGGAAAAAGATATTCCATGGGAGCAGTTTGACAATACTTTGTTGTCGGAAGAGCAGGCGCGCACTATTAAAATGAATGCGATTACTGAATGGGCAGCACTGCCTGCCACTGAAATGTTCTTGCGGGACCATCGTGATGATAGCGACTTCTCCGCATTTATTAGCGTATGGTTTTTCGAGGAACAGAAACATTCGTTGGTCTTGATGGAATATCTTCGTCGTTTTCGGCCATGGCTGGTGCCAACAGAAGAAGAACTACACGCGGTGCGTTTTCCATTCGATCCAGCTCCACCACTCGAAACGCTAATGCTTCACTTTTGTGGTGAAATCCGTTTAAATCATTGGTATCGGCGTGCTGCTCAATGGCATACAGAACCCGTGATCAAGCGTATATACGAAACAATTTCGCGTGATGAAGCACGTCATGGGGGCGCATACCTACGTTATATGAAAAAGGCTATGGTTCATTGTGGTGATACAGCACGTGCTGCATTCGCCAAGATTGGAGTACTCATGGCCTCAGCTCGCAGAACCGATAAGCCTTTGCATCCCACAAATTTGCATGTTAACAAAGATTTATTCCCGAAAGACACTGTGCAGTCAAAATTACCAGATCCCGAATGGCTTGAACACTGGCTTGATGAACAAATTAAGTTCGATGATGGCTGGGAGAAAAAAGTTATTGAGCGAATTCTTCATAATCTGTCACTGTTGTTTGAGCGCACATTCACCACAGCACGGGATCTCAATCGCTATCGGAAGGAAGTTACCTCACATTTAACTGTATCAAAAACGACAGTCGGTGTACCTATCAATGCACAGGGTTAGTTCATGGTGTTCTCATGGGATGAGAAAACTCCACAAGTTTTTAAAATTTTAGAGTTCTTTTTATGAGAAACGCGTCTAGGATTTTTTTGCAATTCAACTGGTGATAAAAGGAACTGCGGAGTTCTGTTTTTTAATTTTTATGTGATTAGGGTTTTGCGCAGACCTATGAGAAGATGAATCCACCAATGTTTTATCAATCAACAGTGTTTGCACGCCATCTTCTACGACAGTCATTTATCGTGCATATAATTTCCCCACAGCATATCTAGTTGTGTTCACAGTTCAGTTTTTTGTAATTCTGAAGAAACGATAAAGAATTACAATCTTAGCAAGGGCGGATTCACTCTGCTTTGATGAAGGTGGACTTGATAAAAAGCACGAAGTCTAGAGTTCAGCGCACAGCAGTAATACTTTTGCTTAAAATGTTTTCCGAATCGAATCGTTTACTTGCAAGTTGATAGAGGCCCGCGAGCACAAGAGAGTCGTGTTCTGTAAATTTTATAGATAACAACTGCGTAATCATGCTTCTGGCACCACCAGATAGAATGCAACGCACAGGACCACCAAGGTCACGTTGAAGTGCCGCATGGCTCCGCTCGATCAACCCAGCCTGTGCGCCAAGACAGCCAGCAATTAAGGCATCGTGAGTGTTTTTTGCAAATCGAAGCCAAGGCTCTATTTTCTTATTCTCGATATTTATATATGGTAATTGTGCCGTACCTTGTGCGAGTGAAGATAGCATCATGGCGGGTCCCGGTGCAATGACACCCCCTAAAAATTCGCCGGTAGCGCTCAAGTAATCAAGTGTGGTAGTTGTGCCTAATGTGACTATTAACAGATGTTCGCCGCGGTAAGCAGCATGAGCACCAATTAAGCTTGCCCAGCGATCTGTTCCTAAGCATGATGGTGGAGTATAGTGATTGATGACACATGCCGCTTCGGCACTTGAATGAATAACCTGCAAATGATCATGCGCAGCTCTTCCCCAGAGCGTACGAAGGGCCATTCGCACAGTCTGCTCTGCAAGCTTGCCTGCAACGTTTGATAACCATATCCCGTGTGGCACAGAACACATGGAAGGTTTAACTTCCGTTCGGAAACTATTGGTTTCAGCAATAGCGCACTCTCTGGTCGGATGTTTTGATATATCAGGTTGTATCGTATTGGCCGTTAATGTAAGCCATTGTATGCCAATATCGTTGGCAAGATTGCTCCAATTATCATGCATAATGGAACCACTTGCGAGGAATCTGGGCTGTGAAGCAGACCAATTGGTTGGGAGGATGCCAGGGGCAAATGCCCACTTGATGCGGCTGTTGCCAGAATCAATTAGTAGACAAGGAGTGCTCATTTCTTGTCTCCATACACGTGTTTCGGTTCTACTGAACGCACCGAAACATCGCCGCTAACGACGATGCGATGCCCTTCTTGGGTTGAAATTCGTAACCGTCCTTGGGAGTCGATGCCGAGTGCAATGCCTTGTAGGAGATTTTGACCTCTCTCGATTAAAAATATTGGTGCGTTAGCGAACACATGCATATTTTCCCAGTCCTTTTGGAATGGCAAAAAACCATTGATAGCAAATCGCGTTAGCATGGTTTCGAGCCGATTGAGCACTGCGGCGAGCACGATGGTCATGTCAGGTTCAATCAGTATTTCTTCGAGCGCTGCCGGTATTGCTGTGGCAGACGTCATTGTTTTCTCTGCTCTCGCAAGATCAATAATCTGCTCAGTCACTACCTCATCAGCTCGGCGCAAATTAATTCCAATACCAATGACAACACTAATGTGAGTTGCTGCCGATGGAACCGTTTCAATGAGGATCCCACCTAGTTTCCGGCCTGACAAAAGGACGTCGTTTGGCCACTTCAACCCTAAAGCTTGTGGATATGTCAACGGTAAATCACTTAATGCATGGACAACAGCTACGCCAGTCGCTAATGAAAGTCCTGCTAGTTGGGCTGAACTTCTTGGCATATGATAGGCAAGAGAAAACATGAGGCTATCGCCACGCATACCTAACCAAGTTCTTCCACGCTGCCCTCGGCCCGCAGTTTGTGTATAAGCCAGGCGAACGATCGGTGGCATCAGCGTTGATCCATTTTTACGCAAATGTAAAAGCAAGTCGGTATTGGATGAACCCGTTGCTTCGACAATTGTAATTTGCCAAGTACGAACATTCTTTGAAAGCCTCTTGGCAAGTTGGGTCGTATCGACACATCGAGGGTTGAGCATACTAGATTCGTAATCGGTTGCACCGATGAAAGTCGAAGTGGTAGTCATACTGATTGTCATATGCGTATTGTAACGAGCTAAATTTGATCTTGAATGGCCAAAATTTATCTTTCGGAGATTTATTGGGAGTCATCAACTTGAAATAGGTGGAAATGCAACATGTCGTGCAATGATTAAAAACTCAGAGTTATTTTTTAATAGTACTTACACTTTTTTTAATATTGAATTTGAATTATTAAAAATTTTTATAAGGTAGTGATTCTCTATACGGTTCTCAATTCTCATTGATGAAATCAAAAAAATTTCAAAGTCAGCGGTAGTAAAAATCCGATTTTCTACTCATGAAAACTTTCAATTTATAACATCGAGCGTTGGGTATAGTATTCACGTGCGTCACGATATCAATGTTGTGGCTTTTGATATTAAATTATCACGGTGAATAGGTAAGGTAGGTAGCGATCACCCTATTGATAATGGAGCCTCCTGAGGCTATTTTCTCATGACACTTAATAAATCTATGTTTTCAAATTTGGGAGCATCGCTAATTCATCTGCAGTATGATTTACCAATATAATCAGAATTCTGGGGATGCTCTACTTGTCTTTAATGTGAGTTAAAATCAAGTGATTTTTTTGTATTACGATGAGCACTTCTCCATTTTATTTTCATCACCTATTTTTTTGTTTGAATCAGCGAGAGCCTGAAGCCGCACGTCCTTCATGTGCAAGCTATTGTTCGAATAGCGATGCAAGTATATGCGAAGCAGTACGTGAAGCAAGTCGGTCTGACTGGCTCTGGTCAAGTACGTATTAACCCACTCTAATTGTCTTGGTCGCTGTGAGCTAGGACCTGTTGTTGTTTATCCTCAAGGTATTTGGTACACCTATGTTGATGAAAGTGACATCCAGGAAATTGTTGATTGCCATCTAAAGAATGGCAAGGTGGTCAACCGTTTGAAGATTAACTAACAGAATATGAACGCACAAATTGAGCGTTTTACGATTGATGGCCCCATCGGCCATATTGAGGTTGCTGTTAACAGGCCTGCGGGAGTTCCAATTGGCATCAGTCTAGTAGCTCACCCTCATCCCCTTTTTGGTGGAACACTCGATAATAAAGTGACAAAAACCCTTGCTTCCGCCATGACCCAATTGGGCTACATAGCAATTCGCTCAAACTTTCGAGGTGTTGGAAAAACCGAGGGGGTACATGATGCAGGTATTGGTGAGCAAGATGACCTCATGCATGTCATTGCTTGGATACGTGAGCAGACAGGCTTAGAAAAATTACCATTGGTATTAGCTGGTTTTTCGTTTGGAACTTTTGTATTAAGTCACGTCGCT
This sequence comes from Candidatus Pandoraea novymonadis, assembly GCF_003004665.1. GTDB lineage: Bacteria > Pseudomonadota > Gammaproteobacteria > Burkholderiales > Burkholderiaceae > Pandoraea > Pandoraea novymonadis. Next base: position 54,015 of record NZ_MUHY01000002.1, read on the forward strand.
AAAGCACTTTCCGATGTAGGTACACCAGCTCGCCGATTGGTCTTTGTCGGTACAGCTGCTAGCCATTGGAACGTTGCACCAGTACCACCCGATACGGTTATAATTCATGGTGAGAAGGACGAGATAGTACCGATGCAATTAGTATTAGATTGGGCTCGTATCCAGATGCTGCCCGTTATTGTGATTCCGAACAGTGGGCATTTCTTCCATGGCATGCTGCCTTTATTACGTCAAATAGTCGTTGATCGCTTGGCTTTATTAAATACAAATTAATCCTATATGGTGGTATGCACTTTTTAACTATATCGCTTTAGTAGTTTAAACGAAACGTTTAGATGTTTTCGCGACTATAATTGGCTTTCACCTCTGCTAAGATTTTTTTAGCGCGAGTTGCCACATTTTGATGTTTCCCATACATTATGGGTTTATAACGTTACCTACAATCACGTCTTCTAAATGCTTCAACGCTTACGAATTTTTCGATGAAACTTTCCTTCTCTTTGCATCGTTCTATTGGTACTGCAGTTTTTTTATTTGCAGCTTTCTTTTCTCTTTTTCCATTATCTACACGCTCAGAGATATTGCCACCACCAATAATGGCGAAGGCTTGGGCTATTGTTGATGTAACCAGTGGTCAAGTTCTAGCCGCAGAAAATTTTGACTTACGTGTTGAGCCCGCCTCGCTGACTAAGATCATGACGACGTACCTCGTATTTGAGGCACTCAAAGATAAACGTATTTCAATGGAGCAGCTTGTGCTGCCAAGCGAGTCGGTGCGTAAAGTAGGTCGGGATGAATCGCGAACCTTCATTGAAGTTGGTAAGCCTGTGAGAGTAGATGACCTCGTCTACGGAATGGTCATCCAGTCGGGTAACGATGCCTCAGTTGCTTTAGCAGAACTGGTGGGTGGTTCTCAAGCGAATTTTGTGGAGCTAATGAACCGCTGTGCAAAAAGATTAGGTTTAAAAAACACTAATTACACAAATGTTGATGGTCTAACAGATCCGCGGCACTACACTAGCGTATCTGATCTGTCGGTACTGGCGACCCATATCATTAAAGATTTTCCCGAGTACTATTCCATTCATGCGTTGAAGAGTTTCACCTATAATAATATTTGGCAGCCAAACCGGAATCGTTTACTCACACTCGATCCAACAGTTGATGGTCTCAAGACAGGCCATACAAAAGAGGCGGGATATTGCCTCGTATCCTCAGCCTCGCGTCCATTGTTGAATGAATCTGGACTAACTCGTCGCATATTGTCGATAGTAGTTGGAGAACCAACTGAGCATGCGCGTGTACAAGATAGCCTGTTAGCAATCAATTACGCTTACCAAAATTTTGATACACGGCGCATCTACAGAGCCAATCAGGTGGTGGCAATGCCAAAACTTTGGAAAGGCAAGGTTGGTAAGTTGCAAGTAGGTACCAAGCATGATCAGTTTATTACAGTTCCAAAGGGCACAGCAGATAAAATAAAATCCGAGCTGGAGTTTCATGGCCCGTTAATCGCTCCATTAACTGATGGCGCTATCGTCGGCACCATTAAAGTGTTTACTAATGGTAAAAAATTAACAGAATTTCCTGTTGTTGCACTAACTGGAGTCGTTCAAGCAGGTATCCTCGGTCGAACTTGGGATTCTTTACGCTTGATGTTTATCAAAAAATAATTTAACAGTCTTATTTAGATTTCTTCTCAATGTTCATGCTTTCTAAGATATAGAAAAGAGTAAATATTCTTTTTGCTGCGCAATGATCTAATTCTTTAAATGATTTTTATTTTCAGATGACGTACTTGGCGAAAAGAATGTAATAAGGTTGAGGCATAACCTATGGATTATGGATAGATATATTAAATAATGATCACAGCAGGAAAATCATAAATATAGTCTTTTTTATTTTGGACAGCGCTGGGTATGAATGCGGTCAAGGAGGTCGTATCAAAAGCGTCGATCAGAAGTCAAAGCCGTTGCTGGAATTTCCGGCCGATTTTCCTATAAAGATCATGGGCAGAATGCATGCTGATTTTGCCAAGACGATAATTGGATTACTAGAAGCATTTAATGCGGAGTTTGATCCGAAATGTGTGGAAATGCGCTCATCTCGAGCGGGTAACTATATTGGCTTGACAGTTACTATACGTGCCTTTAGCCAATCTCACCTGGATGACATATATTCGTGTCTATCGAGACATCCAATGGTGCTTGTGGTGTTATGAAGAGCCAAAAATATTAAGAAACATGGTATTCATATACTTGTGGTTCTATAGTTATTTTGATGGTTTTCTTGAGAGAAAAAACGAGGTGCTTTTCGATACTACGTGGAATAGTTAATCCTCTTTATGAGGAAACAATAATATCTCTCGAGTGTTGATAAAAAATCCTTTAGTTATGATAGTAAACACTTCAATTCTAGACGCACTGTATCCAAATCGCTACTTTCAGTGAATCAATCTTTATCGATAAGAAAACGTACGAGGAGGAACAGTATAAAAAACTGCGAACTAGAAAATATAGCTGATAAAACCATATTCTCTGTAGAATGGTGCCGCTCTAGGTGAACTGATATAGATAGCTATGAACATACCTATTGAAATCTACTGGCGTGGTATCGAGGACTACACTACAACGTTTAAGGCAATGCGCATCATGACTGATATGCGCAGCTCCAACACGTCGGATCAACTATGGATTGTGGAGCATCCACCGGTCTATACACTTGGATTAGCTGGAGACTCTACACATTTACTGGTAAACAATAGTGGCATCCCATTAGTTAAAGTTGACAGAGGTGGTCAAATTACCTATCACGGTCCTGGTCAAGTAGTTATTTATTGTCTACTCGACCTACGTCGCCGAAAGCTGGGAGTACGTGAAATGATCACGTTGATCGAGCAAGCCTCTATTGATACCCTGGCAGCGTATAATCTTGAAGTTGAGCGTCGTTCTGGTGCTCCAGGTATCTATGTAAGCCAGAGGGCGGTTTCTGCAGCGTCTCACGCAGGTGCAAAAATTGCTGCTCTCGGTTTAAAAATACGGGGTGGTTGTAGCTATCATGGAGTAAGCATGAACGTTGCTATGGATTTACGACCGTTTGATTGGATTAATCCATGCGGCTATTCTGGCCTAAAAACTGTAGATATGGCAACTCTTGGGGTTTTCGTTCTCTGGGACGAAGTTGCTGAACGGCTATCGCAACAACTCAGATATCATCTCGAACAGCAATGTGTGTGGAAAAACGATAGCCCCTACCTCCTAACTGGAAAGCCTTCATGACCACAACTATTATCCCCGAACCCGGTTCCGAAAAAACAAATGTTCTCGATGGTAAATATGATCCAACTGTGAAGCAAAAATCACAAGCGAAGACAGCGCGTATCCCCATTAAGGTGATTCCCATCGAGCGACTCAAAAAGCCAGAATGGATTCGTGTCAAGATGGCAACTCATAATAATTTAAGATTCCAAGAGATCAAACAACTCCTTCGAGTGCATAACTTACACACGGTTTGTGAGGAAGCTAGCTGCCCAAACATTGGTGAATGCTTTGGTAAGGGTACTGCGACGTTTATGATTATGGGCGATAAATGTACACGCCGTTGTCCGTTTTGTGATGTCGGACATGGTCGTCCTGATCCACTTGATATCGATGAGCCTCTTAATCTAGCTAAGGCTATCGCAGCAATGCGTCTTAAATATGTTGTGATTACGAGTGTAGACCGTGACGATTTAAGGGATGGAGGAGCACAGCATTTCGTCAATTGTATACAGCATGTGAGAAAATTATCACCAAACACACGGATCGAAATATTGACACCAGATTTCCGTGCACGTCTTAATTTTGCCTTGGATATCTTAAATGCTGCGCCACCAGATGTTATGAATCATAATTTAGAAACGGTGCCTCGTCTTTATAGGGAAGCAAGACCTGGTTCAGATTATCATCATTCACTAAATTTACTTAAGGAGTTTAAGTCTAAGCATCCGAAAATTTCGACAAAATCCGGGTTAATGGTTGGTTTAGGTGAGACCAATGAAGAAATTCTTGAGGTAATGCTTGACCTTAGAAATCATAACGTCAATATGTTAACAATTGGACAATATTTGCAACCATCAGAATATCATTTAGCAGTCCGCCGTTATGTTACACCGGAGACTTTCAATATGTTCGAAGCAGAAGCCTATAAGATGGGTTTTACGCATGCGGCAGTGGGTGCTATGGTACGTTCGAGCTATCACGCTGACGTTCAAGCAGATAAAGCTGGTATCGCTCACGTAAGCTGAGTAGCATAATGATCACCTGACCGAGCCTTTATAGAAAAAAAATCTAACAACATCGATCGGGGTGAGCATCTTTTATCCTTTTATCTCACACCATATTCTTAGACAAGAAAGCTAATGTGTTTGTAATAAATACGAGGTGTGCAATAAATTTTACTTTCATTTACGTTCTTTTTTCACTTTTCAACGAGCACATGATTTTAAGGCATCTTACGAGCGTTCGTTATGCATCTTAGGATAGAGTTATTAGGGAATCTTTTCTAATAAAGCACCCAGAGTCTGTCATCAAAAAAGCGTTTAAAATTAGCAATCTATAGCAGATTGCTAATTTTTTATTAGCCTCCATCGTACAGGGCAGTGATTCAAAATTCTAAAAAAGATCACGTTACCAACTTTTGCTCTTATTTATTACCCTGAGCACATCAAGGACTCATTCTAACAAAATTCATTGAGTACTTTCGCAAAAAAGTACGTTAGACCAAATTAGTCAATCCAAACCGCATTACTGCTAATTTAGCTAACGAAATTAAAAATGTAGAAAGGGTACATTTTTTCTTGTGGATAAGCCTATAAATTTCATATGAATTGAATTTGGATAAGTTAATTTTGATTGCCTTTATTTCAAAAATTATTCAAACTTATACATCCAACATACCACCTTTTCCTATCGAATTTTTTTCTATATAACCCTTATTGTATATAGTCTTAGAGAGTTATCCACAGAAAAGAAATATCTTTATTATCTATTACTATATATAAATACTACTTATAGTAATAACTAATAAAAATTAGTTATATATGAAGGTAGTTACGAAAATACCAACATGGTAGGAGAGTAGATTATATTTCTACGCAAGAAAAAGACATCTTTACTATTTTTAATAGGCTATGTATGCGCCTTATTGCCATTATCTTAAATATATTGAGTATGGTATAAGGTTGTCCATACGAGCCGATCTAAGATATGCTTTAACTCATGTCCTTTGCAGAGTAATTGCCGATGTGGATATAGGAAAACACCGGTTGACACTTATTATTTTGTGGAATTGGGGATAGTCTTGCGGCGAGACGTAATCCGTATTAAAGATATAGTAGATGCTCCCAACGCTCTCTTGGCATGTGGGCCATCATATTTTTATCCCAGCTATTTTTTTACAATGGAGATTAATCTGAATAGGATTGATCTCGCGAGGAAGTCCTCATTATCCATTTAATCCTGTTCGTGTTTTTTTTCTTCAAGTTGGAGCACACGTTTTTCTAGCAATTCAAGTTTTTCACGTGTTCGCGCTAATACCTTTGCTTGTACGTCGAACTCTTCTCGAGTTACTAGCTCTAGACGAGCAAAACCTTGGTTTAAGAGGATTTTGATGTTGTGTTCAATGTCCTTGGCTGGCGATTGCCTGAGCAATTCACTGACTTTGTTTTGCATTTCTTGCAGGATTTTGTTCGGTTTCATCGGTTTTTCCTTCTATCAAGAAAATGCCTAGTTGTCCCAATGGGTTTCATCTGAATGGGAGTCTAGCGAGATGTGAAGGAAGGGAAGTCAGGGTAACTAAAAATACCGTTAAGACACTAAAGATAGTGTTTTCCCATTCCTGCTATCGTATAGGCTAACCATCAAGTGCTTTGTATATTGCCGTTGGGTTATGGACTGTGGTTAAACACAGTAGACAGTATTACTTTATCACGAAAGGCCTGTGCGATAGAGATAGATTTTCAGAGGAAATTTGTATATATGATATATCCTCGAAAAATTAAATTTTTAGAAGATAAGTTAGAGTTGTTGGACATGAGTCTAATGATAGAGCCAGATGGGTTATTGCAGAAAATTCTCAGCACACGTTTACAAGAGATAGCCGATTATTCGTATCATACCTTTTTGTGATTTTTATCAGGAGCGATGCATATTTACAACTTTGCTTGTTCGAACACAGCTACAAAAATCATTTCATCATAGCCTGACTTTAATCTTAATTAAAAGGAATTATCAATATGCCGGTATGCTGTTTATGTACCGAGAAAATAGTGAGTATGAGTGGCTAGACACTGAGGCATGGTGAGTTTGATCATCAAACTCACCTAATTCTGATAGAGTTAATCAAAAGATGTTGTTGTGGTTGCTTATCTTTGTTGATAAGAGGGAGGGGCTGTCAGTGCGTTTATATGTAAAAGGATATCCTCAGCCATTTTTGCATGAAATGGTTTTTTGAAAATGATCCGAGATCGTGATTTGGCGGGTATAGGCATGTTATTTCTGGATGTTTTTACTGAAACATAGGTAACCTGGGGGTATATCCCCTACAATCAAGTTCATTTAGATATGAGAGATGCATGGTTCCACATTTCGTGACGGCCCTCAAAGGTCCACTGCTCGATTTCGAAAAGAAAATTCTAGACGCTACCTCGGCGATTGAACGTTGGTTTCGGCTTGAATGGCAGGAGCACACTCCTCCATTTTATTGTTCAGTCAATTTACGTAATGCTGGTTTTAAGCTTGCCCTTGTCGATACCAATCTTTTTCCAGGAGGCTTCAATAATTTGACATCGGAGGTCTTGCCGTTGGCAGTGCAAGCCGCAATTGCTGCGATCGAAAAAATTTGTCCGGATGCTAAGGATCTTTTGCTTATTCCTGAGGAAAAACTACACAATACGCTTTATTTGCAGAACTTAGTTTACCTATCCACAATTATGCGCCATGCTGGTCTGAATGTGCGTTTTGGCAGTTTGTCATCTGGTATTACAGCACCGACTCCAATTGAGTTACCGACTGGACAAAATTTTGTAATTGAGCCATTGGAGCGCTCCCCACGACGGCTTGGTTTGAAAAACTTTGATCCATGCTCGATACTACTTAACAATGATTTGGCGGAAGGTGTGCCTCTTATTTTGGAAGGGTTGCATGAGCAGTATTTACTTCCTCCACTGCATGCTGGCTGGGCAGTACGTCGTAGGAGTCAACATTTTTCGTCTTACGACGGTGTAGTCAAGAGGTTTTCTAAGTTAATCGATGTAGACCCCTGGATGTTGAGTTTGTATTTCGCTAAGTCAGAGAATGTCAATTTTTCGACTAATGCAGGTGGCGAGTTGCTTGTCGATACGATTGATGTTTTGCTGAAAAAGATTGCGAAAAAATATCGGGAGTACGGTATTAGCGAGAAGCCGTTTATTATATTGAAGTCTAATGCGGGTGCTCATAGTATGGTTGGGATGAGGGTTTATGAGGCGGCTAATATCAAGAATTTGAATCTGTGTAGTTGTAGCAAGACGAACCTGCTAAAGGAAGGGTTTGAAATGCATGAAGTCCTTTTGCAAGAAGGTGTGTATACATTTGAACGCCTTAACGAAGCAGTGGCTGAACCAGTGGTTTACATGATTGATCGCTATGTTGTTGGAGGTTGCTACCGTGTTCACGCCAGCTACGGCAAAGATAAAAACCTTAATACTCCAGGGGTTAAGGTTTTTCCTCTCTCTTTTGAACATGCTGCATTACCTGATATGCAAGCAAAGCTTGGCGCAGCACCGCCAAACCGGTTTTACATGTATGGAGTTATTGCTCGTCTAGGTTTGCTTGCCGCATCTATTGAGTTGGAACGGACTGATCCAGATCAAGAAACATACTGATAAATAATTTCCTTAGAAAGATAGTAATTAATCTGTCAATAGTGATTAAGGGTTGTTGTTGGAGTTGTTTGTTGCTGGGTACAGATAGACCGGTCATCATTTTTGATGATTGAGGTATAAGTAAGACTGTTGTTAGCATCATATGAGATGAATTTTATATGTATCCAGAAACTCAAGATGGGTATTTCAGTCTGCGTAAGTAATTTAAAGCAGGAAAAGAGCAGCTCAGTTAGAATTGAAGTTCAGTGATTTCTGGGATGCTTGCTTTATCCCATCGAGTTACCTCCATTTATTACTTCACTCATTTTGAGGGTCCTCGTCCGATGAAAATTTTATTTATTGCCGACCCTCTAGAACACTTAAAGATTTATAAGGACACGACATTTTCGATGATGTCCGAGGCAGCTCGCCGTGGCTATAGCGTGTTTTTCTGTCAGGATCATTCACTGGTTTGGCAGTGCGGGAATGTCGAGGCAAAAGTGGTTAAAATTCATCTCACAGGCGATAAGGCTTATTGGTACTCTATTGTAGAGACGAGTGTGTTGCCCTTGACAGATTTTGATGTTGTGTTGGTACGTAAGGATCCTCCATTCGATATGGAGTACGTCAACTTGACGTGGTTATTGGAGATTGCTGAGCGTGCTGGGGCACGGATTTTTAATCGTCCTCAGGCGATTCGCGATCATTCAGAAAAGCTAGCGATTTCTGAATTCAGTAGTTTCATCCCGCCGACGCTTGTAACACGTGATGCCTCATGTTTGCGCGCTTTTCATGCGCAGCATGGCGACATTATTTTCAAGCCACTCGATGGTATGGGAGGGGCCGGTATTTTCCGTATAACTGAAGATGGGCGTAACCTTGGAACTGTCATTGAAATACTGGGTGAGAACGGCTTTCGCTCTGTTATGGTACAAAAGTTCATCCCAGAAATCAAACAAGGGGATAAACGTATTTTATTGATTGGCGGTCAGGTCGTGCCGTTTACTCTCGCACGTATTCCGCAAGGTACTGAGGTTCGAGCGAATTTGGCAGCGGGAGGTTTAGGTAAAGCGCAAACGATCACTGAACGAGATCGTGAGATTGCTGAGACGATTGGTCCCGTGTTATGGACGCGTGGTTTATTGTTGGTAGGTCTAGATACGATTGGCGGCTACTTAACGGAAGTTAATGTTACCAGTCCAACTTGTTTCCAGGAAATTTTCGATCAGACGGGATTCGATGTAACGAAAATGTTCATTGATGAGCTTGAAAATGCTATTTAAGTGCTTGATTTTTCAATACCCAAATACAGGTTTCTTTGTGTGCACCCAGAATGGGAGGCACGGAATCGACAGGTACATGCTCCGGACCTGTTTGTCAATAAAATGCAGGTAACGGATTCGTGCTTCTATTATTATGGCTGGTATCCTTATAATTGCTCACGCGCCTTTGGCGTCTGCTTTACGAGAGTGTATTTCGCATATTTATGGCAGCTGCCCAGCCCGGATTTCTGTGGTAGATGTTTCGCCCAATCAAGACACTGTAAAATTGTTGGAAACTATACGTCAGTATTTTAAGTATTTGCATGAAAAAAATGGTGTACTTGTGTTGACTGATTTATTCGGAGCAACACCGTCTAATCTTGCAGCTGAGCTTGTTGGACGTGAGATCAGAGTGGTTGGCGGCGTAAATTTGCCGATGTTGATCAAGGCAGTTTGTTATCGTTCTGCTCCACTCGATATATTGGTTAATAAGGTGATTTCTGGAGGAACTCAAGGTATTCTTGAAATTGGTACGCATACGTCGATGTCAAAAAAAATACCAAACTTACATGCTTCAAAAAGAAACAACAATCGTGAATAAGTTAGGGCTGCATGCAAGGGCATCGGCGAAACTTACGCAACTGGCTTCACGTTTTCAGAGCGAGGTCTGGATGACACGAAACGGTCGCCGTATCAATGCAAAAAGCATTATGGGCTTGATGGTTTTGGCCGCTGGAATTGGCTCGAAGGTTCAAATTGAGACTGACGGTCACGATGAAGCTGATGCAATGCAGGCTATCCTCAAGTTGATTGCTGACCGCTTTGGTGAGGGAGAGTAAGCTTTGTATACTTAATAAACGTTAGCTTGGATGAGCCACGCACCGGGAACTCGGTGAAATGATTTGAAATGTGGAGATTCTCTTGTCGTTCACCTTGTATGGAATACCTGTTTCACGTGGTATAGTCATCGGGCATGCATATTTGTTTGCACCAGCTGTGCTTGACGTACCGCATTACCTCGTTGAGCAAGATCAGATCGAGGAAGAATCCGCACGCTTTCGATTGGCGCAGCATACAGTCCAACAAGAATTGGACACGCTCAAGGCTGAGTTGCCTGATGATGCACCGGGTGAGATGGAGGCTTTTCTCGATGTGCATTCACTGATTCTTAATGATGATTTGCTTGTCGATGCAGTGATTCAGTTGATTCGTACGCGCCGTTATAACGCCGAATGGGCCTTGGCAACTCAGCTTGAAGTTTTAGTAGCTCGATTTGAAGATATCGAAGACGAATATTTGCGAGAGCGGCGCGCAGACATTGAGCAAGTGACGGAGCGTGTGCTTAAGGTTCTCGCTGGGGTACCTGGCATTAGAAATATTATAGCTAAGAGACCTTCTGATAATATGATTCTTGTTGCTCGTGACATTGCTCCAGCTGACATGCTTCAACTCAAAAATCAGGCCTTTCGCGGATTTGTCACTGATCTTGGAGGTAAGACGTCACATACTGCAATTGTGGCTCGAAGTCTTGGTATTCCGGCAGCGGTAGGTGTCACGCAGGCTAGTTTGCTCATTAAGCAGGATGACCTTATTATCATTGATGGTGATGCTGGCATTGTGATTGTCGATCCGACGCTTATTGTTCTTGAAGAATACAGAGATCGACAAAGGGAATGTGCAATTGATGAGCGACGTTTACAATGTCTCAAGCATGCTCCTGTAGTAACTGTCGATGGTACACCTATTTCATTGCTGGCAAACATTGAATTACCTTCTGATGCTAGGACTGCTGTTTCAGCAGGTGCTTTGGGAGTGGGTCTTTTCCGCACAGAATTTCTTTTTATGGATCGGTGTATGCCTCCTGGAGAGGAAGCACAGTTCGAGGCTTACCGACGTGTGGTCCAGGAAATGGATGGATTGCCGCTGACAATCCGTACTATCGATATAGGTGCTGATAAGCCACTAAATGGTCATGATGCTTATGAAAGCGCCAAAAACCCAGCGCTGGGGTTGCGGGCAATCCGGTGGAGCTTGTCTGAGCCACGTATGTTTTTGGTACAGTTACGTGCTATTTTGCGTGCATCGGCATTTGGGCCGGTACGTATTTTGTTTCCGATGTTGATGCATGTTCAGGAAATTGATCAGACACTTGATCTTGTCAGTGAGGCTAAGCGTCAGTTGGATTTGACTGGATTTTCCTACGATTTGAATGTCAAGTTGGGTGCTATGATTGAAGTACCTGCGGCAGTGTTGGCTCTACCGATTTTTCTCAAGCGTTTTGACTTTTTGTCGATCGGTACAAACGATTTGATTCAGTACACCTTGGCGATTGATCGTGCCAATAACGAAGTCGCTCATCTTTATGATCCATTCCATCCAGCAGTACTACGTTTGATTGCTATGACAATTCGTGAAGCAAACACTTTTGGTGTCCCGGTTGCGGTATGTGGGGAGATTGCGGGGGACCCTAGTGCCGCGCGAATTTTGCTTGGGATGGGGTTACGTGAATTCTCAATGCATCCGAGTCAGTTGCTGCAGGTAAAACGTGAGATATTACGTGTGAATTTGCCAGATTTAGAGCTTCCACTTCAGGACCTCTTGGCGGCGACAGAGCCGAAAGAGATGCAGGCTGTCTTGGCTAGGTTAGGCACGGCATCCCGATAAAAAGTTATATGTTGACTCTTCGTTCTAAGGAGACTGGCCGGATGTGAGTGAATGTTTTTTATGTTATAAACGGTCTATTTGCTGCATATTAAGCAGTCAGGATTAGGAGCACATCGCATCGTATGCCAGGACATTCGCAGGCTATCTAAGATCAGTAAACGTCCAGCAAGTGACTGACTAATACCTACTATAAGTTTGATGGTTTCTGCCGCTTGCATGCTACCGATAATACCAACAAGTGGCGCGAATACACCCATTGATGCACAGGTTTGTGTGGGAGGTGGTTCTTTCGCAGGAAACAGGCATTCATAACATGGCGATGCAGGGTTGCGCATGTCAAATACGCTGATTTGACCATCGAAGCGCGAGGCGGCGCCTGCGACGAGTGGTACTTTTACTGCAACACAAGCTCGATTCACTGAGTGACGGGTAATGAAGTTGTCGCTACTGTCGATAACTACGGTTGCATGTGTAATGAGAGGTGTAAGACTAGATTCGTCGATTCGCGTATGGATTGCAGTTACTTGTACATCTGGATTAAGCTGTGCAAGCCGCGTATGTCCCGATATTACTTTCGCCTGTCCTACACTTTTCGTATCGTGCAAAATTTGTCTCTGAAGGTTAGTTAAGTCGACGATATCATCGTCTATTAGTGTTATATGACCAACTCCAGCGGCAGCTAGATAAAGGGAAGCTGGGGAACCGAGACCTCCAGCACCGATGATGATGGCATGCGCGGCAAGGAGCTTTTCCTGGCCTTTGATGCCGATCTCATCAAGCAGAATGTGGCGTGAATAACGCAGGAGTTCATCGTCGTTCATTTATCTTCCACAAGAGTTTTCTACTGTGACAAGGCTGTATTTGCTTCGAGGCGAGACTTTGTGCGCTGCACCGGTTCTCCTTTTAACTGATGGACCGCTTGTTGCAGCATGAAATCTTCCATACTGCCTAAATCTGGCAGTTTCTCTTCACGCTCTTTTTTACGTTGCTCAGGAGTCTTTTTCTCGTTTTCTTCTTCTAGGCGCTGCATTTCTTCTAGCCGCTGTGTTTCGCGCACATCCATTTCTTTTTGTTCGTCGTGTGTTTGAGTATTACGCAGATGATTTTGATAATCGATTTCTCGAGTTACGAGAACGTCATCTAGGTCACCCTTTGGATTTTGGTCTACGGGCACATCCGGCTTGATGCCAGTCGACTGAATCGAGCGGCCACTTGGTGTGTAATAGTACGCTGTTGTTAGACGTAATGCTGTATCAGCCGACAGCTGTCGGACTGTTTGCACCGAACCCTTTCCAAATGTTGTTTTTCCCATTATTAAAGCACGATTGGAGTCTTGTAGTGCTCCAGCAACGATTTCTGAAGCCGAGGCTGAGTATGCATTTACTAACACAACCATTGGCACTGTTTTGAAAATAGGGTTTTCATCCCTCAATGGATCTTCTTGGTTTGCCGACAGGCGATAGTTATCGAAATTAGCCTTGTAACGCTGTTTTGCATCTTCCATCTGACCGTTTGTCGTAACCACAATAGTGTTTCGTGGGACAAACGCTGCGGTAACGCCAACAGCGGATTGTAGGATGCCACCACCATTGTTGCGTAAGTCGAGGACTAGTCCTTTTAGATTAGGTGATTCTTTGGCAAGAGCATGCAATTTTTTAGCTAAATCTGGGACTGTTCTCTCTTGGAAACTTGTGATACGAATATAAGCGATGTCTGGCTCAAGCATTTTGCTTTTCACACTTTGTACCCGAATTTCGGCGCGTGTGATTGACACTGGAAACGTGCGTTCTTCTTTCTTTCGGAATATCGTAAGTGTAACTTTGCTGCCAGGCACCCCACGCATACGTTTGACAGTTTGGTTGAGTGTCATACCTCGAACAGGTTTATCGTCAACGCGAATAATTAAATCACCCGGACGCAAGCCGGCATGGAAAGCTGGTGTGTCTTCAATTGGGGAGATGATTTTAACGAGGGCATCTTCCTGTGAAATTTCGATACCAAGACCTGCAAAGCGACCACGAGTTTGTTCTTGCAACTCTTTAAATTCTTCTTTATCCAGGTAGGATGAATGTGGATCAAGGCTAGATACCATTCCTTTAATCGCTGAAGTCAGTAGTTTTTCATCATCACCTGGTTGCACATATTCTTGTTTTATCTGACCAAAAACCTGAGCTAGCAAACGCAATTGCTCAAGAGGTAGTGGTGACATGGCGCTCTTTTCAGAAGCTTGTGAAAAAGCGACTGTAGCAGCCGCACCAAATGCCAGGCCAATGATGATCAAGCTAATGTGTTTAATGGTTGTGCGCATAATAGGGAGAAAGTCCGAGTGTCTAGCGCTTCCGCTAATGGGCGCATGGTGCTTTGAGCGAAGTATAACTCTTTGCCAATGAGACATAGTATGTTTAACTATAACTTCTACGACAAAACGTGGTTGAGGAACATACAGAGGTAATCTACATAAAATTGTTATGATGTGAATTTTCTTGTGCGGTGAGGGTGCTTACTATTTTTCCGTGATCAATGAGGAGATAATGCCGGATAGGCTTTAGTTCTGCATTGAGCTCATAGACTATTGGCATCCCGTTGGGAATATTTAGGTGAGCAATACCTTTATCTGAAATAGCATCAAGATGCTTGATAAGTGCGCGTAGCGAGTTACCATGTGCTGCGATTAGGATTTTCTTCCCTGTTTTGATGGCTGGAGCGATAGATTCATTCCATAGTGGTAGCACGCGTAAGGTGGTGTCTTCCAAGCATTCTGTGAGCGGAATATCTTGACGTTTGAGTTTTGCGTAACGTGGGTCGTTGAATGAGCTACGTTCGTCGTTAGCGGTGAGCGGTGGAGGTGCAATATCGTAGCTTCGTCGCCAAATGTGAACCTGATTTTCGCCGTATTTCATTGCTATCTCAGCTTTGTTAAGTCCTGTAAGCGCACCGTAGTGACGTTCGTTCATTCTCCAGCTATGGACGACGGGAATCCACATTTTGTCCATTGTATCTTGGATGTGCCAAAGAGTTCGGATGGCACGTTTGAGCACAGAGGTATACGCTAAATCGAAAACGAACCCGGCTTCTTTGAGCCATTTGCCAGCTTGCTTGGCTTCTGCAATGCCTTTTTCAGTTAAATCGACATCGACCCAGCCGGTGAAGCGATTTTCTTGATTCCATGTGGATTCACCATGGCGTATGAGGACGAGTTTGTACATAGATGAAACTTCGGTAAGAGTGATAAAACTGTGGGATCTTCCCTTGAAGGAAGCCCGTGGACGGAATTCGTCGAACATATCGACGATACTAAAAAAAGATTATTCTATAATGATTATGTTCTTTTGATATTTTTAGGTGTTTCGTGACGTTTTTTTCTGATTATACAAATCTTATTTTGATTGCCATCGTTCTAATTTCCGGGTGGCTCATCGTTTGGCCAATGCTTAAACCTGGTGGTCGAGGACTATCCATTATGGAAGCAAGCCAATTTATTAATCGACGAGGTGCTATGGTTATTGATGTGCGTAGTGTCCCCGAATTTTCTGAGGGCCACTTACCAGAGGCCCGTAACTTTCCATTAGCGGATTCCGAAGTGGGAAAGGAAGTGATAAAGATTTTTCAGAACAAGGCGACACCAGTTCTTATCGTGTGTAAGAGTGGTGAGCGTTCAACAAAGGTACAGGTGCTGTTGAGCAAACTTGGCTATGCTGAAGCATATAGTCTCCAAGGTGGTTTGGATGCATGGAAAGAGGCTGGCTTGCCCGTTATTAATAAGTGATGGAGTTTTATAGAAATGGAAATGCCAAAAGTTGTGATGTATAGCACGGAGGTGTGTCCCTATTGTCAAATGGCAGAGCGTTTGTTACGTGAGCGAGGTGTCGAGAAGATTGAAAAGGTATTGATCGACAAGAATCCTGACAAGCGAGAAGAAATGATCATCCGTACGAATCGTCGGACAGTTCCACAAATTTATATCGATGACTATCATGTTGGCGGTTTTGATGACCTTTCCGCACTCGATAAAGCAGGTGAATTGATCCGGAAATTACAAGTGCTTTAAGGTATTCCTTTTCAGTATAGGATAATGTTCGTCAGCCACACGCTAAGGTGTGGTTGTTTTTAAAGGAATTCAAATGTCCGACCAGAATCAGCCATACTTCCACATTCAGCGTTCCTACCTGAGAGACTTGTCGCTGGAGCAGCCGAACTCACCTGCCATCTTCTTAGAGCAAGAAAGATTGACGGTAGAAGTGCAAATCAATGTTTCATCTGAGCGTTTAGAAGAAGATATCTTTGAGGTGTCGGTAATTGCTACTATCACAACAAAGATTAAAGAAAAGATCGCGTTTTTGATTGAAGGCAAGCAATCAGGTATCTTCGCCATTCGCAATATTCCATTAGAACAATTGGATTCGCTTATAGGTATTACTTGTCCCTCGATCATATACCCTTATCTACGTGCCAACTTGGCGGATGCTATTAGCCGTGCAGGTTTCCAGCCGATTCATTTAGCTGAAATTAATTTCCAAAGTTTGTATGAGCAACGTAAAACCGAGTTGGTTGTGCAAAAGAGTTGAGAATTGCTTTCTGCTGATGTATCAGAAGACTAAGAGTTAGTACTGTTTGATGACAGTACTATGAAGAAAAAATACTAAATATACTGAACTAGCTGACTGCTGGACAAGAGATTAACAATGAAAATTGCTGTATTCGGGGCTGGTGCTTGGGGATCGGCTATTGCGAGTCATATGTCAGCTCGTCATAATGTTTTGTTGTGGGCACGTGACGCACACTTGGTAGCTGAGCTTATCTCTTATTCGGAGAATTCAGCTTATTTACCTGGCTGTCCCCTTTATTCGAATCTTCGCTATACCGATGATTTTTCTGCTGCGCTTGCGCATGGTGTTGGCGAAGCTGATTTATGTGTAGCTGCTGTTCCTGTAGCAGCTTTGCGGGCATTAACACAGGCTATGAAGGCGTGTGCTATGTCACCTCGGCATTTGATATGGCTTTGTAAGGGGTTCGAAGCAGATACCGGAAAATTACCCCATATGGTTGTTGACGAGGTATTCCCTAATGTTTTACAAGGATCACTGTCTGGGCCGAGTTTTGCGAAAGAAGTTGCACAAGGACTTCCTGCAGCGCTGACGATTGCTAGTGCTTCATCTGAGCTTTGTGATCTTGTGATTGATGCTTGTCACTTCGGTGCTTTGCGTATTTATTCAAGCGATGATCTTGTGGGGGTAGAGGTTGGCGGCGCAGTGAAGAACGTACTTGCGATTGCGACGGGCATCGGAGATGGTTTAGGCCTAGGTTTGAATGCTCGAGCAGCGATTGTGACACGAGGACTTGCTGAGATGACGCGTCTAGGCATGGCTCTCGGTGGTAGGCTCGAAACTTTCTTGGGTTTAACAGGTGTTGGCGATTTGATTTTGACTGCGACAGGTGATTTATCACGGAATCGGGCTGTCGGTTTGGCATTGGCGAGGGGGAAGTTACTTAAGGAAATCCTTACCACTTTAGGGCATGTGGCTGAGGGTGTATATTGCGCGAGCACGATTCGGGATTTGGCATATCAGCATGGTATCTCGATGCCAATTCTTGAATCTGTTTGCGCAATATTGTTCGATGGAGTTTCTGCCAGCACGACGGTTGAAAAACTTCTTCGCCGCGATGCACGCGCTGAACGTGAAGATTTCGGACATGTCTTAAAATAGAGCTAATGTGTTCATGTTTCGATTTCATAACCTTGCTGTCGCCAGGCTTCAAATACTATAATGGCAACCGTATTTGATAGATTGATGCTACGATTGCCTGGTTGCATTGGCAAGCGAACTCGTTGTGGAAAATCGAAAATTTCTAGTAGGTTAGGATCGAGTCCGCGTGTTTCGGATCCGAATAAAAACCAATCTCCCGACAAAAACGATAAATTACTGAAGATGCGTGATCCGCGCGTCGTGATGGCAAACATCCTTTTTGGATCGGGCCTTTCATCAGCAAGAAATTTCGTCCAATTGCTGTGAACACACATTTTTGCATATTCGTGATAGTCAAGTCCTGCGCGTCGCATACGTGCATCGTCAAGACTAAAACCTAGTGGTTCAATCAGATGTAGTCGTGCGCCGGTATTTGCGCATAAACGAATGATGTTGCCTGTATTGGAGGGAATTTCAGGACTAACGAGAACGACGTTGAACATTGTAGTGATTGAAAAGTGACATACCTTGGTGGCATGTTTGTTTATCGGTCATCCTAAATATCAATAGCGAGTGCGTGGTGCGTGCACTCGCTATTGATATTTAGGATGCAGGTATTTCCCATAGTGACCATTTCATTGTTTGCGAATAAGACGAGTATACTGCCGACTCTGTCAAAGAGCTTCTCCTATGAATAAAATTGAAGTTAAATCGGGCACGTCGTTTTTTTCATCTCGTTTCCTACGTGCCGTATTCGATCGCCGAGCGTTACATTGGGCAGATGCTGATTTTTTGATGCGAGAAATTGCTGAACGGCTGGCTAGTCGTCTCGATTACATAAAGATTCAACCTAGGCGTTTACTTGATGCAGGTTGTAGCACGGGTGCTGATTTGCTGACGTTAGGCGCGCGTTATCCTCAAGCATACAGGATAGGTCTTGATTTATCAGAGGCAATGACGAATGCAGCGGCATCGAAATGTTGTAGAACGGGTTGGCACATGTTACAGACTACACATGGGCCTGGAATCATCCAGGGCGATTTTTCGAAAATACCATTACGTAATTCAAGCGTCGATCTTCTGTGGTCAAATCTTGCTTTACATTGGTATCAGGAACCACATCGTGTGATTCCTGAGTGGCATCGCGTTTTGACAAATAATGGACTGCTAATGTTTTCGGCTTTTGGGCCAGATACTTTACGTGAGCTCCGTGCTGCGTGGAAAGAAGTGAGCGCATTTCCTCAACTTGAGCTGATGCCTACTGACATGCATGATCTCGGTGATATGCTCGTGCAGAGTCATTTTGATACTCCAGTTGTTGATATGGAGTCAATCACTATGACGTTTGAAACACCGCAAGCCTTATTACGTGATGTGCGTTTACTCGGTGTAAATCTGCAGCCTATGCTGAGTGTGAGTCTTACCGGTAAGCAGTATTATTCATCGTTACTTGCCGCACTCGAGCGTCAACGTCGGGCAGATGGAACACTGATGTTGACCTTCGAAATCATATATGGACACGCTTGGAAAGTAGCATCGAGGACTGATGCTACCGGCAATGCCGTAATTCGGGTGCAAGATATCCAGCGTGACGGTAGACGCTATCATACTTAGTAGTGATTAGTCAGGATACTATTTTATTTTTTGATGAAGCTTAGAAACTGACCTTCAAGGATATTTAAGTATTTATTACCTATACGCGCGTTACATCAAACTTGTGGTTTGAAGAGTACTTTTTTATGATTACCTGAATTTTTTAATTACTGCGCGGCTTATGTTTTCCTATAATACATTTTCAAAAGAGACCTACTTACGAGTCGTGCTTTCGTAATGGAGAGTAGATTTATGCCTTATATACTCGAATTGGGTTTGATTGGCCTATGCGTTGCAATTTTGCCACTTAGCTTGGTATCGTTCCAGTGTAATGTGAAAAAATATTGTAAGCTCGCTTGGATCGCGGTTTTCTTAACGCTTGATCTCATAATGTTTGGTGCTTTCACGCGTCTGACTGATTCTGGTTTGGGATGCCCTGATTGGCCAGGGTGTTATCATAAATCTTCTGCATTTTCTGCATACTCGGAGATTCATGCTGCGCAGAAAGCTCTCCCGTCCGGACCAGTCACCATTGTGAAAGCTTGGATCGAGATGATCCATCGTTATTTCGCGATGGCATTGGGTTTTTTGATTATTGTTCTAATGGCGATTGGATGGGCGAAACGCCATATATTTAAACAATCCCCGTGCTTAGTGACAGGATTGTTTTTTCTTATCTGTCTGCAAGGGGCTTTTGGTGCTTTGACTGTCACAATGAAGCTTCAGCCTATGATTGTGACCACACACTTGTTATTGGCATTGCTGCTGCTTGGAATGTTAGTTTGGCTTGCATTGCGTCAAATACCGCTGGATCAATTCACGCTGAGTCCTCGTATGTTGCGATGGCGATGGCCGTCGATCATAGGATTGGTACTGCTCAGCTTTCAGATTGCGCTAGGTGGATGGGTGAGTACTAACTACGCTGTTTTGTCTTGTATGGATTTTCCGAAGTGTCATGGGCAGTGGGTTCCCTCCATGGATTTTCATAACGGGTTTGCTTTGTGGCGTGTGCTGGGCCAAACGGTAGGTGGTGATGCCATGCCGATGGAAGCATTAGTGGCGATCCATTGGGTTCATCGCACGTTTGCTGTGCTGGTAGTCCTTTATCTGGGTTGGCTGGCGATGTGTTTGCGCAAATATGACAGCTTGCATAGGGAAGCTACGCTACTGTTTCTTTTGCTATTTGTGCAATTCGGAACAGGATTATCGAATATAGTTTTCCAATGGCCGCTGTTTAATGCGATTGCTCATAATGGAGTTGCAGCAATCTTAGTGATTCTCCTGGTCATGTTAATCTATCGGATTAATGCCACTGGCCACTTTTGGCCGATACTCGCTCAGCACAGTGGTAGTGGTATTGCTAAGAGTCTATGAAAAGCAGGATACTTCCTTCAATTTCTACTAACCGCATTGCACAGTATTGGGTTTTGACTAAACCTCGTGTCACGCATCTGGCTGTGTTTTGTGCCGTCATCGGTATGTTTTTGTCTACACGTGGGATGGTACCTTGGCAAGCCTTCATTGGTGGGACAATTGGTATTTGGCTTCTCGCTGGTTCAGCGTTTGCTGTCAATTGTTTGCTTGATCATCGCGTCGATGCGCTGATGCGTCGTACTGCGCAGCGGCCGTCTGCACGTGGTGAAATCACGCCGACAGAAATTATCGCTTTTTCGACTTTACTGGGGACCACAGGCGCTCTTCTGCTCTATGCATTTACCAACTCATTGACTATGTGGCTGACATTGGCCACTTTTGTAGGTTACGCTATCATTTATACTGTCTTTCTCAAACCATCGACACCGCAAAATATTGTGATTGGGGGAGCTGCGGGGGCGATGCCTCCTGCCTTGGGCTGGTCTGCTATCACAGGAACAGTGCCTGCTGATGCCTGGATTTTGGTACTGATTATCTTCGTTTGGACTCCCCCACATTTTTGGGCGTTGGCGTTATACCGTTATCAAGATTACATTGATTCTGGTTTGCCGATGTTGCCGATTACTCATGGAAAGCGGTATACAAGGCTCCAGATTTTGTTGTATAGCATAGTTCTTTTTTTGGTGTCTCTTATGCCATTTCTACACCGTATGAGTGGTTATGTATATTTGGTATCGGCAATCTTATTGAGTAGTGTTTTTCTTGGGTATGCGTGGAAGTTGTGGCGTAATTATTCTGATGCACTTTCGCGTTCAATGTTTCGTTATTCTATTGTCTATCTGTCACTCTTGTTTGCAGCATTGCTGATTGATCACTATCTAGAAATTTTCTTATTCGATTAGAGTTTGCATCAAGGTGGGATAGATAGTTCCTGTTGCATTATTCGTAGCAGCATTGTGTGTTTTTTCTGGATATTATGAAATTTAGTCTTTCGCAGGTAACTACACTGTCCATCTTTTTTATATCAATCTTGTTGATGACTGCTTGTGGGGATCAGGCACATCCTTTATTTCAAAGTCTCAATATAAGTGCCAATAAGGCATTTACATCGAAATTTTCGTTGCTAGATTCACTAGACAAGCCAATCACGTTGGCCGCCTATAAAGGCCGTGTTGTGGCTATTTTCTTTGGCTATATCCACTGCCCTGATGTGTGTCCGACGACGCTTGCGGAAATGAATCAGGTGATACATAAGCTTGGTGACGATGCCAAGAAGATACAGGTGATTTTCGTAACGGTTGACCCTGAGCGCGATACGCCAGAGTTGCTCAGCGAATATGTACACGCGTTTAATCCAGATTTTTTAGGACTACGTGCGATTGACGAGGTGGCATTCGAGAAGATGAAGAGAGACTTCCGTGTGGTTGTTGAAAAAGTGGAAGGAAAAACTCCAGATAGTTATACGATTGATCATACTGCAGGTATTTATGTATTTGATCAAAAAGGCCAATTGCGTATACTGATGAGACCGGATCAGACCGTCGATCAGATGGTTGAGGATTTGAAGAAATTATTGTAGTGCGGCATGTGCGGCGGCAGGAACACGCTGTTCTCTTGATCGAAGACTATCCTTGATTGCTACGTTCCAAATAGTCATGTGAATCGAGCCACATTACATTGATTATACCCAATGATAAGGCGAGGCCAAGGCCGAGAATCCATGAGAAATACCACATATTTTTGACTCCGTGAGATAGTTAGTATGTCGTATGGGGATTTTCGTTAATTTGCTCGATGGTCACACGGCCGCGAATTACGCGATAAACCCAACTGGTGTAGAGCAGGACGATCGGCAAGAAGACGATGACTGCAATGAGCATAATTTGAAGCGTAAGTTGCGAGGATGTTGAATCCCATAGCGTCAGGCTTGAGGTAGGTGATATTGATGATGGCATCACAAACGGGAACATCGAGAAGCCAGCGGTCAGGATAATACCAGCGATCATCAACCCAGTGAGGATGAATGTCGTCGGAGCATAAGCTTTCCTCGTTGGCAACAAGCTGGTCAGTAATGCACCCATGCAGCCCAGCAAAGGTGCCACCATCATCCAGGGGTATAGGCGGTAGTTTGTAAGCCAAAGACCAGGACCTTTAGCAACATGTTTGAGTAATGGCATCGCGGCCGCATCAGTTGGTGGCATCTGGGTTATTACAAAACCGGGAATAAGCATTGAAATCCATGCGCCAGCAAGGAGAAAAAGTAACAAGGTACTAAATGCTGTCAGACGCATTATTTTTTCAGCACGGACAGCAATGCTGGGGTCAGCTTTAATCCGTAAATAAGCAGCACCATGTGTGACTAACATCAGTACACTGATTAACCCACATAGGAGAGCGAATGGATTTAGCAAATCAAAGAAAGAACCAGTATAGGTTGAGTGCATTTCGTTGTCATACGAGAATGGCAACCCCAATAAAAGATTTCCAAACGCAATGCCAAAGACTAAGGATGGAATGACACCACCCGCGAAAAGTGCCCAGTCCCAAGAGGTGCGCCAATATTGGTTATCTAGCTTACTACGATAATCGAAACCAACTGGTCGTAAAAATAACGCAAATAGAACTAGCAAAAAGGCCCAATAAAGCCCAGAGAAGGCTGCTGCATAAACCAGTGGCCAAGCAGCAAACATGGCCCCGCCAGCAGTCACGAGCCAGACTTGGTTGCCCTCCCACGTTGGGGCTACCGTATTAATGATTACACGGCGTTCTGCGTCTGTTTTGCCAAGAAATGGTAGCAATGTTGCTGTGCCCATGTCAAATCCATCAAAGAACGCGAACCCAATAAGCAGTACACCTATGAGTATCCACCAAATCAGCTTGAGTATGGTGTAGTCGATGATCATTGTTAAAGTCTCCGGGGGATATCAATCTAGAGCGTTTGGAGCTGGTCGCTCGTAGTGGTAACGTCCTGTGTGTAATGCTGACGGTCCAAGCTTCACATATTTCAACATTAAAAACATTTCGATGATGAGAAGTGCCGTGTAAAAAATAAAGAAACTAGCAAGGCTAAGGTAAAGATCTCTTGCTGATAGAGTTGAAACCGATAGATGTGTTGGCAAAATACCAGCGATTGTCCAGGGTTGACGACCCATTTCGGCAACGATCCATCCGAGTTCGGCTGCAAGCCACGGTAATGGAATTGCCCACACCGTCCATCGCAAGAAGCAAGAGTTGCTCGGATGAAGCAGACGCCGGCGTGCGCAAATCCAGAACGCCCATAAAAATGTGAGTAAGAACAAAATCCCTAAACCCACCATAATACGGAACGACCAAAATACAGGGGCTACTGCTGGTATTGTATCGTTTGCAGCTTGAAGAATTTGCTGTGGTGTTGCATCCACTACGTTGGGTGTGTATTTTTTGAGCAGTAGACCATAACCCAGGTTTGCTTGATGCTTCTCGAATAAGGCTTTAACTGCTGGTGAGGTGTCACCTGCTCGGAGCTTTTCTAGTGCTCCAAAGGCTGATATGCCGCTTTCAATTTTTTGGATGTGTATGTCTCGTAAATCTTTTAAGCCGACCACCGGTGTATCGACCGATCGAGTCGCAATCAGTCCCATGATCCATGGCACCTTGACAGCATAATCTGTTCGTTCTTTCTCTTGATTTGGGAGGCCAAAAAGAGTGAATGCGGCAGGTGCCTTTTCAGTTTCCCATTCCGCTTCAATAGCAGCGAGTTTGATCTTTTGTACTTCACCTGTGGTATAGCCTGATTCATCGCCAAGTACAATGACCGACAGCGCTGAAGCGAGACCAAAGCCGGCTGCGATAGCGAAGGAGCGTAATGCAAAAGATACGTCACGACGCCGCAAAATATACCACGACGAGATACCTAGAACGAACATGGAAGCTGTCACGTAACCGGCTGATAGCGTATGTACGAATTTAACCTGTGCGACTGGATTGAAAATAACTTCCCAGATACTGTCCAGCTCCATGCGCATGGTCTGATAATTGAACGATGAGCCAACGGGATTATTCATCCATCCGTTGGCAACTAAAATCCAGAGCGCTGATAGATTTGAGCCGAGTGCGACCATCAGGGTGACAATCAAATGCTTGATACGCGAAAGCTTTTCCCATCCAAAAAAGAATAATCCAACGAAGGTGGCTTCGAGGAAAAACGCCATAAGTCCTTCAATGGCTAGCGGTACACCAAAAATATCCCCAACATAGTGCGAGTAATATGCCCAATTTGTGCCAAACTGAAATTCTAGCGTTAGTCCTGTGGTGACGCCCATTGCAAAGTTTATCAAAAAGAGCTTGCCCCAGAATTGGGTCATGTCTTTATAGATTTGCTTGCCTGTCATCACATACATCGATTCCATAATGACCAACAGCCATGATAGACCAAGTGTGAGAGGTACAAACAGAAAGTGATAGAGAGCCGTGATGGCGAACTGTAGGCGAGAGAGGTCGACGACTTCGCTACTTATCATTACTGTTACCTTGCGCGTGATTAGTGGAATACTCTTTAGTATTAATATTGTTACTATTACGACTATTGTTCACAGAACCTAAAAGGGCATTGGCCACGTCATAGGATGGCAGCGACATGTGTTTGGCGATAGGTTTGTCGAAAAACACATGTCTGATAATTAACAAAAATATAAATTTGACCGCCAGTACGACTAAAATTTCACGGGTGAAAGAACGATGCGCTTGCGGGTTGTGTGGGCTTTCACACATCAGTGAATCAGCGCTGTCAGCCGTAGCTAGACAAGACGACTTTCGATCAATTGGACACTGAACGTCCATCTGCAGGCCTCTCATATTTCAAGACAGATAATATGCTGACTTTCAGTTTTGAGATTATGCCTTATCTTAAGAAAATGGCAAATAGTCGATGCGATTGTTTGATTCGAAATATGCCAAGTGTTGCTATTTAGGCAATGTGGAATTATTCTCGCTGTCAGAGCATCATATACTCTGGACTTGAGGGTGGAATAAACGCTGTACGTTAAATACTAATTTCCTCACGGAACAAGAGGATTTAAGTGCGTTCTGAGAGAGTTCCCTTCATTTTTTTCATGGCGGCCGTCTCGATTTGACGGATGCGCTCCGCAGAAACACCGAATTCGTCAGCCAAGTCATGGAGGGTTGCTGCCCCACTACCATCGTCGTTGACAGCTAGCCAACGGGCTTCGATTATGCGGCGGCTGCGTTCGTCAAGCTTTGAAAGTGCAGCTTGCAGTCCATGACTCTGGAGGTGGTCTTTCTCGCGCGCCGCCAAAACAGCAGTTGGTTCCTGGTGTGAATCAGCTAGATAGGTAATTGGTGCGAAGGAGGTTTCTCCATCGTCATTTTTTCCTTCGAGGGCGATATCGCCACCGGACATGCGAGTTTCCATTTCGATTACATCTTCGCGCTTCACATTCAGGTCGCGTGCGACTTGATCGATTTCTTCTGGCGTAAATGCCTTCAGTCCTTGTTTTCGACTGCGCAGGTTGAAGAATAGTTTTCGCTGTGCTTTTGTCGTCGCAACTTTGACTAATCGCCAATTTTTTAGCACGTACTCATGAATTTCTGCTTTTATCCAGTGCATTGCATATGAAACCAAGCGCACACCTTGCGTTGGGTCGAAGTGTTTGACGGCTTTCATCAGGCCGATATTGCCTTCTTGAATTAGATCCGCATGCGGCAAGCCATAACCCAGATAGTTGCGGGCGATAGATACGACAAGTCGCAGATGCGACAACACCAGCTGGCGGGCAGCCTCGAGATCATCTACTTCACGCAATCGTGTCGCGAGAGAACGTTCTTCCTCGGCAGAAAGAAGCGGAATGCGATGCACAGCTTGGATGTAGCTGTCAATATTGCCAAGACTTCCCGGTATTATGCTAGATACAGCGAGAGTTAAGGCGGAAGAAGTCGGCGCTTTTGCGAAAGCCGACATCGTTGGGTGCAAAGTGGCGACAGGCATCAAGTGGACCGGCTCCCGGTGAGAATTTAGTTAATGTTATTCTACCACCCTAGGCAAGATGGTGCCAATGGGCGTTATAGGAAAGGTTGGCATGACGTTACCCGTCTTCTGTTTTGAATAACAGTCCATTGTACAAATGTGGATCGATTGGTGTAAATTCCAACTCGTCTCAGGTCTCAGGTGTAGCAGGTTATGAAAGAGATTTATTTCTAGTTGATTCGATTCGAGAACGGAATTAAGAAGTTGGATGCGCTGCTATCTGTGGTGTTCAATAGCATTATTCTATTATATAGAATAATGCTATTGCGAGAGAAAGAACTGAGTAGCTCAGTTATCACGGATTTAGCATAGATTGCTTTGGTTTTTGGATGTAGGAGCCTTTTGACAGTTTGTGTATGCTATGCTCATAGCACTAGAAAAGCTAGATCAATTTTTGATTCAAAGCCGTTGAGAATGTTGAGGTTTTTGATGTATTTTTGTACTCTTCCTATGTTCATTTTTTACTCCTTATTATGTGCCTATGGCTACCCTATGAAGGGGCATGGAAAATGCGCATTTTCTCTAGACGGGAGATGCGAACATTTAAGCAGATCATGGAGATGAACGTGCATTGTTCTGCGTTTTCGAAGAGTTTTCAATGGGATATACTCAGTGCATAAAACTAATGCCGAGTGATCCGATACCTTCAAACAAGTTGGCATGGCGGTAAATTACGATGATAAAAGGGAGGTTAAGGAAATGGACGTGATCCATCCGGCTTTTTTCAAGGGACTGCTGCTTTGCGCAAGTTTGATTATTGCGATTGGAGCACAAAATGCGTTTGTGCTTCGTCAAGGCATTCTGCGCAGCCACATTGGCATTATCGTGGTGGTTTGTTCAATTTGTGACATATTATTGATCTCGGCTGGTGTCGCAGGGATGGGAGAGTTGGTCAGCAAATACCCACGTTTTCTGACTGCGGTCACATGGGGCGGAGCTACATTCCTGTTTTGGTACGGCTTACGTGCATGGCGAGCCGCATTTCGAGGAACTGTGGCACTACGTGTTGACGGGAGGAATGCTGGTGTCGCCGCGGATGCCCACTGGTCAGGTGCTTTGCGGTCGGCGCTTATGTTGTCAGTTCTTAATCCGCATGTTTATCTGGATACGGTAATTTTGCTTGGTGGAGTGGGGGCGAGTCAATCGCCGCCTGGCAACGTTTGGTTCGCACTTGGGGCTATGACTGCTTCAGTTCTTTGGTTCAACGTGCTTGGCTATGGAGCCCGTCTGCTCGGGCCACTATTTGCTAAGCCGCGGGCTTGGCAAATACTTGACGGGATTGTGGGAACAATGATGTGGACAATTGCAATTGGATTGGTTGCGCAACGTGGCATTTTGTGATGGTTCTGTTGGAAGCAGATAGACGAGCGATATTTAAGCTAAATAAACATTGGCTATTACTCAAATTTGAATAGAAATTCGTTCATACTTTCTGCTTTTTCATGGTTTGGCCAGCGTGGGTTGGTTTGAGATAAATTACCAGATCAATCTACGTTCCATTTTTTTAAAGCCTGTGTTTGTGACAAGATTCTTGCAAAGGTCAGCTAATATTTTTTGACTTTCGGACTTTCGATTCACATTCAGTTAGATGAGACGTGACCCTGTTGACGAACTCTAAAATGTAGCACTCTTGTTGTGAAAATTATTTTTTCGACTGAGGAGTAAATGCATTGTGCACTGCATTTTATACGTTTCATTGTTGTGGATCACTTAAAAGACCTTGCTAGAATTGTTGTGCTTACATGTATTTTTTATATCACTATCCTAGAAGGGCATCTGCAAATTCCTCGGCCGAAAATGGCTGCAAGTCTTCTGCTTTTTCTCCAATTCCAATGAAATACACAGGTATTGGACGTTGACGAGCGATGGCTGCCAAAATCCCGCCCTTTGCTGTACCATCCAATTTTGTGACAATCAATCCAGTTAGGCCTATGTTGTCATCAAATATTTTGACTTGTGCTAGTGCATTTTGACCGTTATTGGCATCGATCACGAGTAACACTTCATGGGGCCCCCCTTCGACTGCTTTAGCTAAGACACGTTTGATTTTTCTCAATTCTTCCATCAGGTGCAATTGTGTTGGCAAACGACCCGCTGTATCTGCGATTACAACGTCGATTTTACGGGCGCGTGCTGATGTGACAGCGTCAAATACCACAGATGCTGGTTCACCACTTTCTTGCGAAATTACTGGCACGTTGTTACGTTCTCCCCAAATCCCCAGCTGTTCACGTGCTCCAGCACGGAAGGTGTCGCCAGCTGCTAATAAAACAGTTTGCCCATAAGCTTGGAAATATTTCGTAAGCTTACCAATGCTAGTGGTTTTTCCAGCACCGTTGACGCCCGCAACCATGAAGACCAAAGGACGCTCTCGACTTAAAATGAGCCTTTTTTCCAATGGGTAAAGTAAATCCCTTAAAAGATCGTGTAATGCTCGCTTAACCTCGATATTTTGAGTTAACCGTTCAGTTTTAACTTTCTTGCGCAAAGCTCCAATGAGATATTTCGTAGCTTCAACGCCTGTATCACTCATCAATAAGACATCTTCTAATTCTTCAAATAGGGTTTCGTCGAGTTTTACACTGTTGAAAATTTGTGCCAAGTTTGTGCTTGTTTTCGACAAGCCTGATTTTAGATGATCTAACCATGAACGTTTTTCCGTGTTAGCTTGTGCTGGAGCAGATACAATGCAACTAATATTTTGACCTTGTGTATTTTCCGCAGAAATGGTTGGTATTCGAGCTTCTACAATGGAAAATGGGGGGGGCTTTGATTGAGGTGTTTTTACTGATTGTGTGCAGGAGGTATCAATACCAATGGTTTCATTGGCATTGATAGTGGATAAAAAAACTCGATCGGTATAAGTTTGAGACGGTAACTTACCATCAGATTTACACAACGATGTTTCTAAATCTTGACCCATTATCTCTGGAGTGGCAACTGCCACTTGGTGCTTGTTTTCCATGATGCTCTGGGCGCTTTCTGGAATTGATTTTGGATCAGTATTTTCCGAAGTTGAGTTCGCCTTTTTTTTTGCCGTATCGCCGGATTTGAAGCGTTTGAAGAAGCTGACCATGGGACTTGGTGTTGTTGATTGCGGAGTTGAGTTAA
Organism: Candidatus Pandoraea novymonadis; assembly: GCF_003004665.1. GTDB lineage: Bacteria > Pseudomonadota > Gammaproteobacteria > Burkholderiales > Burkholderiaceae > Pandoraea > Pandoraea novymonadis. Next base: position 83,607 of record NZ_MUHY01000002.1, read on the forward strand.
TAAGTAGGTCTAGAAAAATATGTTGAGAAAATGAGATAAAGCATGTACCGAGATGCTTCCTGAAATGGGAGGCGACGCTTATTCTATAACAGATGCATATCGAGTTGTCATAAGTACGATGATCCAATAATCAGTTTAGACGTGAGGCGTACATAACCTATAACTTGGATTGTTAACGAAGATTATTGCCGTGCCTATTTATTATCGTGTATGGCTGTCCCGAACATTCTTGATATTGTGGAAATAATGGAGCAGAGTATGCGTAAAAATCACTATCTTCTTTTTGCCTGTTCCTTACAGCAATATTACTTTCATTCATCATATTTATGAAGAGCGTGGCTGGCGATATCGAAAGAACCCAGGAAGAATAGGTCTTTGCACAATTTAATGACGGTTAATTTTGGGAGTGTATGCCTGGAATGGATGATGTGGTATGTTTTTACTCGATCATATAGCCTAGGGCACAGCAATGTTTAATTTTTTTGGCTTAAAGACTCTGATAAGAGGCGTATACAGGTTGCATTTTTAATGAAGAAAGCTCTCCGTTATAGGGATACTCGGAATGCGCCTCAGCAAGTCTGTATTGTTGGCGGTGATTGGAAGCGTACTCCTCTGCCAGTACCTAGAGGGGACGGTTTGAGACCAACGCCTGCTCGTGTGCGTGAGACGTTATTTAATTGGCTTGGCCAGGATATGACGGGATTATGTTGTCTCGATGCATTTGCGGGTAGTGGTGCGCTTGGGTTTGAAGCTGCATCCCGTGGTGCGCGGCGTGTCCTCATGATAGAAAATTTTGCGCTTGCAGTGCGTCAATTACGTGTCAATCAGGCCAAATTGCAGGCGGATACGGTTGAGATCGTAAAGGCCAATGCTCGCCATTTGCTTACTAGAATGGCGCCTGGAGAATTCAATATAATTTTCCTTGATCCGCCATTCAACAGTGTATGGTTAATGGATTTTTTGCCCGTTGCTGCTCGTTTGTTGGTGCCGGATGGTGTTATTTATGTAGAAAATAATACCTCACTCAGCGCCGATGCACTTGCGACTAAAAAATTGGTATGTGTACGCCAGGCAAAAGTTGGCACAGTTCATTATCATTTATTGGAGTTGATTCCGAATTTGGGAGAGAGGAATGAATAAGTGTATCGCACAAATTACCGTTACGTGGAGATGCAGGCATGAGAGTGGCCGTTTATCCTGGTACCTTTGATCCATTTACGCGAGGTCATGAGGATCTAGTTCGTAGGGCCGCAGGTATTTTCGATATTCTGGTGGTGGGAGTTGCAGATAGTCAGAACAAAAACCCATTTTTTACGCTGAATGAGCGCATTGAGATTGCAGAGGAGGTGCTTGGACACTATTCGAATGTGACAGTACAAGGTTTTTCTGGGTTACTGAAGGATTTTGTGAGAAAACATCAGGCACGCGTTGTCGTGCGTGGATTACGTGTAGTTTCTGATTTTGAGTATGAATTTCAAATGGCAGGGATGAATCGTTATTTGTTACCAGATGTTGAGATGATGTTTATGACGCCATCCGATCAATATCAATTTATTTCTGGGACGATCGTTCGCGAAATCGCCCAATTGGGTGGTGATGTCAGTAAGTTTGTTTTTCCATCCGTCGAGAAGCGACTCATAACCAAAGTTGCTAAGACCATAGCGGTGTAAGTGTCAATCTTATTGGCATACTGCTGCAGGAGCTTGCTGTATGGCGTTAATGATTATCGATGAATGCATAAATTGCGACGTATGCGAGCCTGAGTGCCCGAACGACGCGATTTCTATGGGGATAGATATTTACGAGATTGACTCGAAAAAATGTAATGAATGCGTGGGACATTTCGACGAGCCACAGTGTGTGCAAGTTTGTCCTGTCGAATGTATTCTTATCAATCCAGAGAACGTGGAGACCCGCGAAGCGTTACTGACGAAGTATAGGAAATTTCAGAGTTATAAATCAGGGAAGTCCTAATTGGTATTAGCCAATCTTGTATTGATGGCGTGGGTCGTCGTTTTTGTTTTTAACTTGTCGCGTATAACTGGCGAGCTATGCAGGTACGTCATGGATTTTTCTATTTCACCTTTCACTATAAGATTGATAGCATAGAGTGATCGTGAAATTGCGTCGTCTATGGCCTCTTTTTCTGATTTTTTCGGCGGATCCATGACGAAGTCGGCGACTTGCTGCTGACCTCGAGGAGGCTGAAGTGAGCGTGGATGCCCTATGCCAAAGCGTAGGCGCCAATATTCCGTTGTGCTTAGGTGTACGCTTATGTCTTTTATGCCATTGTGTCCACCGCTACCACCTCCGTTTTTTAGTTTGATGCTTCCAGGAGGCAAATCAAGTTCATCGTGCACAATGAGAATTTTTTTAGGGGGAATTTTATAGAAACGTGCTAACGAAACGACTGATTGCCCTGAGCAGTTCATAAATGTTAATGGCTTCAATAACCATACATCCTGGCCTGCGACGTGTGTGTGCACTGCATGTCCGTGGAATGTCTTGTGTATTGAAAGTGATGCTCCCGTTTGATGGGCTAGTGCATCGATGAACCAAAAACCAGCATTATGCCGCGTTGAATTGTATTCAATGCCGGGATTGCCAAGTCCTACTATCAGCTTAATCATCACAATTTTCAAATGTCAGCAAAAAACCCGCCGGACTGTTGCCGCGGCGGGGTACTTCTAACAGACTTTGGTTTTGTTGTCTCACGAGAGTACAGTTAGATGGCTGACGCTTCAGTTTTTCCTGGACTGTTCGATGCTTCGTCCAACATGGTGCTCATTGGCTGGACAGCTAATGAGATCAAAGGATTTTCCTGAGCGACGTGCACTGTTAGTTCTACATCGGCCGGCAGTTTTATATCTTTAGCATGAATTGATGCACCAGCAACAAGTTCTGATAGGTCAACTTCTATAAATTTCGGGAGCTTCTCTGGAAGACAACTTATATCAAGTTCTGTCGCGATGTGGCTGATGATGTTGGCAGCTAACTTCACAGCTGGCGCACTTTCGGCTCCAATGAAGTGTAGCGGCACCTTAACGTGGATTGGCTTTTTTACATCAATTCGTTGGAAGTCAACATGTAAGATCAGTTGCTTGAACGGGTGGTGCTGCACATCACGTAACAACACTTTCTCTGTTTTACCAGACAGCTCTAGATCGAGAATGGATGAGTGAAAAACTTCTTTCTTCAGCGCATGCCATAGTGTATTGTGGTCGAGTTCGATCATTTTTGGGTCGACGTTACCGCCATACACTATGCCTGTGGTCTTGCCGGCATTGCGGAGGCGGCGGCTCGCACCCGTACCTTGCTTAGTACGCTCAAAAGCGACAACTTTCATAACAACATAACTCCTTTTACCACCCGCGACCAGGTGGGGATGATCCCGTAGCCTCAATATTGAGTTTCGGGTATAGCAAAAAAGAAAGGGTAACGGACCGACAAAATTATTACTGCGATCTAAAAATGATTTTGACTTACATGTCTGTAAATAAAGACATTACCGATTCACCACGACGGATGCGTGAAAAGGTTTCGGCCAGTAGATTTGCACAGCTTAGTTGACGAATCTTTCCCCCCTTCGTATTATCACGCAGCGGAATCGTGTCAATGACAACGACTTCGTCGAGTTCTGATTCGTTAATGCACTCCACGGCATCACCAGACAGCACCGGATGGGTACAGTAAGCATATACCAGCTCTGCACCACGTTCCTTGAGGACTTTGGCTGCTTTACATAGCGTGCCTGCAGTATCGACCATATCATCCATAATGAGGCATGTGCGACCATCAACTTCACCGATGATATTCATCACTTCTGATACGTTTGCCTTCGGGCGTCGTTTATCAATTATGGCGAGATCGCAATTCAGTTGCTTAGCCATCGCACGAGCGCGGATAACACCACCGATATCCGGGGATACGACTAGCAGGTTCTGATGATTATGTTTTCGTACATCGCTCAATAAAATTTGAGATGCGTAGATATTGTCGACTGGGATGTCAAAGAAACCCTGAATTTGGTCGGCATGCAAATCCATCGTAATAATTCGCTCGACCCCCGCAATTTGCAACATATTGGCAACGACCTTTGCCGAGATTGCAAAGCGTGCTGAACGAGGACGTCTGTCTTGGCGGGCGTAACCAAAATAAGGTATAGCGGCAGTGATACGACCAGCTGATGCACGTTTGAGTGCATCAACCATGATTAACAACTCCATCAGGTTGTCATTCGCAGGTGCGCAAGTGGATTGCAGTACGAAGATAATTTTTTCGCGTACGTTTTCCTGGATTTCAACTTGAATCTCACCATCGGAGAAACGATTGACCATCGCTTTTCCAAGGGGAATACCTAGGTTCTTGACGACCTCTTGAGCGAGGTTGGGATTGGCATTCCCGGTGAACACCATCAGGTTATCACTACTCATCTGGCTACCTGCGGGACGTGATACGAATGCTGAAAAACAGAAGAAAACTGGCAGGGGAGGAAGGACTCGAACCCTCGCATGCCGGAATCAAAATCCGGTGCCTTAACCAACTTGGCGACTCCCCTACGCTAACCGTAATCTTTATTGCATTTTAAATGCAATAAAGCAAATCTATGATGCAAAATCAAACATCGGATGTTGACTCAGGCTGGTGGTTACCTTACTAAGCCAGATTGCCGGCAGTTGCTTATTTGCCGTTTGCGCTTCTTCTAATGTATCAAATACCCCAAATACACTAGAACCCGATCCGGTCATACGTGCAGCCACAGTGAAATTGGAAAACCAGTCTAGCACTGCAGCGACTTCCTTGTATTTACCAACCACAACGGACTGCATATTGTTACACCCGAACAGCACATCATTCCTGTTTCTTGCAACATGCTCCATGAAACCCGTAGTTTTGCAGGCCTTTGTGTTCCTTGTCAACAGGGAAGAGTGAAATATTTTATTTGTAGAAACATGAACTCGAGGGTTGACAACCATGAAATACCGTTTTGGCAAGTTTATGGCCGTCAATATTTCCCCTAAACCCTCACCAAATGCATTGTTTCCAAACACGAAAAATGGAACGTCGGCGCCAAGTTTAAGTGCGAGTTTTTGTAGCTGAGCACGGGGCAGATTGAGTTGCCACATACGATTAAGTGCTAGGAGTGTTGTTGCGGCGTCAGAGCTACCCCCGCCTAGTCCTGAGCCTTGTGGAAGTCGTTTTTCGATAGTGATATCGACTCCGAAGCTGATTCCGTAATGTTGCTGCAGCAAAGATGCAGCACGGACAGTGAGATCTTGCTCGGCCGGGACGCCGGGCAAGAGATTTGTGTGGACTACGGCGCCATCATGACGCCTCTCAAAATGCAGCGTGTCGGTCCAATTGATAAGCTGAAATGCGGTTTGTAGTTCGTGGTAGCCGTTTGGACGTCGTCCTATGATGTGTAGAAAGAGGTTTAGCTTTGCGGGTGCTAAACAGTCACGCAAGATTTCGTACATGAATGATGAATGAGTCTAATGTAGAAGACATGGGTTATGATTATTCGTCGATAACGAGCTTTGCAGAAAACAGCGTACCGTCGTCTACGGTACGTTTGATGTTAAGGCGTTTGACACGTGTAGGTGTGGACTCGAAATATGATTGATACTCGATGGTCCATCCATCTTGGATGAGACGCGTGACGCGACCTGATTTTGGATCGCGAGTTATTTGTGCGAGGGAACCTGGAGCTTGTTGTATTTGTAGCCAATAGCGAAGCCCTGAGACTGGCAGTCTAAAGCCAAATGTTTTTTGCATAACATCCTCTATTCGGAGTCCCGTCAATGGCGATTTGCCGCGCAAGGTGACCGATGCATCGTATAGTGTGCTACGAATAGTCAATTGTGTTTGACCAAATAGATCTAGAAATTGTACATCCACCGTTTCTCTTGATTGCTTCCAAATGAAGTTCCCATAAGTGTTGAGAGGACTCTCGTATTGTCCGTAATGAATCGAAAATCGGCCACGATAAATCTGGATATCCATACTTTCATCGCTTGTCAGGGGATTGTGTGCTGTTATCTTGGCACATCCAGCAGTGGTGACGAATATCATGGTAATAAGAAGTTGACTCCAGAAAGATGTTTTCTTCATTTTTCTATTGGATCGCTTCCTTTCGGAGATCGAGCTGTGTGCAGAGATTTTTTGGAGCAATCGGTGTATCACGGTGTATAACTGCAATTGTAGCGTTTGAGTGTTGAGCGTAGCGTCTCGTCGTCAGCATCAATTTTCATCGCATCGAGCCATATTTTTCTAGCCTCATCTTTTTGGCCTAATTCCCAGAGGACTTCACCCAGATGTGCTGCGATTTCGGTTTGTGGTTGAATTGCGTAAGCTTTACGTAGTAGATTTAGCGCGGCCTTCTTGTCGCCTAGGCGATACTTGATCCACCCAAAGCTATCCATAATATGTGGATCTTGCGGCGAGAAGTTGATTGCTTTTTTTAGTAATTTGAGTGCTTCCGGCAGATGTTTTTTTCGTTCTGCCAGTGAATACCCAAGGGCGTTATATGCCTGTGCATTGTTGGGCTGATCGGCTATGATTTGGCGCATTGATTTTTCCATTACATCGTGATGACGATTTAGCTCTGCAACCATGCCGTATTGGTATAGTAAACTCATGTCGTTTGGATGAGCTTCGACCTCGACACGGAGTAGCTTTTCGGCGTCATCGTAGCGTTTAACTCTGACTAGCACGTCTGATTGTGCACGTTTGAGTACGAGTTTTTCACGAGCATCGTTCAATTCGATACTCTGGATTAGCGTTAGAGCCTCATCAATCTTTTTTTGCTGTATAAGCAGATCTGCGCGGTATATCTGCGCAAGTAAATAAGTATGACTTTCTTCCTTGATCTTTAATAACCAATTTTCTGCACTGATGTAATCTTTTTTGTTTTCTGCAATCTGCGCCAGATAGAGATAAGCTTGGGAAGGATCGCTGTTCTGAGCTTCTGCCTCTATCACGTATTGATGTAAATAGTCTTTGGCATGTGCTTGATGCTTGCTATGCAGATTGATAAGTGCCACAGCCATCAATATCGACAATTCATTCGGATATCGTTTTTTCAATATTTCGAATTGTTTTTGCGCTTCCTCAAGTTGATTATGAGATAGCAGTACCTTAATGTAAGCAAGCCGCGCTTCTTTTGCATCAGGGTTGCACGTTAAGAAGCTTTGCAGCATAGTTGGCAAATGAGTGTTTGCGCTCGGACGGAGCTGCGCAAGGAGAACAACAGGTTCCTCATAGTGGGGATTAAGTTTAAGGGCTTTTTCTAGTGATATGCGTGCCCCTCTGATATTTCCAGCTTCGATTTGTGCACGACCAATTGCTAATAAGGCTTCCGGTCTATGCATGTCATTTACGAGAATTCTTTTGAGTGATTCCACACTTTTAGCTCGATCAGGGGAGCGTGCGAGCATTTTCTGTATTTCTAGTATAGCCAGACTACGACGTGCTTCGGGAAGTTTCTTTAACTTAGCCAAGAATAGAGGCTCGGCTTCTGTAAGATGACCGGTAGTAACTTCTAGGCTGGTTAATAGTTGCGATGAGGGACCTTCTTCTTTTTGTTCAAGTTTGTGCCACAAACGTGCTGCGAATAGTGCATCACCCAGTTGACCAGCACCTAGAGCTATTTCAGTGGCTCTGTGAGCCATACGTGGATCTTTTGTTTTTTGACTCAGAATGAGATAGGTGTTATATGCAGGAGCCATCTGCCCCCGCTGCATACTGATTTCCGCTGCTAGTATCTTGAACAGGATTTCACTGCTTAGTGTGATTTTTGGCAGCTGCTCTTTTAGGCTGTTGGTCGTTACGTCCTGTTCATAATCGGTTAGTAATAACTCGTTTTTCCAGGAAGCTGTCAATTTTTGCGTATCTTGCGCCATGGTTAGCGTACTGCTAGCGATGGCGAGGATCGTCGCACAAAGTGCGATCTTACAAGAGAGTCCGATGCGTAGGGAGGCTCTAGTGGAGATAGCACAAAGACATGAAGACAAGTGAATAGAAGAGGTAGGCATAGAATTCTGTATCATGTTTTTAGGAATTGTAACGCGACAGATGCAATGCAGTCTAACCTTCTCCAAGGTTTACAGACATGTCTTTGTCCGAGGAAGTCTAAAGTATGTGTTGCAAAATTGTGTCATATACTCCAGTGATGCACGTACCTTGATACATTATTGATGATTGTCACCTTTCCATATTTTAAGAATCTCTTTCAACGTTATGTGGTTCATACCTCTCACAATGAATTAGACTTTCTGCAGAGATTTTTTAGATACATCATTTCTTGTTGCATCTCAAAAAGCCATTTAGGGGGATTTTCCGTTTCTGGCAGCGGAGAAAAGTCTACGCCATTGTTTGTCTGTTTCGTATGTACTTTTATAGGATTGACGGCACAGTGATCGAGAAAGATGATAGCTTGATAGCTGACTTTATAAGTCAGCTATCCTAGGTCTTTGAGAAGCTCATTCTCCGAATTGTGTCGATGCAATAATCGATATCCTCTGCTTACATTGGTTGCAATCAAAGACGTTTAGAACACTTTATAGGATATGAAAGAACCACTTACTGAAATTTTCGCGGCCTGTTTGGTGGCCTGGCAAGCCGAGTATGGCCGCCATAATTTGCCTTGGCAAAACACCCGTGATGCCTATCGTATTTGGCTATCGGAGATTATGCTCCAACAGACACAGGTTGCCACTGTCATTCCATACTATACGCGCTTCCTTGAACGTTTCCCAAATGTAGAGACATTGGCGGTGGCAACGCAAGATGAAGTGATGGCCCTTTGGGCCGGGTTGGGGTATTACTCACGAGCGCGTAATTTGCATAAATGTGCACAGTCAGTGATGGATAGGCATGGAGGGGTATTCCCAGAGAGTGTCGAGATGCTAATTCGATTGCCTGGCATTGGGCGATCAACGGCATCCGCGATTGCTGTGTTTGCTTACGACGCGCAGGCAGCAATTCTCGACGGTAACGTGAAACGAGTGCTAGCACGAGTATTCGGTATTGAGGGATTTCCTGGTACACCGAAGGTGGAGCGAAAGATGTGGGCGCTTGCTGAATCATTGCTGCCTGCGGCTGATCTGGCGGCGTACACGCAAGGCATGATGGATCTTGGCGCAACTTTGTGTAGTCGGGTTAATCCTCGTTGTGAGGCATGTCCATTCGATACGTATTGTTTTGCGCATGCCACTGGCCGCGAACATGCTTTGCCGACACCAAAACCAAGAAAGTTACAATCGGAGCGTTTCGTCGACGTTCTCGTGTTATGTGCTGACACATCCGTGTTGTTTGAGCGAAGGCCTGATAGTGGCATTTGGGGTGGTTTGTGGAGCTTTCCAGAATTGACAGCGTTGAATGACTATGAACCGAAAGATGATGCTGTACTTCGAGCGAGTCTGACGGCATCCGCTGAGAGATTTGGTAAAGTGCTTTACATGATGCCTCTTGCGCCACTTTGGCACATTTTTACACATTTCAAACTATTTTTGCGACCATGGTTAGTGGTCATGAAAGAGGTTGCTGTGTTAAGTGATGGTTTCAGACACTTCATGTGGTTGTCTGAGAACGCCATAGACACTGTAGGCTTGCCATCTCCAATTCGTCAGATCATCGATACTCTCTATGTTAACAAGCGTCACGCAGTTCTCGATGTCGCACGAGGACGCTTGACTCCGTAATGAATTGTTCGCGTAGTTTTTCTGCAATATAGACGGATCGGTGTTGTCCACCTGTGCAGCCAATGGCAATGGTCAGATAGCTCCGATTATCTCTTATAAAGCTCGGGAGCCATTTCTGAAGATAGACGGCGATGTCGTAGATCATCTCAGAAACTTCCGGAATAGCACAGAGAAAATCGATGACGGGACGGTCAAGTCCAGTGAGTGATTTTAATTGACTGTCGTAGTATGGATTGGGCAGTGATCGGACATCGAACACAAAATCAGCATCGAGCGGTACTCCATTTTTAAATCCAAAGGATTCGAACATCAGAGTGAAACTAGTTTGATCATGTTGGACAAATTCCTTGATCCAACAGCGCAGGTTGCTTGCGCGCAGGTTGCTGGTATCAATCTGATGACCTAGTTCACTTAAGTTACTAAGTAGTTCACGTTCTTTCCCAATGGCTTCAACCAGTGAAGCATTCGGTGATACTGTGTTAGCGGAGGAGACTGAAGATAACGGATGCCGGCGGCGTGTTTCTGAGTAGCGTTGTACCAGTGTTTGCGTGGTAGCATTCAGGAAAAGCACGGGTACATCATGTCCCAAACGCCGAAGTCTATCGACAATTGATGGGAGATCGGCTAGTGATTCCACGTTGCGTGCATCGATGGAGACGCCTAGCCTGGGACAGTTTTGGGTGCTAAGGTACTCAGCTAGTGCTGGTAGAAAGCTCGACGGAAGATTATCAACACAGTAATACCCTGCATCTTCAAGTAAATTAAGCGCGAGAGATTTTCCGGATCCGGAAATACCGGTGATAAGAACGATGTTCATTATTAAATTCGTGAGACGAACTCAGAATGGTATGTGATTCTGTCGACACTTTTTCTTAAGTAACTGGTGACTGATATTGGACCCGACCCGTATCTTTCAGGGGTGTGCTGTTAGAGTAATTTCTCCAGTGGATTCGTTAGGATCTTGCATGGATTGACGCTGGCGGTCCATAAAATCTTTGAGCGTATTGATGCCCCGCAGCTGCAATATTGTATTGCGCACTGCGGCTTCAACCAGAACGGCGAGATTTCTTCCAGCAGCCACTTGCAAAATCACTTTATTGATTGGTAGTCCGAGTACCTCTACTGTTTGTGCCTCCAGTGGTAAACGTTGGAATTCACCGTCGTGGCGCCGCACCAATTGTACAATCAGTTTGAGTTTCATTTTTCGGCGTACGGCTGTTTCTCCGAAGATTGTCTTAATATCAAGCAGACCAAGGCCGCGTACTTCTAAGAGGTTCTGCAGAAGTCGAGGACATCTGCCTTCTACGAAATCTGGGCCGAGACGCACGAAGTCGACAGCATCGTCCGCTACCAAGCCATGGCCGCGTGATATCAATTCAAGGCCGAGTTCGCTTTTACCAAGGCCTGACTCGCCAGTTAGCAGAACACCCATGCCAAGAATATCGATGAACACACCATGCATTGTGCAGCGTGGCGCAAACACCCGAGAAATGTATAGGCGTAGGCCATCGATGACTGATGCGGTAGAGAGTTGTGTGGTAAATAATGGCGTAGATGACCGTGTGCAACGCAGCACTAAATCAGAGGGGGCTTCGATCCCATCGGCCAGAACTAGGAATGGTGGTTCAAGAGCGATGACCTCTCCCATATGGCGCTTACGATTCTCGTCCGATAATCGTTGATAGTAGCGCAGTTCAGCTTGACCGAGTACTTGGATGCGGTTTGGATGAATCAGATTTAAGTGCCCGACAAGGTCAGCGCTTGATGTCGCATTGGCCACACTTTCTGGAGTAAAACCATGTTCACAACCTTCATGACCAGTTAGCCAGGAAAGACGCAGTATTGAGGCATTGTCATCGAAGATGCTTTGTGCATTTATACCTGTTAGTTCCACTGTGCGGCCTCATCTATTCGAATCGTGGAAGTTTCGTGATATCCTACCTGCTAAGTAGTATTCAAAATGTTGTTCGGATGCTCCTGTATTCAAGATATTTTCTTTTGTGGATGCCAATTGGCTAGCGCTGAGTGGATACTGTCAGCATTTGAGATATTGGTTAATATATGATGCCGCATGGTCTCATCAGACAGCATTTCTGCAATTTCGGATAGAATCTCTAGATGTTGCTGGGTGGCTTGTTCAGGGACAAGCAAGAAAAAAAGCAATGAAACCGGTTGTCCATCAGGGGCTTCAAACGGAATAGCTTCATCTAGGCGAATTAATGCTGCCGTAGAGTGCTTGAGTCCCTTGATACGTCCATGGGGAATCGCAACGCCTCCACCCAGTCCAGTAGAACCAAGACGCTCGCGTGCGAATAAGTTATCGGTGACCGTGCTACGGGCCAGCCCAGCATTGTTTTCGAACAATAGGCCTGCTTGCTCGAAAACACGTTTTTTGCTCGTAACGGAAAGACCAAGCAAAATATTCGATGCAGGTAACAGTTTTACTAAACGGTTCATCTTATGACATGGGACGTGAAAACGGTGCCACCAATCTCTGATTCTCGCTTGCTCTGGCATGGTCTAAAAACAGGATTATCACGTCAGACTTTAGCGTCGACAAGATAAGCAATGTAGACACCGATTTTTCACGGTAGACAATCTTCGCCAGATTTTTTGGGTGGAGCATATCATTTGGGGTAAAGGCGATAAAAATTACCGCAATAGCTCTACAGTAATTCTTGATGTTTAATTTTTGGATGCTGATGCTCTTGCAATTTTGTTTTGTGTTGAATTATCTGATGATGGAGTTTATCGATTAGCATGTTGATGGCTGAATACATATTTTCGTCGAAACTTTCAATAAAAATTTCTTTCCCTTTCAGGTGTACTGTGATGCGTGCATTTTGCCGTTTCCCCTTTTCTTTGTGATTATCGATTGATAGTAACACATTAACATCAATTACCTGATCATAATGTCGAATGACTTGATCCAGCTTGTTGGTTATATATTGACGCAGTGCGGGTGTGATGTCCAGGTGGTGTCCACTAATCTTGATGTTAATCATTCTTCTCCTCCTTCCTGGGGTGTCCAAGTTTGGACTTGGCGCAGAATTTGAATAAAAAACACGTTGCGAATCAATTCAGGTATAAAAAATAGATCTGAGATCTCCTCTCTTCAAAAGTAGTTGAGTTCGGAAGTTCCAAATGGAGTGAGCATGTAATTGCCTTTTTTATGGGAATTTTTGATATGTGAAACCTAATCGTATCAGGACTTTTCAGCAAAACCAAGGGGTAACCTTAAAGAGGTTTTTATGATGTTTTGAAATGACTTTGGGGTATGCATCCAATGGTATTGCACTGTTTTTTATTTTCTGAACTGTTGGAGCAGAGTTGTTTGAGTGCCGTAAGTAGACCCTAGTCATTGGATGCGTGAGTCGTGGAGTTAAAATATCTGTGGTTAGCCTAAAAATACCGAAAAACCAATGCATGTGCAAATATTTCTAATATTTACATCCTAAAATTCTCTCCAAGATAAACTCGTCGGACACTTTCGTCCGCGACGATTTGTTCTGGTGTGCCGGCGGCTAGCACTCTGCCTTCACTGATGATGTAAGCATGATCACAAATGCCGAGCGTTTCTCTTACGTTATGGTCGGTAATTAGGACACCGATGCCTTGTCTTTTGAGAAAACGTACAATGCGCTGGATTTCAAGCACGGCGATAGGATCGACACCTGCGAATGGCTCATCAAGCAGAATGAATCGTGGATTTGTTGCTAAAGCACGAGCAATCTCGACGCGGCGGCGTTCGCCTCCCGAGAGGGACAAGGCTGGATTTTTACGAAGATGGATTACTTGGAGCTCGTCGAGTAGGTATTCAATACGCTGATCGATTTTTTCCTTTCTCAAGGAACTTCTTTGGTTGGAAATCTGCAACTCGAGCACGGCACGGATATTTTGCTCGACGGTCAATTTTCGAAAAACCGAAGCTTCTTGAGGTAGATAGGACACTCCCATGCGTGCGCGCTGGTGGATAGGAAGCTCACTGATGTCGCATCCATCGAGCATAATTGTTCCATCGTCTGCTGGAACAAGACCGACTATAATGTAAAAGGACGTAGTTTTTCCTGCTCCATTCGGTCCGAGGAGACCAACAACTTCTCCACTTTTGACATTGAGTGATATGTCTTTGACGACGGTGCGGCTCCCGTATTTTTTCTTCAATTGACGTACGGCCATGGTGCTTGAAGTGGTTTTAGCATTCGAGTGAGCGTTATTCACATGGGTTACCGATGCGTTTGGAAGAATGAAGGGATATGCCACTTATTGGTGCGGAGGAGTAGTTCGAGGCTGCGGTGGGTTCAGATTGTGTTGAGCGGTGCTGTGGCGACAGCGTGGCACGAACACGACCGCTTGGATTGTTCAGACTTACTTGGTCTCTGCCTCCGTTGGCAGTATAGGTTTCTTTGTAGAGATTGTAGGTGATTGTGCTGCCGTGGATTTCATCGAGTATTTTCGTGTTGGTCAGACGCTTTAAGAGGGCTCGTGTGGTTATTTTTGCAACTTCTACCTTGCTGTTGTACTCGATTTTTTCACCCCAGCCACAAATATATTCGTCAGAGTTGTCACGTTTTTGACATATATAGGCGAGATCGCCTGGTTTGGCGAATGCAGTGGCGTAACTGTATCCCTCTGGATCTTGCATTACTTGCAGACGTTCAGCTTTCAGTAATATCGTACCCTTAGTCACGGTGACATTGCCAGTGAAGATATTTATTTTTTTTGCGTCATTATAGGTCATGTTGTCCGATTGGATATTCATTGGTTTGTTGTGATCAGCACGTTCTGCACGGGCGATGGAGCCGAGCCAAAGACTGATCACTAGACCTAGCATGATGAAGATAAAGGAAGGGCGTCGGAAGGAGAAATACAGAAAATGGTTATCAATCACAGAATTTTATGGTGTTGCTTGCATGGAAGCAGTGAGGACGTTTTTCAGACTGGTAGGATGAATTGTACCGTGTACGTTACCAAGTAATTGCAAACTACGCTTGCTATTATTTAAAATAATACCGCTTGCATTCATGGTGGATTGACCATGGAATAGTTTCACCGGTGTGTCGGTATGGATGATGTCGTTGTTGATGAGTATTTGAAAATGCGACGAAAATGCTTGCATCGTAGGATTTCGGAAATCTGCTTTTCTGTTGACAATAACATTGTCATTCAGATCGATGATTGACATATCGCTATTAAGCATACCTCGTTTACTCATGGCAGTAACTTCAGGTTGATCTTGGCTAAAAGCTCGGACTGTAGGGAGCTCGAGGTGGGTAGTCTCATCATCTTCATAGTGAGCTATGTGTTGAGCATTGACACGATATTGAGTTTTTCCGGTGGAGGATAAGATCGAGATCACCAGATTATCTACATAGTAATCCGGGATGTGTCGCTTTACGTATTTGGTACAGGTATCTTGATTTGGTAAGGTTTTCTGTACGAGCCAATACGTGCCACCGACGATGGAAGCGAGTAGGGCAGTGGCAAGGAGTGAGGCTGGGCTAGCAGGGCTCATACGCTAGAGAGGCCTCAAGCTAGTATTTGTGAAAGCAAGTTGTCGTATTTTTTTTGGGCCCGCAGTATGAAATCACATACTTCACGTACTGCACCACGTCCGCCTAAGGTTCGCGTCACGTAGTGACTACGGGATTTTACTTCGTCGTGAGCATTGAGAGGCGAAACCGCAAAACCAATGCGTTTCATTACCTCGAGATCGGGCCAGTCATCACCCATATGACCGAAAACGTCTTCCGGGATTCTACCGAGGTGCATACGTAGATCATCGAAGGCTTCACCTTTGTTGTGTATGCCTTGATAGATATGAGTGATACCGAGATCTGTGGCTCGCTTCGCTACAATATTGGATTGACGTCCGGTAATAATTGCGAGTGTGACACCCGCAGACGTGAGCATTTTGAGGCCATGACCATCGAGCGAATTAAATACTTTCATGGTTTCGCCATTGGAATCATAGTTTAGACCACCGTCAGTCATGACACCATCAATATCGAAGATCATGACTTGCAGACGACTAGCCCGCATCAGAGCTTCAGTGTAGTCGCGAGTTATGATCATACGATTTTTGCTGCTAATAGATCATGTACATTTAGTGCGCCTTGCAGGGTGCCGTCGGGATTTGTGACCAGTAACTGGCTAATGCTGTGTCGTTCCATGAGCTTGATCGCTTCGACAGCCAGACGATCTGGAGCAATGGTGTGGGGGTTAGTAGTCATTATGTCCGTTAGCGAGAATGTACGGAAATCCAATGTGCGTTCGAGGAGTCGACGCAAGTCGCCATCAGTGAAAATACCCACAACTTTATTATCTTTGTTGACGATGGCGGTCATGCCGAGACATTTTGTCGTGCTTTCAATCAGGGCTTCTGACAGACTTGCACTCTCACACACGCAGGGAACTTGATCACCGGTACGCATCACGTTGTGAACAAATGTCAATAGACGTCGGCCTATGGCGCCGCTAGGGTGTGAGCGGGCAAAGTCTGTAGCACGAAATCCACGCGCTTCTAACAAGACTACGGCAAGGGCATCACCAAGGGCAAGCGTTGCAGTGGTGCTAGCGGTTGGCGCAAGATTGAGTGGGCATGCTTCTTTCGCAACACGGGAATCGATATGGACGTCAGCGAGTTTAGATAGGCTCGATTCGTTATTGCCGGTTAGAGCGATTAATCTTGCACCAGAACGCTTCACGATGGGAAGAATGCTTACTAATTCGGTGGTTTCACCTGAATTAGAAAGTGCTACGACGACATCTTCAGATGTGATCATACCAAGATCACCATGGCTAGCTTCGGCCGGATGCACAAAAAACGCAGGTGTACCTGTACTCGCGAACGTGGCAGCTAGTTTGCGACCAACGTGGCCAGATTTACCCATACCAGACACGACGACACGACCACGACAAGCCAGCAGTAGTTCTATGGCGTTGGCGAAGCTGCTGTTCAGGTCTTTAGCTACGCGTTCGATTGCATTTGCTTCAATACGGAGCACTTCTCGTGCAAGCGCTATCGCCCGGACTGAATTTATTTTCACTGTCATGGCACCATTATAACAAAAGCGACCTTTTCTCCGAGGAAGTTCTGAGAGATTGATTTACAGTTCATCATGGTTCCTCGTAATAGATGTGTTACATATAAACCACATGCCGGTACTGTGTCGGGCTGTCGAGATTACCGCTTAGCTCTCATTGAGCTCTTGCGTTGACATACAACGACGGATATACGGCTCGTAATGGGATATAACTCGTACACCAATGAATATATGATGTAATTGTGTCGATTTTTGCATTATTCGGTGGGTGAGGGGGAAATTTATAGATATTTATCTATCGAGTTACCCTTAAACTAAGTTTTTCTCCGCCAACTCTCTTTTTAGGTAAGCGTAATAAATAGGTGCGGCAACGAGTCCAGCTAAGTCGAAAGTGGCCTCCATGATAGCCATTGCAAGTAGCAGTTCCCATGCTCGGGCACAGATTTGTGTCCCCACAATGCTCGCATTCAAAAAATACTCTAGTTTGTGAATAATAATGAGGAAGGTAAGTGCTGCGATAGCGACATATAGGGATACTGATAAACCCAGTACGACGATAAATGTATTCGAAATTAGATTACCTATAACAGGAAGTAAACCAACTACAAACGTTACGAAAATCATTGTTTTTCGAAGAGGCACATGAATGTCAAATAACGGCAAAATCCCGACGAGGAAGATGCCTGTAAAGATTGTGTTAATAAACGAAATTTTTACTTGTGCGAAAACGATACGACGAAAAGCTTCTGAGAATAAAGTGACACGATGCGTTAGGGCAGCGGCAAGCGGTTTCATGTGATGCATGGCTCGTACCGTTGACAGAGCTACCAGAGCACCGAGCACCATCCCTACGATAATATGAATTACTCCTTTGAGAGCTTCTTTACCTACGAGAGACATTTCGCGAGTATGTTCACGTAGATATTCAGTGACAGCGATTCGGACATCCTCGCCATCTGCCGGGAGTCGATCGGTGATCCAAGGTGGCAATTGAGAGCGAGCTTGTTCGAACACCTCCATCATATGGCTGTTGATATGTTGCAGATGGCTAGTATCACTTTGGAAGAATGTCATAATTCCAAGAATTATAGCGCTTAATAAGCCAACGATAATCGCAGAAAGTAGCCCAACAGCGATTAACCGGGCCCATTCACTTGAGATCCTTCGTTCCAGTCGTGGCGTCATAACATGTACGAGTTGATAGACTACGAGTCCAGCTAATAGGGCAGGAAGTAGATGCACGCTAAGTACAAGCCACAACGCTAAGGCAGTAAAGACGTAGCTGGCCATTTCGACGAAAAAATGACGATGAAAATATGAGTCCATAGAACTATCCTTGGATGATCTTCATGAATCTTAGCTTGATTGTTTGAGTAGCGATGCCAGGTATTTTCCGGTAAAACTTGCATTGTGGGTAGCGATCTGCTCAGGCGTACCCTGCGCAATAATTTTTCCACCGCCTGCGCCTCCCTCCGGACCTAAATCTATAAGCCAATCTGCAGTTTTGATAACATCTAGGTTGTGCTCAATAATTACCAGGGTATTCCCTTGGTCACGCAGTCGGTGAATCACCGTTAAAAGCAGCTTGATATCTTGAAAGTGTAGGCCAGTTGTTGGTTCGTCGAAAATGTACAGAGTACGCCCTGTATCACGTTTGGAAAGTTCTAGCGATAGCTTAACACGTTGAGCTTCGCCTCCTGACAACGTTGTTGCTGATTGGCCGAGGCGAATGTACCCGAGCCCGACATCGAGTAATGTTTTGAGTTTTCTTGCCACTATCGGCACAGAACGGAAGAACTCGTACGCTTGTTCGACAGTCATTTCCAGTATTTCGTGAATGTTCTTTCCTTTGTATTGAATTTCCAGAGTCTCTCGATTGTAGCGCTTACCATTACAAAGATTGCAAGGTACATAGACGTTAGGCAAGAAGTGCATTTCGACCTTGATGACACCATCTCCTTGACAGGTTTCGCAGCCGCCACCTTTTACATTGAACGAGAATCGACCAGGGCTGTAACCACGTTCCTTAGAGGCGGGTACACCGGAGAATAGCTCCCTGATTGGTGTGAAAACTCCTGTATAGGTTGCAGGGTTTGAGCGTGGTGTACGGCCAATGGGCGATTGATCTACATTGATAACTTTGTCGAAGTGCTCTAATCCTTCGACGCTCTCAAAAGGAGCAGGTTTAGCCGTAGAACCGTACAAATGATGTGCTACGGCATGATATAGCGTATCGTTGATGAGTGTTGATTTTCCTGAGCCAGAGACACCTGTTACGCAGGTTAGTAAGCCTACAGGGAGGTCGAGAGATACATTCTTTAGATTATTACCGGTTGCCTTGGTGATGCGTAGGTATGCATTGGTTGGTATATGGCGTGTCGTTGGTACTTCGATGCGACATGCACCAGAGAGATACTGCCCAGTTAGAGACTTATGATGATCTGCGATTTGTTTTGGACTGCCTTGAGCAATGACAGTTCCGCCATGGACACCTGCTCCTGGTCCCATATCGATCACATGATCACACGCCAGAATCATATCTTTGTCGTGCTCGACTACAATGACAGAATTTCCGAGGTCTCTTAAATGCTTGAGTGTGCCAATCAGCCTATCATTATCGCGTTGATGCAAGCCGATTGACGGCTCGTCCAGTACGTACATAACGCCTGTCAGGCCTGAACCAATTTGTGAGGCTAAACGAATTCGCTGTGCTTCTCCGCCTGAAAGTGTATCGGCGCTGCGGTCAAGTGACAAATAATCGAGGCCAACGTTGTTGAGAAAAGATAGACGTGAGACGATTTCTTTGATGATTTTTTCGGCGATATCGCGTTTCGCACCTTCAAATGTTAGTTCCTGAAAATAGCGCAGTGCGTCTCGCAGTGGAAGGTTACTCACTTCATAGATCGCTCGTGCATAATGGTCTGTTCCGATTTTTACGAATCGAGCTTCACGCCTGAAACGAGTTCCTGCGCAATTGGGACAGGGCTGTTTGTTTTGATATTTGGCCAGCTCATCGCGTACAGTGGCCGAATCTGTTTCGTGATAGCGGCGCTCCAAGTTTGGGATGACTCCCTCAAATATGTTTTTACGCAAGGATGTGCTGCCACGTTCATTCATGTAGTTAAAAGGTATTATTTGATTACCAGAACCGTAAAGTATGATTTTCGCAATGTCATCAGGTAGATTCTCGAACGGCGTATCGACATCGAAATCATAGAATGAGGCGAGGCTTTGCAGGATTTGGAAATAGAACTGGTTACGATGATCCCATCCTTTTATGGCGCCAGCCGCCAGTGACAGCGATGGGAAAGCGACAACACATTTGGGATCAAAAAAAGTTGTTTGACCGAGACCATCACAGCTTGGACATGCTCCCATAGGATTGTTAAATGAGAATAAACGTGGTTCAAGTTCCTGCAGTGAATACGAACACATGGGGCACGCGAATGTCGAGCTGAAGACATGTACTTTATCGGTGTCTATTTCGAGCACTATGGCACGGCCACTCGCTAAACGTATAGCCGTCTCGAATGATTCAGCGAGGCGTTGTTTGAGATCATTCCTGACCTTGACGCGGTCGATAACGACATCGATCGAGTGATTTTCATTTTTCTTAAGCGTTGGCAGATTATCGATTTCGTAAATTTTGGAAGTGCCTTCATTAACAGCACCGCTGCCTGATCGAATACGAAAGCGCACGAAACCTTGTGCTTGCAGCGTGTCGAATAGATCCGTGTGCTTACCTTTACGGTTGGTGACGACGGGGGATAGGATCATGAGGTTGGTGTTTTCCGGCAGAGCTAGGGTGGCATCAACCATCTGTGAAATGTTTTGTGATGCTAGTGGTAGGTTGTGATCTGGACAGTAGGGCGTGCCGACGCGAGCGAATAATAAGCGCAGGTAATCGTGAATTTCTGTAACAGTGCCAACTGTAGATCGGGGGTTGTGTGACGTGCTCTTCTGTTCGATAGAAATAGCAGGAGATAAGCCTTCGATCAAATCAACGTCAGGTTTTTCCATCAATTGTAGAAATTGGCGCGCGTAGGTCGATAGACTTTCTACGTAGCGCCTCTGTCCTTCTGCATATAATGTGTCGAACGCGAGAGAAGACTTGCCGCAGCCCGACAATCCAGTGATTACCACCAACTGATGACGTGGTAAATCGAGGCTAATGTTTTTGAGATTGTGGGTACGTGCCCCACGAATGCGAATGGTTTGCATCAACGCTTCCGAGAATTGTCGCCACGAGATGAACGTGGCTTTCTAGGTGGACCTGATTGTCCCACGGAGACCAACAAGAATCTCCCATACAACCCGGTGAGACTAGAACGCGGGTGGTGGAGTGCTTGTTTCAGCCGAGGCGGCTGGGGGCGTAGGAAAAATCCGGATGGTTAAACCTGCTAATATACCTA
Source organism: Candidatus Pandoraea novymonadis (assembly GCF_003004665.1). Lineage (GTDB taxonomy): Bacteria > Pseudomonadota > Gammaproteobacteria > Burkholderiales > Burkholderiaceae > Pandoraea > Pandoraea novymonadis. The sequence continues at coordinate 104,766 of NZ_MUHY01000002.1, forward strand.
AACCTAAGTTTGATTGCGAGGGTTCAACCCGTTCACGAAGGTTGGCAACTCTTATTTTGGATGAGTTGATTTCGGCATGGGTCACAAGAAGTGGTGTTGTCTTGTCAAACTGAGATTTTCGTTTGACAGGAGCGGGTTGCACCGGTGTGTTTGGGAGTTTCTTCTGGATTGAAATTTAATGTCAACGGATTCTGTTTCTACTGCTACGTCCACTATTCGGGTTCACCGCATGAGTTCGCTTGAAGTTCGTGCTAGTGTGTCACTGGCGGCTATTTTTGCGTTACGTATGTTCGGGTTATTTTTGATCATGCCAGTTTTTTCGGTTTTTGCTCAAACATTGTCGATGGACAATGACACGTTTCTTGTGGGGCTAGCCATTGGCATCTATGGGCTTACACAATCTTTATTTTATATACCATATGGATGGGCATCGGACAGGTTGGGACGCAAACCAGTCATTATCTTCGGTTTGATTGTCTTTGCCGTTGGTGGTTTCGTGGCGGCATTATCGAATGATCTATATTGGATCATTGCTGGACGGGCCATTCAGGGCGCTGGCGCGATTTCGTCTGCGGTGATTGCATGCGTGTCAGATTTGACAAGTGAAGCGAATCGTATGAAGGCGATGGCCATGATTGGCGGCAGTATTGGTATATCGTTTACAGCAGCAATCGTTTTAGCACCAACGCTTTTCCATGTGTTGGGTATGAGTGGCTTGTTCTGGATTATTACTATTCTGGCAGTTTTGGCGATTTTTTTGGTGCTTTGGGCTGTCCCAGAGCTGCCAACACTACCAATACACTTAAAAGTTGCGCCTGCACCATTTTATGAGGTGTTATGTCACCTTGAACTTCTGCGTTTGAATTTCGGTGTGTTTGTTTTGCATGCAACCCAGACGGCGCTATTTGTAGCAATCCCACGTATGTTGGTGGCGGCTGGGTTGCCTGTGTCCTTACATTGGAAGGTCTACTTTCCAGTGATGTTACTTTCCTTTATTGCGATGATTCCTCTAATTATCGCTGTTGAGAAGCGCGGTAAGACGAAGACGGTGTTGGTCTCGTCCATCGCCTTGATAGGATTGTCACAGTTTGCGTTAGCAGAGCTGCCCAGCACTGTGATGGTGATGATGACGGTACTTTTTTTCTATTTTTTGGGTTTTAACGTGTTGGAAGCTTCGCAGCCGTCCTTAGTCTCAAAGCTAGCGCCTCGGTCGCTCAAGGGAGCCGCAATAGGTGTTTATAACACAACGCAAGCATTAGGATTGTTCTCTGGGGGTATCATTGGGGGATTTTTGATGAATCATCTCGATCATACTTGGATTTTCTTGTTTTTCGGAGCAGTGGCATTGCTCTGGCTTATAATTGCGGCACCGATGAGGGTTTCTTTGACACCTCACTCATAGGTGAACATCGGCATACCTTATCTTATAATACACTCAAGTATTCCGGAGAAATACTATGGCATCTGTGAATAAAGTCATCCTGATTGGTAATTTAGGGGCTGATCCGGAAAACCGCTCTATGCCTAGTGGCGATGCAGTGGCTAATATACGGCTGGCGACAACTGATCGTTATCGAGATAAGTCAAGTGGAGAATTTAAAGAGACAACTGAATGGCATCGTGTGGTATTTTTCGGCCGTTTGGCTGAAATTGTGGGGGAATATTTAAAAAAAGGTTCGTCAGTGTATGTCGAGGGTCGCTTGCGCACTCGTAAGTGGCAGAATCAGAAAGGCCAGGAACAATATAGTACGGAGATCGTAGCTGAACAGATGCAAATGCTTGGTAGTCGCAGCGGAGATGGCGGTAGCACCGGTGGAGCTGGATATTCGCGTAGGGATGATGATGGAGGGAGTGGAGGGCGCGGTGTGTCATCTAGCCAGCAGTCTACGACAAAGCTGTCGAACGGTGATTTTGATATGGATGATGATATTCCATTCTAAACATATTTATCGTGATATTGATTACTTACCCTCGCCGAGAAAAGGTCATAAAATTTAACCGTTTTTTCCTGACCTAATCGAAATTAGGCATCAATCAATGTTGGATAGAACACTATCCATTTAATTGGCATGTACATGACTCTGTATGTAATACAGAAAAACGTGACGTCATTCGAAGATAATGTGTTCAAGCATTTGAGGATGTTCGATGAGGAGCAAAAAATTTTTGGGAAGTTTTTTGAGCTATGCTTACTGGGTTGGTGCTGAGGGGAAACTGTATTGGTGAAAGGCGATTCAACGGATGGGGTGGGTTGTGTTTTGTTGTATTTTTTTCTCTCTCCAAAAACATCATTAAACTTTGCCAATCTCTTTTTTCATGGTTTAGATTGGTTCTCTCCGAGAATGTTTTTTTGGGGGATAAAGTATTTTGCTAAAATTACTATTTGTCCCAATGTTTCTTTGCGAATGATAAATGATTGGCCGTATTTCAGGTGTATTGATTGAAAAAAATCCTCCTCATATCTTGGTTGATTGTCAAGGTGTGGGTTATGAAATATCAGTGCCGATGAGCACATTTTTCCATCTCCCTGATGTTGGCGGTTCTGTCACCCTGCTAACAGAGTTTATCGTGCGGGAGGATGCACAGTTGCTGTTTGGTTTCGGTAGTGTACAGGAGCGTCAGACATTCCGTGAGCTATTAAAAATCTCTGGCATTGGGGCCCGAATTGCGCTCTCAATTCTATCAGGAATGAGTGTGTCTGATTTGGCGCAGGATGTGGTGCTGCAGGAAACACGACGCTTGACCAAAATTCCTGGTATTGGTAAGAAAACAGCTGAACGTTTGCTGCTTGAGATGAAAGATAAGCTGGGTGATGAGTTTAGCAATGCATCTAAAGCGGGTACCTTCCAGGATCGCAACAAGGATGATGTTATTAACGCGTTGGTGGCGCTCGGATATTCCACCAAAGAGTCGCTTGCTGCTGTCAAAATGTTGCCTGACAGTCTTAGCGTATCTGAGGGTATTAAACATGTATTGAAGGCCTTTTCCAAGGCCTGTTAAGTGCTTGTGGGAGTTATTATATACGCAGAGAACGAGAGAAAGACAGATATTCCAGAAGGAGCCTCTTTCTTACTGTAAGACTTCCGTTAACTTTATTTGTCAGTACTTCGACAGTCTGGGGGTTCGTGGCTCGATTACAATTATGTCGAGTCTAGCTTCACCTCGCTATAGTCCGTATGATTTGAAGTTGTTAATCACACATATAATCGTTGATGCCAGTTTTGGTAGTCGAGCCGATAAGCCTTATTTAGAGTGTAGCTGGAATTATGCTAGCCAATGAGTCATGAGATTCCATCAGACGGATATATGTCATTGTTGCTACAGCATGAGCAAAGGAAGCCTGCTATGGAGCAATATTTCCAATAAATACATTCGGCGTTGTTGAGTTTTTTTGGTAATTTGCTAATGCGAGCCTTCTGAGCGGGGCGATGAGATGGTTGGAAGGAAATTGGCATGGCTGTCCCGATAAAAAAATTTCCAATTCTTACCAAGGTTTCTCGTCGAGATATGCGTCGTTTGAATTGGTTCATGAATTTTTCCGTATTGTGCGATCGTAAATCATGTTTTTGCCCCCTGCGGGATTCAGTTTTTGCCAAAAAATCTTCTGGGATTTGGAAATTGAGGCGCAATGCAGTTAGCAAACTTGCCGCTAAGTGAGTTTTGTTTTATCAAGTATATAATTGTGGTTGTGAATTTATATGCTATTCATCAAATAATTTTTTTCATTTTCGATTGATTTTGATTGCTTGTTGTCGATATCAGGCATTCTTTGCTTATCACTACCTTCGACTTTTCGGGTCTAGCCTTGCTGAGGCATCTGGTCATGTGACTCACGATTTTTCTATATCCTTGTAGACGATGTATCGCGCGGGTAGCGAGGAGTGAAATAGGACAAAGTTTTTTATAGGTTGGATTGATTGTCATATTTACTTTTTTTGGATTTTTTGTGATTGATACCTCACATCGTTTGAAAGAGGAATTTTCATTCTTGCAAGGCTTCTTTCAAAAAAAACTTGCATGCGAGGCAAGAGTTAAATATTATCTCGGCTCTTGCAAGCAATGTGGGTCTGAAAAGGTCTC
>NZ_MUHY01000003.1 GCF_003004665.1 Candidatus Pandoraea novymonadis
CCACCAAATTTGGCTGATAGCACTGTTGCGATCGCGGCCGTCAGGGTCGTCTTCCCATGGTCGACATGACCAATGGTACCAACGTTCACGTGCGGCTTAGTCCGCTCGAACTTTTCCTTTGCCATTTCTCATCCTTGATTACATAAAATTAATTTTTATTAATAACAGAGTGAATCATCATGATTCACTCTGTTTGACAACTTACTTGCTCTTTGCATTAATGATGGCATCCGAGACGTTTTTAGGAGCTTCAGCGTAATGCTTGAACTCCATTGTATACGTAGCGCGACCTTGCGTTGCAGAACGAAGTGAGGTCGAATAGCCAAACATCTCAGAAAGTGGAACTTCTGCACGGAGAATCTTGCCGCCACCGACCATGTCATCCATACCCTGGATGATTCCACGACGGCTCGATAAGTCACCCATCACGTTGCCCATATAGTCTTCTGGTGTTTCAACCTCAACAGCCATCATCGGCTCCAGAATAACCGGACTTGCACGGCGCATCGCTTCCTTAAAAGCTATCGAACCAGCCATGCGAAATGCATTTTCGTTCGAGTCAACGTCGTGATAAGAACCAAACGTCAATTTCACACGAACATCTACGACCGGGAAACCAGCCAGAACACCAGCCTTCAGTGTTTCCTGAATACCCTTATCGACTGCCGGAATATACTCACGCGGAATCACACCGCCTTTGATAAGATCAACAAATTCATAACCTTTACCTTGCTCATTTGGCTCCAACGTGATGACCGCATGACCATACTGACCACGACCACCAGACTGCTTAACAAACTTACCCTCCACATCTTCTGAGCTCTTACGAATTGTTTCTCGGTAAGCCACTTGAGGCGCGCCGATATTAGCTTCCACACCGAACTCACGCTTCATGCGATCAACCAAAATTTCCAGATGGAGCTCACCCATGCCAGAAATAATTGTCTGCCCAGATTCCTCATTAGTCTGGACACGGAACGTTGGATCCTCATCCGACAAACGCTTAAGAGCAAGACCCATTTTTTCCTGGTCGATTTTGGTCTTTGGCTCGACCGCCTGCGAAATGACCGGCTCTGGGAACACCATACGCTCAAGCACAATCACGGCAGCCGGATCACACAACGTGTCGCCTGTCGTTGCTTCTTTCAAACCAACAGCAGCCGCGATGTCACCAGCGCGTACTTCCTTGATTTCTTCACGTTGATTAGCGTGCATCTGGAGAATACGGCCTAAACGCTCTTTTTTTCCTTTCACCGAGTTATAAACCGTGTCACCCGAATTAACCACACCCGAATACACCCGGAAGAAGATTAGTTGACCAACGAACGGGTCCGTCATAATCTTAAACGCCAATGCGGAGAATTTTTCATCATCAGCAGCGCGGCGCGTAATCGGCTCACCAGCCTCGCTCTCCCCCTTTACATCATCAATATCAACAGGAGAAGGCAGAAAATCAATTACCGCATCAAGCATGCGCTGCACACCCTTGTTCTTGAAGGCAGTACCACACAACATCGGTTGAATTTCACAAGCGATAGTACGATCACGCAACCCCTTGATAATCTCTTCTTCGACTAGATCACCCGTCTCGATATACTTATTCATCAGGCTTTCATTCGCCTCAGCAGCCACTTCCAGCATTTTTTCACGCCATTCTTTTGCGTTTTCAAATAATTCAGCAGGAATTTCTGCATAGTTGAATTTCATGCCTTGACTAGCGTCATCCCAAAGGATAGCCTTCATTTTAATAAGATCGACAACGCCAGAGAAATTTTCTTCCGCGCCAATCGGTAGCACCACAGGTACAGGATTAGCCTTCAGACGTGTTTTCAATTGATCATAGACCTTGAAAAAATTCGCGCCAGTGCGGTCCATTTTATTGACAAAAGCCAGACGCGGAACCTTGTACTTGTTAGCTTGACGCCAAACAGTTTCAGACTGTGGCTGCACACCACCGACAGCACAATAGACCATGCAAGCACCGTCAAGCACCCGCATCGAACGCTCAACCTCCACTGTGAAATCAACGTGCCCCGGCGTGTCAATAATATTCACACGATGCTGAGCATAATTATTCCCCATACCACTCCAAAAGCATGTCGTCGCAGCAGACGTAATCGTAATTCCACGCTCTTGCTCTTGCTCCATCCAATCCATCGTAGCGGCGCCATCATGCACCTCGCCGATTTTATGATTCACGCCGGTGTAGAACAAAATACGTTCGGTCGTCGTGGTTTTACCTGCGTCGATGTGAGCGCTAATACCGATGTTGCGGTAGCGCTCTATAGGAGTTTTGCGAGCCACTTTAAACCTCTTTCAATGTAACCAAGCCAATTTGAGCATGGCCACTAACAAAAACGGGCGAGCCGCACTTTTATGCGCGCCCGCCCCAGTCTCTACTTTTTTATACCTTATACCTTGCCGGCGTCAGAAGCGAAAGTGCGAGAATGCCTTATTCGCCTCAGCCATGCGGTGAACTTCATCACGTTTCTTCATGGCACCACCCCGACCTTCTGAGGCCTCGATCAACTCAGCTGCAAGACGTAGAGCCATCGACTTCTCACTACGCTTTTTTGCAGCCTCACGTAACCAACGCATCGCCAATGCCATACGACGCGAGGGACGCACTTCAACTGGAACCTGGTAATTTGCGCCACCCACACGGCGACTTTTCACTTCAACAACTGGCTTCACATTGCCCAGAGCAATATTAAAAATATCCAGAGGATCCTTACCGCCCGTCTTAGCCTGGATCTGCTGAAATGCACCATAAACAATACGTTCAGCAACAGATTTTTTACCGGACAACATTAATACATTCATAAATTTTGCGACTTCAACATTGCTAAACTTAGGATCTGGTAACACTTCCCGTTTAGGAACCTCTCGACGACGCGGCATATCTTTTTCCTCAATAAATTCAGTTGGAGTCAAGCTCCAGGCCTCCAACTAGCGAAAATTGCCGGGAGACCACTTACTCGAAAATAATCAATTAGCTATTACAGAACCAGAAAAATCTAAGCCTTCTTTGGACGCTTTGCACCGTATTTCGAACGTGACTGTTTGCGCCCCTTAACACCTTGTGTATCAAGACTACCACGCACCATGTGGTAACGCACACCAGGCAAGTCTTTGACACGCCCACCACGAATCAGTACAACAGAGTGTTCTTGCAGGCTATGTCCTTCACCGCCGATGTATGAAATAACCTCGAAACCGTTCGTCAGACGAACCTTAGCAACCTTACGCAAAGCAGAATTAGGCTTTTTAGGCGTTGTCGTATATACACGCGAACATACACCGCGACGCTGCGGACAGTCCTGCAGAGCAGGACTCTTACTCTTAATCCGAGCAGAAGCCCGCGGCTTGCGGACCAATTGGTTAATTGTTGGCATTATCTTTCCAAAATATGTCAAAAGCATTACAGCCACGGCGGGCCCAAATACATCTTCAAACCCATCCGTTTTTAGACCTAAGCAAAACCATGAAGGCTTTCGAGCCTCTCAGGCCAAAAGATCATCTTATATTGTATCTCTTATATTAAAAAGCATCAAGACGGCTGAAAATTTAGTAAAAAATCACCGCCCTATCGGTCCGCACAGTCATTTATCAGTTGCTGATATACCCCACACGCATGAGCGAATGTCTGTAAGATACCACTCACGAGCTGAAAGCAACCCAAAAAACGATTTCGAAGACGATCCACATCATCTCACTAGAGTAGCCATCATTCTATAACTCAAAAACACGTCACTATCAAAAATATGTCAAATAAAAAATCTATGCATGACTTCTATTGCATGAAAATTTCACATTCAAAATAAATTTGAAATTTCAATTTATGATTAATAGAAAAAATACTGCTATATCTTCAATAATTAATAATCAAAAGTGTATTTGCACCAAGAAATCTGAACGACTCAAAAATTTATGGCAGTAGCACAATCAAAACAAGTTTAAAATGACGTGAATTAACTATTAGATGTATTAGATGAAAGCAAATTATCCAAGGCCACGACATAGCTGATAACAGCGAGTACATTTTCGTATCCCAAACTACCAACACCCACGGGCGCAGTGCGCCAGCAACTTTACACCACTTCGATCAGCGGTTTACTTCACTAATCGACAGCACCGGTAAACATCTCTCATAACTGCTTCTTTTCAGTTTTCATGAGGTTACCCTGATATCAACTGACAAGCTACAATGAAAAGACTTGATACCTTACTAACACCATTGCAAATTACCTAAAAATCCACACCCATCATACGCATAAAATACGAATTTTTCGTAAAAAGCCTCCCCCGAGAAACGGCAAGCATAGGTGAGACTTGACCGTCTATGCCTCACACGGGATACTACTTGACTACTTAATAACGTTAGCCTTTCACTTCGATGACCACGATTTTGCAGCATATCCCTAAGGGACAACGCGTCGGCATCGCCTTCTCAGGCGGTCTCGACACCAGCGCAGCACTTATTTGGATGCGTACCAAAAGTGTCATTCCCTACGCCTATACAGCTAATCTCGGTCAGCCGGATGAACCCGACTATGACGACATTCCACGTCGAGCTAAAGAATATGGCGCTGAAGATGCTCGTCTGATTGATTGTCGCGCTCAGCTGGTGAGTGAAGGAATTGCTATGCTGCAATGTGGTGCCTTTCATATCTCGACCGCAGGTGTTCCATATTTTAATACAACGCCGATTGGCCGTGCTGTCACGGGTACTATATTAGTTGCCGCAATGAAAGAAGATGGTGTCAATATCTGGGGTGATGGCAGCACTTACAAGGGCAATGATATCGAACGATTCTATCGATATGGCCTATTAGCAAATCCAGACTTACAAATTTACAAACCATGGCTGGACCAAAAGTTCATTGATGAACTCGGCGGGCGTACAGAAATGTCGGAATTCATGCAACAACATGGTTTCACCTACAAAATGTCAGAAGAAAACGCCTACTCAACTGACTCGAATATGCTAGGCGCAACGCATGAGGCTAAAAATCTCGAATATCTTCATTTTGGCATCAAAATTGTTCAGCCGATAATGGGTGTTGCGTTCTGGAGAGATGATTGCATCATCAAGTCAGAAACCGTCACTGTTCGTTTCGAAGAAGGTCAACCAGTAGCCTTGAATGGAAAAACATTTGCCAACGCCGTTGAATTATTTACCGAAGCCAACGTGATCGGAGGTCGTCACGGTTTAGGTATGAGCGATCAAATCGAGAACCGGATCATTGAAGCGAAGAGTCGTGGTATTTACGAAGCTCCAGGCCTTGCATTGCTCTTTATTGCTTATGAGCGCCTAGTCACCGGCATCCACAATGAAGACACAATCGAGCAATATCGCGACAACGGTCGTCGTTTGGGGCGCTTACTCTATCAAGGCCGTTGGTTCGATCCTCAGACTATTATGCTGCGTGAAATGGCGCAGCGCTGGGTGGCATGTGCCATCACCGGAGAAGTGACCATCGAGCTACGCCGTGGAAATGATTATTCTTTACTGAATACAGAATCGCAAAATCTGACATACAAACCAGAACGCTTAACAATGGAAAAATGGCAATCGACCTTCTCACCGCTCGATCGTATTGGTCAATTAACGATGCGTACACTCGACATCATCGACACTAAAGACAAGCTAGTAACCTATAAAAAATTAGGCCTAATCACCACAAGTAACAACAGTAAATTGCCACACTTGGAGAACACTAAGAAGGAATAATTTAGATAAACGCCAGGAAAAGTCCCGAAAGCGATTAATGAATAATCGCCTGGACTGATCTTGTTTCATGACAAGCATGGTATTTCCTTAGTGCTGTTTGCCATCAAATCTTAGGAATTGCCAGATTCAACCTTGCGATTCAGTGCAGTGCCGTAGATAACACCCTCACCAGGAAAATAATCACATCAGTAGTTGTAATGCTAAAGATGATTTACCGTCACTTTCTTACTGCTGTAACCGGGCCCATCCTTATTTAAAAGGTCATTTTTTCGATTCTTAATTAGCAGGCGAATTTCATTGGTTTCAATTCAAAATATTTGTGAAATGCTTGATTTTCATAATACATCAGAATCTTTTTTATTCATGACCTAAACGATCGACATCATCCTATAAAAAAAGAAAATAATTTCTGAGAGACTAGAAACGATATGTCAAATCCGATCTGACGAACATACTCTAAATACTCGCCATCTAAAAAAGTGTTTAATTTAGGATGAGAGTTATCGTGATATAAATCATAGAATCGGTTTTTTGAAATAAAAAAATCGCTCCTGCTTCTCACATAAATACGGAAAAATAAATGGTCCCTTTCTTTACCTTGGTCTGTGTGCTCTACTCGACCGTGACAGATTTTGCAAGATTACGCGGCTTATCAACGTCGGTTCCACGCGCACAAGCCGTATGATAGGCTAGCAACTGCAGTGGCACAGTGTGCAAAATCGGCGATAGCTGACCATAATGCTCAGGCATACGAATTACATGCACACCATCATCATGCTGGATGTTCGAGTCGGCATCAGCAAAAACATACAATCGGCCACCACGCGTACGCACTTCTTGAATATTTGACTTCAACTTTTCAACCAACGCGTCGTTCGGCGCAATAGTCACAACGGGCATCTTGTCAGTAACCAACGCAAGTGGGCCGTGCTTCAATTCCCCTGCTGGATAGGCTTCTGCGTGAATATATGAAACTTCCTTAAGCTTCAACGCACCTTCTAGAGCAATCGGATAATGCAACCCACGTCCCAAGAACAACGCATGCTCACATTTTGCAAAATCATCCGACCAAGCAATAATTTGCGGCTCTAATGCGAGCACACTATACAGCGCCATCGGCAGATGCCGTAGCTGCTTGAGGTAAGCATCCTCCTCTGCTGTGGACAAACGATTGCGTAGCTTGGCAAGTGTCAGAGTTAACAAAAACAATGCTGTCAATTGAGTAGTAAATGCCTTAGTCGATGCAACACCTATTTCCACTCCAGCACGAGTCAGATAATGCAGTGTCGTCTGACCCACCATAGCGCTCGTACTCACATTGCAAATTGCAAGCGTATGCTTTTGTCCAAGTGCTTTTGCATATTGAAGTGCGACGATCGTATCAGCCGTCTCTCCTGATTGCGAAATCGTCACGACAAGTGACCTTGGATTAGGCACACTCTGCCGATAGCGATATTCGCTGGCCACTTCTACTGAGGTTGGTATCTTTGCCAACGACTCAAGCCAATGCTTCGCCGTCAGACCCGCATAATAGCTAGTGCCACAGGCAAGAATTAGGATCGAATTAATATGCTTAAAAATATGTTCGGCTTCATAACCGAATAGCTCAGGCACAATACCGCTAACGCCTTCCATCGTATCTGCGATCGCATGTGGCTGCTCGATAATTTCCTTCTGCATGTAATGACGATACTGGCCAAGATCAATCGCCCCACTGTATGCATGTACCCTGCGCACTTGGCGCTCAACACTGATGTCCTTGCGATTAATAATTGTCACGGAGTCTCGTGTCAATGCAACCACGTCGCCCTCTTCTAGGTACGCAAATTTATCCGTCGTTCCTGCCAATGCTAATGCATCAGAAGCTAAAAAGTTTTCTCCATCGCCAAACCCAACTATCAAGGGTGACCCAGCTCTTGCACCAACCATCAGGTGTGGTTCTTGTTTACGGAACACAGCGATAGCATAGGCCCCATCAAGACGTTTCGTTGCAAGGCGAACGGCTTTAAACAGATCCTCCGCCACACCACTTTGCAGCAACGCATGAATCAAATGTGCAATAACCTCCGTATCGGTTTGCGAAAAAAATTCGTATCCTTGACTGCTTAATTCTTCACGCAAGGATTCGTGATTCTCGATGATTCCGTTGTGCACTATCGTAAGTTCATCACATGAAAAAATTGGATGTGCATTAACCACAACAGGTTCGCCGTGCGTGGCCCAGCGTGTGTGAGCAATCCCCATATCAGAGCTTATCGCAGTGGCTTCGACCTGAGTGGCCAGATCAATCACACGAGAGACACTCCTAGCACGATGCAATGCACCGTCTTTCAGAACAGCAATACCGCATGAGTCATAACCTCTATATTCAAGGCGCCGCAAACCCTCCATCAAAATCGAGACGACGTTGCGTTTTGCTACTGCACCAACAATGCCACACATATTCGTTCCCTTTTCTCTTATTTGACGAGCATCCTACTTTTGTAATGGGTGGAGTTCAATCTGAATCAGACTTTCGCATAGTGTATCCCCACATACAACAAAAAACGACCACCGCTCACTTACCTTTACGTGGACGAATATAATTGTTCTTCGTCGTTTGTATCTTTTCATTCATAACAAGCGAGTTTTCTGATGTATCTTTCCAGATGGTCGTGCCAGCAGCAACCGTTGTCCCACGGCGCAACCGGACGGGAGCAACCAATTGTGTCGACGAACCAACGAATACATCATCCTCAATCATTGTGCGGTGCTTTTTTGCACCATCGTAATTACACGTGACTACACCCGCTCCGATATTGGCTCGCGTACCCACCGTCGCATCGCCGAGGTAGCTCAGATGGTTAGCTTTTACACCCTTTGCAAGGGTCGTATTCTTAACCTCCACAAAGTTGCCAATATGCACTTCGTCAGCCAAATCTGCTCCCGGACGAAGGCGAGCATAGGGACCAATATGTGCCTGCACACCAATTTTAGCTCCATCGAGATGACTAAAAGCCTCAATCCGAGTGCCAGTGGCAATCGTAGCGTTACGGATCACGCAATTCGGTCCAATCGACACATCATCTCCAAGTATCACTTGGCCTTCGAACACACAATTAATGTCAATGCTAACATCCGTCCCGCAAACAAGTTCACCTCGTACATCAAAACGATTCGCATCCGCGAGCATTACCCCCGTATCAAGCAAAGTTTCCGCCAAATTGCGCTGATAAATGCGTTCTAAAGCTGTCAATTGCGCCTTGCTGTTTATGCCGAGAGACTCCCATTCATGTGCAGGCTGTTCTGTCACAACGGGTATACCATTAGCCACCGCACATTCCACTACATCCGTCAAATAATATTCACCCTGTGCATTCTTATTCTGAAGCCCAGATAGCCAGCCTTTAAGAAATAGGGTCGGTACAACAATGATTCCAGTATTGACCTCACGAATCTCACGTTGGGCTTCATCTGCATCTTTTTGCTCGAGGATGCGCATGATGTTGCCCCCCGTATCACGTTCAATCCTCCCGTATCCAGTCGGGTCTGTCATCTCGACAGTCAATAAACCCAGCTTGTCTTGACCAGCTTTACAGAGCAAGGCGCGTAGCGTTTCCACACGCGTCAGCGGAACATCACCATATAGAACCAAGGTCGAGACATCCTCATGAAGCAAAGCAATAGATTGCTTAACAGCATGTCCTGTGCCGAGTTGTTCGAACTGATCGACAAATTGTATGTCATCGCCCACAATGGTCTCTCGGACCCTTGTCGCACCGCACCCTACCACTACAATGAGTTGATTTGGTATAAGCTCACGTGCTGTCGTAATCACGTGAGACAATAGCGAGCGACCAGCTAACAAATGTAACACTTTGGGAAGAGACGAACGCATGCGTTTCCCCATACCTGCAGCGAGAATGACGATGTTCATTTTAAAATTAATATGTAACTTTCGAGAAAAATAGTAGGACCCCTGTGAACAATCCCCTGGTAATATTTCATCCACTGAATGGTGCACGCCCATGTTCAATGCCCCTTCCACAGCACAAGGGAATCCATCAAACATAACTTCACTTTTTTCAGATCGACATCTCGCTCAGACCCAAACTTTTGAAATCGTGAAGTCTGTCATCCATCAAATGAGAAGGAGTCACATTGCCTAATGCTCTAAAAATCGATTCTATCCGTCCCGGATATTGCTTTTCCCATTCGTCAATCAACATCTTCACTTGCGCACGCTTCGAATTAGACTCACTACCACAAAGATTGCAGGGAATAATTGGGAACTGCTTATATACTGCATAGCGTTCTAGATCAGACTCCTTCACATAAGCAAGTGGGCGAATAAGGATATTTTTCCCGTCGTCAGACCGTAGCTTAGGGGGCATACCTTTCAATTTGCCACCGTAGAAAAGATTTAGGAAGAACGTCTCAACAATATCATCGCGATGATGGCCAAGTGCAATCTTCGTTGCACGCAATTCACCGGCGATTCGATAAAGAATGCCACGACGCAAACGTGAACATAGGGAACATGTCGTTTTACCTTCAGGAACCAAACGCTTTACAATCGAATATGTATCCTGATACTCAATATGAAATGATATTCCGAGTGAACGCAAGTAATCAGGCAAAATATAATTAGGAAATCCTGGCTGCTTCTGGTCTAAATTCACTGCCACGATCTCAAAATCGATTGGTGCTCGTTCCCGTAGCTTCATTAGAATGTCCAGCATTGCATAGCTGTCCTTACCGCCAGACATACAAACCATCAAACGATCACCTGCCTCAAGCATGCGATAGTCCCCAGTCGCTTGGCCTACCAGACGGCAAAGCCGTTTTTCCAGTTTATGGTTATCAAATGCCAACTTCTTTACTTTTTCAACTCGCTCAATGACCGTTGCGAAAAATTCCCGTTTCATCTGATATGGAACCACAGGCATATCAGACATCCTTCATCATAAAGACTTCGATGCCAACCGATTGACAATCGGAGTATACATCAGGCTTTTCTGTAGAAACGCTTACAGCCCGCACATGCGGGTGGGATAGCATCATCTTTGCGATACCATCACACAAAGTTTCTTGTAGATGGATATGTGATTGCGTTACGTGTTTCGCAATTGTTTGCCGCATAAAATCGTAATCCACGACCTCATCTAAGCTATCCGCCACTGGCGTGCTCAAATCAAGTGGAACGAACAACTGGACATTAATCAACACGCGCTGCTCACCCTTTTTCTCATGTTCGTACACACCAATATTTATTAATACCTCATAATCTCGCAAATACATGCGACGGCAATCCATCAGACGGGGGTGGAAAAAAGCACCATGCATAATTTCTACTCAAAGTTTCATTCATGATAGTCTGCATTACCAGACTTATTGTTATTACAACAAATCCAATAACTAATCTACTGACGATTCGGTACGGAATTTTACATCGCGTGAGGATCCAACCAAATGTTCGCCGCCATCCACATACAGCACCGTACCGGTAATCGCCACTGCTGATGTCAAATAGACCACGGCGCGCGCGATATCCTGAGATGTTGAAGATACTCCAAGCGGAGTGGCCGCATGCGCTGCCGCAAAACCAGATGGAGTTTGGTCCACAGACATCATTGTGATACCCGGTGCAACTCCAACGACCCGTAATCTTGGTGCAAACGCCTGTGCCAATGTCATACATGCTGTATCCAATGCAGACTTAGACAACGTATACGATAAATAATCAGGATTTAGATTTGCAAGCTTCTGATCTAAAATATTCACCACTACACCACGCGCCTCAGAAGGTAAAATCTCATATAGGGTTTTGGCAAGAATCAATGGCGCACCAACATTCACACGCATATGACGTTCGAGCGCCGCGTAGCTGAAATATTCAGCGTTATCATACTCGAAGCATGAGGCGTTATTGACCAAGCACATTGGTATACCAAGCTCTTCACCACAACGAACGATTAAACCTGCAGCGTTATCTTCTTTCGACAGATCCGCCTGTAACATGACCGCACGACGTCCGAGAGCCTTGATCTCAGACACAGTCTCATTTGCTGCTTCGACCGACGTTGAACAATGCACAGCAACATCCCAACCGGATCTAGCAAGTTCAAGTGCAATGGCACGACCAATGCGGCGAGCAGCACCGGTTACCAACGCAACACGCATCATGGTAATCGGCATAACGCCGTCAGACATAAAAAATGAACTGCTCATATCGTCAACTCTCGAAGGAACACTATGCAAAAACTTCACTAGCAGAAATATTTCCTTTACTCCGTTACAATTGCCAAATGAATCCAGACATGTCTAAATTTCATAGTTTACCTGTTCCAGAGCCTATCGCACTGGAACAATCACGTAAATTAACTAAGTACATTACTCAGAGCATTGAAAAGAATGGTGGTTGGGTACCATTTGACTATTATATGGAGCTAGCACTCTACACACCAAAGCTTGGCTATTACACCGCAGGTGCTACGAAGTTGGGCCATTTAGCTGTAGATGGCAGTGACTTCGTTACAGCACCCGAATTAGGTCCGCTTTTTGGCCAAACTTTAGCACTGCAACTCAGTGAAATCTTTGCGCTGATCGGCCATGCAAAAATTCTCGAGTTCGGCGCTGGATCAGGTCGCCTAGCAACCGACCTTCTGTTAACATTGGAAGAAGAAGGTACGCCGTGTGTTGAATACGCCATTATTGAACTCTCTGGCGAACTCCGAGCACGTCAATATGAAACGATATCCCGTTTAGCACCCCACATGCTTGACCGGGTGCAATGGCTAGACGTGCTACCAAAAACATTTTCCGGTGTTATTATTGGCAACGAAGTCTTAGATGCGATGCCAGTAAATCTGTGCGTTCGTCAGAAGGGAAGTTGGTGGAAGTTAGGCGTTACTCACCAATCGGGGCAGTTCGTTTGGGAAGCTCGCCCCGTAAATACCACACCAATCAATGCTCTAAGAGCCATAGATGCTTTGCCAAGAAGCATAGAATATTTCACAGAAATCCACGAAGCTGGCTCTGCGTTTATACGCAGCATTGGTGAACTATTAACTAATGGCGTTCTCCTATTGATTGATTACGGTTTTCCTGCAACCGAGTACTATCATCCTCAGCGGAGACAAGGAACCTTGATGTGTCATTACCGCCATCACGCACATGGTGACCCTTTCTATTACCCAGGTTTGCAAGACATCACCGCACATGTCGAATTTACAGGAATTGCGAAAACAGCTAGCGAAGTAGGTCTGATGATATTGGGTTACACTTCTCAAGCACGCTTCTTGTTAAACAACGGCATCACAAGACTCCTCGAGAAACTGGATCCGAACGACTTAAGCACTTTTTTACCCTCAACAGCTGCTGCGCAAAAACTGCTATCCGAAGCTGAAATGGGCGAGTTATTTAAGGTCATCGCCTTCGGTCGTGGGCTTGGTGATACAACTTTATTGACGGGTTTTTCAAAAGGGGACCGCAGCCACACATTGTGACCAAGTTTATAGATTTCCTCTCAAATTGTACTATACCAGATTGCTATGTCAGCATGCTCTCCATGAGTATTCGTTTTTCTGAATCATCTATATCTATAAGAAGAATACATGCAAAAAATCTACTCTCAAAACTGATATTACACACGACAGAGTTTCTTCACAGACCACAGAAAATCTTTCCCAAACATAGTAAAAATTTTCAAAAAAACTTGTGTTAAAATTCATTAAAACTCGAAAATATGCCTAGAAAGGCAACACTACACTGCAGGGACTAAAAGAGCTCAATCTGAATGGACGTCAAGCCAGACTGAAAGAAAATCGACACGAGCAGCATGCAATGCTGCCTTGATCTTCGCACCGTTTCCAGCATACCTCTCTGCAAAAATACCAGCGTTAACTGACCGCGCGACCTCCAGCGTTTGCATCAAATAATGCCGTCGTGAATAAGACGTATTTCTACCACCACTGTGGACATCCAATGATTCACAAGCTTGCAGAATTCCTTCGAACCGTTTCGGCCTACGAAAAGCATCACATCTCTCTAGCAAAGACACCAGCTCCGACACGCTTAAACGTTCACTTCCATGAATATGGTTGAGCTCACGCACCACTATCTTCGCGAGCTCCCTACACTCGGCCGGCACGCAAAGCCGTTCACACAAGAACTTCAAACAATCAACGCTGCGCCCTTCATACGCGATATTTCGTAGAGAAGATCCATCTAACATCATTTCTTTTCCAAGACTGTGAATCAATATAGCAAAGCGTACAGGCAAAGGAAACATCTTTATCGCCGCAAAATCAAGTGCGGTCAACACGTGAATATCTATGTCAACCTCAGGCAATATTCGCGTTGCGGCGCCAGTATCACGCAGGATATCAAGCATACGTGATGGCTTTTTTTCCATTAAGCCGCGGGATAACTCTTGCCATACACGCTCCGGCACCAGGGCATCCACTTCGCCGTTTTTCGTCATACGACGCATCAATATCAAGGTCTCTGGTGCCACCGTAAAATCTGGGAAACGTGCTGCAAACCGCGCACATCTTAAAATCCGCACTGGATCATCGACAAACGCCTCGCTGACATGATGGAATAGGCGTGCTTCTATAGCCTTGACTCCTTCATACGGATCAATCAATGTGTCTGACAGCGAACCATCATCCATAAGCTCGCGTGCTATCGCATTCATCGTGAAGTCACGACGAGCCAGATCTTGTTCAAGAGTAACGCTAGGCGCATAGAAAAACACGAAGCCATGATACCCAAATGTGGTCTTGCTCTCAGTACGTGCGAGTGCATATTCTTCATGCGTTTCAGGATGCAAGAATACTGGAAAACCACGTCCAACAGGTTTGAAGCCCTTTGCCAACATATCTTCTGGAGTCGAACCAACCACGACATAATCACAATCTTTGACTGACATCCCCATCAGCTCGTCACGGATTGCACCGCCCACGACATAAATCTTCACAGGCAAAGTCATAGAAAAAGATTTGCTGAATTTTCCATTCTTTCAGCACCAAAACTTACCAAATATAATCCACACAAGTCAGGAAACACTTCACAGCCGCCATGAAGAATAGATAGGGAATCGAAATATTCAAACACGAGCCATAAAAAATATTTTTTGTTATGGCATTCGATTGGATAAAAGCACTAGTTTGAAACAAGGTTTTGATACATTTTTTACACCTTGTGCTTGGATTAAGCACCAGCCATTCACGTAATGATTTAATAAAAAATATTCACCCTCTAAAAATTTATTTAAAAAATTCTATTACGTTATACTGAAAAAAACGTTCGGAAATTGCTTCAAGTAGCCTAAGATAGGCTATATTATGTCTGGGTCAGTACTGAAATACACTCAGGGGTATCCTTTAATATACAAATATTCAGAGTTATATAGGTAGCTCGTAGGATGAACATGAACCGAGCGCCAACCGTTAGCAGTGATTCATATCACATCACGGCACCGTTGCAGTTATTGAATGATGCCAAAAGCAACGGATAAGCTCAGATCAGCAATGATCCTGACTCACTATACCCATCACGAAAAAAATCATAGATCACAGATATTTTTTCTGGATGAGCGCTAGTAGCTAATAACATCGGAATCAGACCGCAAAATGCCTCCTATCTCTCAGAAAAATAGATTACGTAAAATACTGCTGGCAACCCGCAAGAATTTACCTGATCGGGAGTTGCTCGATGCTAAACTATCAAGACGTTTAGCGTCTCTTTTACAGGAGTGGCAGCCCCGCTGCATTGGTTTATATTGGCCTATCCATGATGAGTTCGACACACGCCCGGTTATCAATACTTGGCTCACTGAAGAAAAAAAAAATCCAATACATCCAAACCAAGACTCGCCGCACTCCCAGTCATCGATACCTTAACTCCACATCTCAACTTCCATCTGTGGCAACGCGATACACCGATGACATGCGGGCGCTATCAGATTCCGGTGCCATTAGGTACCGAAAAGGTAACTCCAGATCTTTTACTATTAGCCTGTATTGGCTTCACACGCGACTGTTACCGACTCGGCTATGGCGGCGGATTTTATGACCGCACACTCAGTGTGTTAGGACCAGAGACAGTTACTGTAGGTCTCGCTTTCGATGCACTCGAAATTTCTGAACTAGAGGTCGAATCACACGATCTACCATTAAATATCATCCTCACAGAGCACAAGACTTTTGGGTCACTCACAGTATAGTACACAGTCTGCGGCCAATGCATGTTCTACAAAAACGTTGCTTCTTAAGGATTAATTATTAAGAAATAATACCATGCTTGGCATGTATGAAGAACTCACGGTTACCATCACCACCCACAATCGGACTATCAAGCCAAGCCTGTACCTTCAGACCAAGTTCTTCACATACACGTCTCAGTTTTTCTTCCACTACTCCGTAGTGTAGTGAATCACGTACCACCCCCCCTCGACCGATATATGCACGGCCAACCTCAAACTGTGGCTTAACAAGCATTAGTAAATCGCCAATCTCAGACAACAATGGCGTCAGTGCTGGCAAAATCAAAGCCAGTGATATAAATGACACATCACCGACTATCAGCGAGAAGCCTGCCTCAGGGAGAGGCTCACTATCATGCTCATGCAATTTAGCATCGAGCATTCCACGGGTTATGTATCGTGCATTGATACCCTCTAACGAACACAATCGTGATTCGAAAGCTAACTTTTCATGCAATTGTCCATGACCAACATCAATTCCAATCACGCGTTTAGCACCCGCTTGTAACAAGCAATCAGAAAAACCACCTGTCGACAAACCAACATCAAGCGCGATGCAACGAATGGGATCAATCTTAGACTGCGATAGCGCCCCAGCGAGCTTGAGCCCACCACGCGATACATAACGGTCTTCATCAGGCACATGATCATCGAGATTTTTACGTATCTCAAGCACATCATTAACATCTACCCATTGACTAGCTTTCTTGAATGGATTCTCAGCACCGGCAAAGAATACTCTACCACTATAAATCAATCGTTGTGCAGCAGTGCGAGAAACCACAAAACCACGGTCCACAAGTGCTTGGTCTACACGCAAGGTAATCCTTTTCATTCATTGCTATCTAAATAGCCGGATTATGTTATTCAAATAAAGTACCAACAATACCTACGATATCAAAAAAATAATAGAACAAAAAAGAACTATTTTATGCAGGCTTTTCATGCAAAAGATTTAGGTTGAATGAAGTGCACGAAACTTCAAATACATCAGCAGCATCGATAACTAGCCCTAGTATAGGATATCTTTTAGCAGTGCAACAACTCCCACCATCAATATTGGCTTGGCTGAATTGTCAGTGAGCGATTAATTAACCGTAAAACTCGAGGATGTGATTAGTGACTATCAATTCTCAAATTACGGTATGCTCAACGCTAATTTCACTTCTTTAGCACTGCTTTTTGTAGTGCAACTCCTTGTTCATGCGAATCATAACCGGAAATCTTAATGGAGTACGCTCAGCAGCCAAAAAAGGCTTTTTCGATTGGTTTGGAAAGCAAGATGCCGACGTCCTCTGCGTACAGGAATTAAAGGCAATATTGCCGGATATGACTCCAAATTTTCTGAAACCATATGGATATCATGGCTATTTTCACTATGCCGAGAAAAAAGGCTATAGCGGTGTGGGCATCTATACACGCTATCAGCCAGATGAGATTCTGTTAGGATTCGGCTACTCAGAATTCGACTCGGAAGGCCGTTATGTCGAAGTACGCTTCGGTAATCTATCGATACTGTCTGTTTACCTACCATCAGGGTCCAGTTCTGAAGAACGCCAACTTGTTAAATACCGTTTCATGGCTGTATTTATGCCACATTTAGAAGCATTAAGAGCTGGAGGACGTGAAATCATCTTGTGTGGAGATATTAATATCGCACATAAAGAAATTGATATTAAGAATTGGAAAGGCAACTTGAAAAACTCAGGCTTTTTACCACAAGAACGTGCATGGCTCACCCAATTATTTAACGAAGGTGGTTACGTCGACGTTTTTCGTGCCTTAGACACACGTGCGGAACAATATACTTGGTGGAGTAACCGTGGACAAGCATATGCGAAGAACGTAGGTTGGCGCATTGATTATCAGATCGCAACTACTAGGATTGCCGAGAAAGCATATATGGCATCGATCTTCCGCGACATCAAGTTCAGTGACCACGCACCACTGACCATTGATTATCATCACAGGTTGAAATCGGTGTAGAATCAATATTTGTGAATCAATAAGTCGCGGGTAGGCAATCAAGGGTAACCCTCACACATCCTTCGCGAACTTTACTTGCCTTTTTTCTGCATATATTCCTTATCGTCTGTCTTCCAAGGGGCAACCTTGGGCAAGAGGATCATACCCGGTATAGAAAGCATCGTACAAATCAGGAAAAAAACAAACCAACCAGTACCATCAATAAGATAACCGGCACCAGCATTCGCAAAAGTACGTGGTACCGATGCAATACTCGTGAATAAAGCCAATTGCGTAGCTGTGTAGCGCGAATCCGTTGTTCTCGCGATATACGCAGTGAATGCTGCGGTCCCCAAACCTGATGTAAACGCTTCTGTCGCAATCACTATACCCAATCCTACAAGCACCGGCCCTTCTTCAGCCAACCAAGCGAATCCCATGATTGCGACTAACTGAAGTACGCCGAATACCCATAATCCACGATTGATACCTAGCTTTATAAGCCAAATACCCCCAATAATACCGCCGGCAATACTACCCCAGAGACTCGTCGATTTAGCCACCACACCAATTTGCGTTTTTGTAAAACCAAGATCGAGATAAAACGAGGTGGATAAGGCCGTCGCCAATGAATCCCCAAGCTTATATAAGAAGATAAATACAAATACCCACAGCGCATTTATACATCCATCACGCGAAATGAATTCGTGAAATGGTTCAATTACCGCTTCACACAATGTCTTCGGAGTTCTGCATACAACGCAAGGCTCCTTGACAGCGAGTGTTATCATAATACCCGGCAGCATAAATCCAGCCGTAATGAAAAACACCTCCGCCCACGGCAAGTGATCTGCAAGAATTAGCGCCAATGAACCAGGTACGATTCCAGCCACTTTATAGGCATTTACGTGTATAGCGTTTCCAAGCCCCTGCTCACGATCAAATAGCAATTCACGACGATAAGCATCGAGAGAGATATCGAGACTCGCACTGAAGAAGGCTAATGCAACTGCCAGTACCGCAATAGTCATCAGATCGCGTTGTGGAGAGAGCAACCCCATCAAAATCACTACACCAACCACCAAAAGTTGCATTAAAAACATCCAGCCACGCCGCCGCCCAGGCTTCCATCCATGGAGTCTTGGTGCGTAACGATCCATCAACGGTGCCCAGAGAAATTTCCATGTATATGGGAATTGAGTCAACGCAAACAAACCGATGGATTTCAAATCGACATGCTCACTGCGCAACCAGGCCTGTAATAGATTAAGTAGGATAAAGAGAGGTAAACCAGAGGTAAACCCAAGGATCGCACAAATCAGCATGCGTATCGGATGAAACACATACCCACTGTTAGTAAACATCATCGGGCCGTGAGGTAATAATAAGATATGTGTAAAAAATATTTGTAAGGAAGTGCTCACGTTTTAACAACGACGACTCGGGACAGAAATTCCACCACTTACACAGTCTTATGTACAAAATTGCCTGAATAGGCTACAGCATATCCCGCAAAATCACGGTACAGAACCTATGGCTTTACTCAAAAAAAACCGCATTCGTATTTTCTGAATTAGAGCATGAGATGTAACAACACACCGACCACATCGATTACTTCCATGAGCAATCATACAGGCATGAGACCTCGGATACTACAACATCAAACACTTGCGGCTAATAATCAATCCATCATGCAATCACCCGAAAGTCTCAGTAATCTAAGAAAATACTGAGATTGAGCATGAAACCGTCAAGAAATTTAAAATGATAGACTAAGCACTCAATCTTCTCGAAAACACTCTAAATAAGTTTGCAACCAGATCACAATCACAATATTGGGGGACAAGAAATGCCCTGTGGCTATGTTGTGCGCCCATCCCTCTCCTGCTGAATGGCCGAAAGCATGTCTGTATATCAAAGTATCTTTCTACGAATGGGTATTGATTAAATAAATAATACAAGCTAGATCACCACACGCTTTAAACTTTGAAAGCGAAGCCAAAAAGATTTATCGCTGAAAGAGATCCATCCAGGATAATCGAAGAAAGTTTCTCGAAAGAGACAACTACCTTCCACTTCGAAGGTCAGCTAACCACAAATAGCTCAATGCGAACGAATCATCGTACCGAAGGGTTGCTCAGTCAAGATTTCGAGCAACACCGAATGCTCGATGCGCCCATCAATAATGTGCACAGATTTAACACCACTCTTAGCTGCGTCAAGTGCGGACACAATCTTTGGCAGCATACCACCAGAGATGGTGCCATCAGCAAATAGTTCGTCAATTTCCCGCGCAGATAAATCCGTCAGTAAATTACCGTCTTTATCCATAACACCAGGGATGTTCGTCATCATAACCAACTTCTCAGCACCGAGCACCGTTGCAAGTTTACCGGCGACCAAATCAGCATTAATATTATATGCTTGACCATCTTCCCCCACCCCAATCGGAGAGATCACAGGAATGAAAGCATCATCCTGCAGCGCCTGAACAACTGCTGGATTGATCGAGGCAACTTCGCCAACAAAGCCAATATCAAGAAATTCACCAGAATTTTCAAGGTCCGGTATCAATATCTTGCGTGCGTGGATCATTCCTCCATCCTTTCCAGTCAATCCAACAGCTTGCCCCCCGTACTGGTTGATAAGCATAACAATATCTTGCTGCACTTCTCCTCCCAATACCCACTCAACCACCTCCATGGTTTCCTCATCAGTCACTCGCATCCCCTGAATAAAGGTTCCTTGCTTTCCAACTTTCTTGAGCGCTTGATCAATTTGTGGCCCACCACCATGTACCACTACAGGATTTATCCCGACCAGCTTCAGTAGAATAACATCACGCGCGAAACTTTGTTTCAGACGCTCTTCGGTCATAGCATTGCCCCCATATTTGATCACAATAGTTCTACCGTGATATTTACGTATATAAGGCATTGCCTCGGCTAAAATTTCAGCTTTCAGAACGGGAGCCATAGCATCAAGATTCAAAACAACAGGATGATCACACATCGAAGCAATATTTCGCTCCGGGAACTAAAACACGCCGCATTGTACTCGGAAGAACCGAAAACCTGCAGATAGATAGTAGTTGTTGCATAAGTCGGGACGAGATTAAATAATAATCAGGGCCCGATGCCCATCGGGCGAGGTAGCATAGAGCTAGATACCTCACATTACTTATCATGTTGTCTCACAACACTCTTACGATATCCAGCAGGCGCGCCAGAAACAAGATCACGTACTGGAACGTTGACCTGTTGATCCGTCACCACATGCCTCGCATCTTCAAAGCGCAATGTCAGAGGCACAGTATCACCATTTTTGAGCTGTTCCTTCAAATCCATGATCATAATATGATAGCCGCCTGGCTTAAGTTTTACTGTGCGCATTGCCCTCAGTGGGAGGCCTTTCTTCAGCTCACGCATTTTCATAAGCCTACCTTCCATTTTCATTTCATGAATTTCGGAAAAACCGGCTACCGGTGTCGAAACACTCACAAGTGTCGTCGGCTCATGTGCCTTCAACTTCATGAATACCCCAGTTGACTTCTGTCCTGGAACCGTGCCACGGACCCAGGCACCGCTCACATCGACTTGAGCAGCCATAGCAGCAGTAATATTTAAACTCAAAATTACCCCAAGCCATATTTTCTTTTTCATATCTTCTCCTCGAAAAAATACAATAAAATTCGTATCGACGCAGATGATAGTAGACTGAATCGATAGCAAAATCGATTATGTAGATAATACTGATATCGGGAACGACGCTTAGCAAACACTTTAGAATGGAGAAAAATAGTTTTTGGATACGACGCAGACTATCCCTACAAATCACTACAAGCCAATACAGCGCTGCTGTTTCTATAATACAACACGCCTCAGTTCTCGTATTATGCTGCAGAATGATAGAACTTGCTAATCGAAGGAATGAGACTCGAAACGCTAGGCGGCGTTAAACTTCAGAAGTATGATGCCATTTCTAACCGGAAATTCGGATGTAACGTTGACTCACGATTTTCGGTACATTATCGTCATTGAAGACATCCATCACTGACTCTCAATATGCAACATTTCATATAATGTTGCATATTGAGAGTTAAGAGATTTAAAAATTTTCAACACGCCGACTTCACTATAAGCACTAACAAGTGCAAAACCTCCAATATATCTCACTCAATCTAAGCTACGCGATCAATTTTCTATATCTACGCACAACTCACATATAGATCACCAAAATTTAAGCAACTAGCACTGTACTCATTGCCAGGTCATTAGGACAAAAACCCATGTGAAAGGTAACCACGGCTAACAAGCATTTACTCTTTTTTCTCGTTGACTGAAAAAATAATTTTCTACAATCTGTCCAGATATCCTAAAAATAGGATCCTCATCCTCACTAAATATTTTTCTTATTTCTATTTCTGAAATTTTCCTAACTTATTGGCCAAATCAATCATTAGGATATTCTTAGACGTGCTTTCTTAACGTTCAGTAACTTTAGAGCACACCATTCTGAAATCCTCAGCGCAGCAATTACGGAGAATTACACAGCTTTCTTGAGTTTGATAATATATTGCTCACATGGAAGAATTCATATAATTGATAATTCTCATCAAATTAGAATTCGATACATGACGATACTGCAAAAAATATCGGGGCACTTTCGTTCACGATTACCATAGGTGAAATGTCATCACAACACCGTAAAATACAAATATTCCCTAGACAGATACCTTAATCACCGAATAACTTCTGACGAAGTTCACGGCGTTCCTGCGCTTCAAGCGACAATGTTGCGGTCGTGCGTGCGATTAAACGTGGCAAGCCAATCGGCTCACCCGTCTCTTCACACCAACCGTACTCGCCAGATTCGATGCGCGCAAGTGACTGTTGAACCTTCTTCAATAGCTTACGTTCACGCTCACGTGTACGCAACTCAAGAGCGTGCTCCTCCTCAATCGTCGCCCGATCAGCCGGATCTGGAACAAGAATCGTTTCACGTAAATTCTCGATTGTTTGACCCGCATTCTTGAGAATTTCCTGCTGAAGATGCTCCAAGCGCTGTTTAAAAAAAGCAAGTTGCTCAGCATTCATGTAATCCTTCTCACCCATCCCTAAGACTTCGGCCTCAGTCAAAATTTTTTTCTTACTCATGGTTTGTAACATCTCTTTGTAATTATCTGTGCCGTGGCCCTTGTCTCTTTAATCGTGGACAGCCCGATAGTCAAGTGTCGCACGGCCGGCTTCTTCTTTAATTACTTAATACCAGCCAACTTAACCGATTCCATTCTAGCAACGTTACGATATACATACACATGCTCTCTACCCAACTAAAGCTCATAAGTACATTGGTAGGCAAAACCGGTTCGCCGACATTGTACCCGAAGCAATCTTTATAAACCGCTTTTTACTGATATTTCGGCAATTCCTATCTAGGTTAGACAGCGCTCTAATCCTTCGAGAATCATTGCCTTCGGCAGATTAACTCCGATGAAGACCATCTTCGTATTTGGGGTCTCACCACCCTGCCATGGCCTACCCACATCAGTACCCATCAGTTGATGAACACCCTGAAATACAATCTGGTGATCGATACCGTCCATATTTAATATTCCTTTATAACGCAATAAACAATCACCGTACTTCTGCAGCACACTCCTCAGAAAATCTTCAAGTTTGCTTCGATTAAATGCCCTCTCGCTACAAAAAACGAATGATTTGATCGCATCATCATGATGTGGATGATCGCAATGCGCATATTCACAACCATCAGTCGCAAGAAATTCTGAATCTATATTAAGCTTATCATTTAGATTAAAACCATGAATATCAAATATATTTTTTAAATCAGCACGACCGAAATTGACCAATTGCTGCGGTGCCCGTGGGTTCATCTGAGTTAGGCGATACTTAAGATCAGAAAGCACATCGACACTAACCAAATCTCCTTTGGTAATGAATAAACTATCAGCAAAACCAATTTGCCTCTGTACTACCTCGTTTTGATCAAGGTGTTGATGGCCGTACTTCGCATCCACCAAAGTGATAATTGCATCAAGTCGGTAAGTTTCAGCAATTTCATCGTCCACAAAAAAAGTTTGTGCTACCGGACCAGGATTCGCAAGACCGGTTGTCTCAATAATGACTCGATCAAACAAGAATTTCCCTTGATCACGCTGTCGATTCAAATCCAAAAGCGTCCGCACCAAATCTCCGCGAATTGTGCAACAAATACACCCATTACTCATCTGCACAATCTGTTCAGTATTTTCATGCACCAAAATCTCGTTATCAATATTTTCTTCCCCAAATTCATTTTCAATCACGCTAATCTTCATGCCGTGTGCTTCAGTCAAAATACGCTTGAGTAGCGTGGTTTTTCCACTGCCGAGAAAACCAGTCAATATTGTGACGGGGATCATGAATCAGGTCCTTTGAAAAGATTGTGTTAAATGTACCGTCAAGACAATCACGTGATACATCATTATCACTCTACTATTGAAGGAAAAAACCTTCATAGAAATGATGAAGTTCACACTCACTCAATTGTCCATGCTAGGAGGAAATAGTGGGAGAATATTCACCACTACAACGTAAAAACCCACACACAAAGTTAATGTAAGGCACTTCGGTCATGAGTGCGTCTCGTACTAGGCTATCTTTCACCTCACAAGAAAAAATACGTAGTACGGCCTCATATGAACATCTAAAGTAGTATTACAACGAATTTCCTAAACTACAACAAATCTTATTTTCCACAGGAAAATGATCTTCCTCATGAAGCCTCGTGTCATCTAGGTGTTAAATCAATCAAGGATTACATAGAAGCAGATTCTTCTAGGCATAGATACAAAAACAAAGATATTGATATCTATAAGGACAGAATCAGGAGATAAAAAATTACCTGCAATTCTATATCTGTCGAATAGGGCCAAAAACGGGGACAACTGTGAGAAATACCTGAAAAAAACCAAAACCCACGATCGTTGATGCCTCACCAATGTCTACCAAAAAATAATCGTTTATCAAACTAAAGACTATCGGTGCTTTTTCCGAGCACGTGGATGTGCCTGGTCATAAACATTGGCAAGATGTTGAAAATCGAGTTTCGTGTAAATCTGTGTGGTCGAAATACTACTATGGCCTAGCATTTCTTGTACAGCACGCAAATCACCTGAAGACTGTAGCACATGTGTAGCGAACGAATGTCTTAGCATGTGAGGGTGCACATGCGTGGGCAATCCCGCGACCAATGCATGACGCGACAAACTTTGCTGGACTGCACGTGCACCAATACGCAATCCCCTCACAGAAAGAAATAATGCGTAGGGTTCAATTGCAGCCAATGTGGTCCTCAACGTCAGCCATTCTGACAATGCTTCAATAGCCTTTGATCCCACTGGTACACGTCTTCGTTTTCCCCCTTTACCTGTCACAACCACTTCACACTCATCCAAATCCAACCAACTGATTGATCTATACCCCTGGCATTCCACATAACGGTGATCAAGACTCGTCAATTCTGACAACCGTAAACCTGATGAATAAAGCAACTCGAACATTGCCCGATCACGTAGTCTGTTATCCGATGTCCGACGCTCAAAGCGCATCAATGCACCAGCTTGATCAGGAGACAACACCTTCGGTAATAACTTAGGATGCTTCGGTGCACGCACACCCTCGACTGGATTCACAGACAAAACACCATGCAACCCGAGCCAAGCGTAGTACCCACGCCAGGAAGATAGCTTACGAGAAATAGATCTCCCAACTAGTCCTACTGCATGCAGTTGCATCGCAAAATGTCGGAAATCTATATGCTTAAGCGAGGTTAACATACGCCCTTTCGCCAAAGTCTGGAGCTGTGCCAGATCACGAGCATAATACCTCAGGGTGTAGGTTGAAAGCTTACGTTCGATAGCAAGGCTCGTAAGGTAATCAATCAACGAGATACCATGCCCTTCAAAGGGAGTACAACCTATACAGCTATTTTTTTGTAATGCCGCGAGCGGCTCTGCAGTCAAAACCAGTGATGGTGTCACAGAAGCTTTATGGATTATCGTCAGAATCAACCTCTTAATTAATCGTGTACGCCGAACTTAACCAGTTACAAAGATAGCCAGCTCGATAAGCTGACCAAAAAATGTCAACATACTCTCAAATTAACATGGCCAGAATCTTCCTTAATCATCACGATCAGACCAAATACCGGGGGGAAACTCGATATACCAAGCTATAGGATTAGCTACATCAAAACTATTATTTATCCACCGCATGCCGTCACTAGACTCTCAGCAATTAATCGGAACGGCCTTCAATTTCCTTGGTTTTATCGCTCCATACTTCAATATATGGCCATATATGCGGACAAAACTGAAAAATTCAGGATACCGTTTCGTTCGTTGATCAATATCTATAGGATATCCATTCTGATCCGTTATTTCATTACATACCCATCCAATAGGAACAGAAAATGCATGAGTTAAAGTATTACGCACTGCATGCATACTGTCGTTCAACATCAGCAAGATCAATTTCACCTTCAAAAACCGTGACGGCCGGACCTCTCATGACAACAGCACCCTGTCCACCATCCCAATCGATGACTAATGCACCTCCATACATTTCAATAGTCACAGGCGTCATCAGTAAACCTCTACGAATCCCCGCGACTGCGGCTGCACAAGCGCCTGTACCACACGCAAGTGTCTCTCCTACGCCACGTTCATGGACTCGCAAGCGAGCACGATGATAATCAACAATCTCCAAAAATCCAGCATTCACACCTTTCTGAAAACGCAAATGACCCTCTATCAACGGCCCATCAAATTCGACCGGCTCGGTATCAATATTTTCGACCACCTGCACCGCGTGAGGGTTACCCATCGATACAACAGAAACCCACACGGTCTTATCCCTGATTACCAGGGGCCATAAAGTATCAGCACCTTCCTGCCGACCAGTCAAATCGCTGGCATCGAAAGGAATTTCTGATGGCGTGAGCTTCGGCACCCCCATATCGACGTTAACCTGACCATCT
Organism: Candidatus Pandoraea novymonadis; assembly: GCF_003004665.1. Lineage (GTDB taxonomy): Bacteria > Pseudomonadota > Gammaproteobacteria > Burkholderiales > Burkholderiaceae > Pandoraea > Pandoraea novymonadis. Next base: position 26,991 of record NZ_MUHY01000003.1, read on the forward strand.
TCACGCATCGTAAGAATGATCACACCTTGCTGCACTTGTACACGTACCGAGCATTTATTGGTTAACCCTCTTTCACGAACAAATTTCAGGAAACAGCGAGCTCCATTGCCACAATGCTCGACCTCAGTGCCATCAGCATTGAAAATGCGATAGCGGAAATCAACATCATCAAGTTTTGAGCTCTCAACTAACAATAGCTGATCCGCACCAATACCAAAATGCCGATCGGCAAGCGCTCGCCATTGCTCAGAAGAAAAATTGATGGTCTGATGGATGCCATTAATTACGACAAAATCATTGCCCGTCCCATGCATCTTCGTGAATTTGAGCTTCATGATGCTACTATAATAGAGTTAGTCATGCATTAATCCCCAGAGATGTCAGACTCAACAAGTAAGTGAAATGCAAAAGATACCCCGTTCAATATACTCCCGGCTCACCTGCTGGTCGAGTTTTGAAACGTCTATGCATCCAGTAGTACTGCTCCGGCATTTTCAGAATTTGCTGTTCAAGAAAAATCATCATAAAACGCGCATCGGCTGTTGCATCCCCTGTCGGATAATTCGTCCAGGCCGGGAAAATTTTGATCCGATACCCTCGGTAGCCCGACAATACCTCAGTAATGAATGGCACCACTTGAGCACGACCCGCTTTTGCTAATCGTGAAATCGCCGTCAAAGTACACGTCTGCACCCCGAAAAATGATACAAACGTGGAGTTGCGCACACCATAATCCATATCTGCTGCGAGCATCACCGGTTTACGCTTTTTCAAAGCACGCAGTACATCACGAGCGCTGTCGGCACGTGGAATCATTTCCGCATCGAAACGCGCCCGCTGGCGCTTTGCCGTAATATCACAAGCCACATTCGACATCGGGGTATAAAGTGAAACACAAGGGCGTTTCAACGAGTAATTCAAAAAAAGTGAGCCTGCTTCAATGGCAACAAAGTGAAAACCTAAAAAAATAGTCGGGGGCAAATTCGGATCACTCAGATCTACCACTGAATCAACCTCAATTAACCGAGTTAGCTTATTCGCACTCGCAAACCATTGCACACTACGTTCAACATAACTACGAATAGCATGAACAAATGCTGCACAGGCAACTCGCTCTCGTGTGGCCTCATCCCAATCAGGAAAGCACAAGCGTAAATTAGCATGAACAACACGGCGCCGTTGACTAGGAATTATATAAAGTAAGTACCCTAAACCTACTCCAAAACGTGCGATCCAACTATAAGGTAATAAATTCAGCCCCCGTAAAAAATACATGCAGTAATGGACAATAGTTTTTTTGGTTGGCATCAAATTTTTCCTTATATACTTAGAATAGAGGAATATGGGAATCAAACACTACTGGTTAAGAGACTATTGCCATGTACCACAATGAGATATAATAACCGACATCGCCGAGTTAAATGACAAATTGCGGGGCGATGTCCTTCATTAAGGCTGCGAAAGTTTATTTTTTACTTGAAAGCCTATTTTTCCGCTAAATCGTCGCCGCTTCACACTCCGATGACGGCCACGTGACTTCACTTTCATCATTTGAGGAATTCGAAGTGGCAAACAATTATTTATTTACCTCTGAATCTGTTTCCGAGGGCCATCCGGACAAAGTGGCAGATCAAATTTCTGACGCCGTACTCGACGCGATCCTATCCAAGGATAAATACGCCCGTGTCGCCGCTGAAACATTATGCAACACAGGTTTAGTGGTACTCGCAGGCGAAATCACCACCACCGCTACTGTCGACTATCAGCAGATTGCGCGTGAAACAATCCGCCGCATTGGTTATAACAATACGGACTACGGTATCGACTATAAAGGTTGTGCGGTCCTGGTCGCTTACGATCGCCAGTCGCCTGACATCGCACAAGGCGTTGACTCTGCACAGGATGATAATTTTGACCAAGGAGCCGGTGATCAAGGATTAATGTTTGGTTACGCATGTGATGAAACACCCGAACTTATGCCACTTCCAATCCACCTGGCACACCGTTTAGTAGAACGACAGTCTCAGGTTAGACGTGACGGACGTCTAAAATGGTTACGCCCAGATGCGAAATCCCAGGTTACTATTCGCTATGTTAACGAACAACCGTACAGCATTGATACCATCGTACTATCGACACAGCATTATCCAGATGTCTCACTCAAGACATTGCGTGAAGCCGTAATCGAGGAAATCATCAAACCGGTCTTACCAAAAAATTTAGTCAAAGGCGATATCAAATTTCTGGTCAATCCAACAGGCCGTTTCGTCATCGGTGGTCCGCAAGGGGACGCTGGTTTGACCGGTCGTAAAATTATCGTCGACACTTATGGCGGTGCTGCGCCACACGGCGGGGGTGCATTCTCTGGGAAGGATCCTTCGAAGGTAGATCGGTCAGCCGCCTACGCCAGCCGTTACGTGGCGAAAAACATCGTCGCTGCTGGACTCGCTTCGAAGTGCTTGATCCAAGTATCCTATGCCATTGGGGTGGCCCGTCCTACATCAGTGATGGTCAATAGCTTCGGCACTGGAAAAATCAGTGACACCAAAATCACGCAATTGGTCGAGAAGCATTTCGACCTGCGTCCGAAGGGCATTATCCACATGCTCAACCTCCTGCGCCCCATTTACGAAAAATCCGCTGCCTACGGCCACTTCGGTCGTGAAGAGTTTGAATTCTCGTGGGAGTCTACCGACCGCGCCAGTGCCCTCCTAGCCGATGCGAGTCTGCGTATATGAATGACATAGTTAGAAATATTTATCAGATTCCACCAATAACAGGTTGTCTTATCTCACCAAAATTTCCTAATTAAGATAAACTTTCCCCACCAAGATCGCTATTACAGTTTTGAGTGCTTAACACTCTCATCGGTAAATGTTATTAAAATACGCAACTTATATAATCACTAAGATGATCCGAGTAACTACAAACTACTTTTTAGAGATAAGTGCAAAGTACATAAGGTGCGAAGTAAGCGAACAGCGAATACTGACCAGTTCTTAGCAATAGTCACCCCCTCAAGAAAAATATTGGGATTTATTTATTTCCATCCCATTTTTTCTAGACTAGAGTTAAGTCGACGTTGCGAATAAAAAGCCCAAGGCATCGCGTCAGTACAGAGAGGGACGGGATACAATCAAACGCATACTGGTCGGTCAAAATCTCTGATGTGAATCACTCGCCACGAAATCTTGGCTAAGGGAGGTCCTTGTCAAAATCAATCGCAGTACCGCACATACTAACAGCTATAGCTAAACGAGATACATATGGCGATCGAACGTACGCTCGCCATCACCTCTGATACACCGTAATCGGAATCCCGCACGGGTGTGGAACTCAAATGCACAATATACGGAATTGCTGCGCACAGTGTTTCATCGTAAACACAATATTTTTCTTTTTTTATTACGGGGTAAATATTCTTTTTCAACGTAAAGAGATTAGATCAATCTTCAAAATTGATCTAATACAGAACCGTACTAACACCTTAGTCTGCAATTAATATTTTGTGGGTGGCTATTTCATACTGGCCAAGTGTTAGTAGCACTAATATAAAGCATCACGGGACCCAGTTTGCATTTGATTATTTTCGACCAATCCTCTCAGGGGAGGTGATCGAAGCGATCGCAAACGCGACTGCATAGTTTTTCTCATCTGTAATCGTAATATCGACCACAAGATCACGAGCTGCCAGCCAATCAGCCAACACACCAGAAACAATTGCCAGTGGTCGACCGGATGGCTCATTCAACGTTTGCATCGAACGCCACGTCATCGGCATGTGCATACCAAGACCAATCGCCTTGGATACGGCCTCTTTAGCCGCAAAACGCGTCGATATATAAGCAAGTCCACGCATCACCGAGCATGCATTACGCTCATGATAAATCTTCAATTCATCAGGACCAAGTACACGCGTAGCGAAACGACCTTTCGTGAGCTCCATCACACGAACGATTCGCCTTATATCCAGAATATCCGTACCAATTCCGTAGATCATATTAAGACATGTTTTTTTTGAAAAACACAGTGATCATCTTAATCAGTGCCTCGCCGACAATCTGCTACCAATAATAATTGCCTTCATCTCACGTACGGCGTTTTCCCAACCACAAAAGATAGCGTGCGCAACAATCGCATGACCGATATTCAGCTCAGTAATCCCCTGGATCGCTGCGATCGCCTCTACATTCTGATAATGTAACCCATGTCCCGCATTCACCTTGAGTCCAAGCGATAGTCCCAGTAATACGCTACGCTCAATACGTAATAATTCTAGTTGCCGCATTTCTTCATCATGCGCTGCAGCATAACGACCGGTATGCAGCTCAATCACCGGTACACCTATACGAGCAGCCGCACGAATAGATACTTCATCAGGATCAATGAATAATGAAACACGACTGTCAACTGCTGTCAGTCGTTCAACCGCAGCAGCAACACTGTCGTACAATCCCAGAATGTCGAGCCCTCCCTCAGTAGTCAATTCTTCACGCTTCTCCGGCACAAGGCAAACGTCTTGCGGCTTTACTTGGCAAGCGATACTCAACATCTCTTCCGTGACTGCACACTCTAGATTCATTCGGGTGACCAGTCGAGTGCGCAGATTAATCACATCAACATCCTTAATATGACGACGATCCTCCCGTAAGTGCAACGTAATGAAGTCAGCACCTGCCATTTCAGCGAGCAACGCAGCTTGAATGGGATCAGGATAAACAGTACCACGTGCATTCCGCAAGGTTGCGACATGATCGATATTCACACCCAAATTGATGCCAGAAGAATGATGGAAAAGATTCATAAAATTAGAATTTTTGAAGATCTAGTAGGATTTTTCGCGTGTTCAACGGTACTCCACCCAAATGATAATTAAGCAAAAATCTCATTAAGGATTTGCATTGTTGCACAGTCTTCACTCGCGAGTAGTCATCCTGTTGAATATCGATGAGCGTTTGTCCTGTAACAATGGGCCACTCCACAGGCTCATCACCATACGTCGGCCGAACACCACATTCTGGATCAAACACATAATGCCGTTCCGGTAATACACGTGAGCCCGTCTGAACGCATCGATCGAATGCGACAGCATAGCCAGTCTCACACAGTAACACGCGCTCAAATACACGTAAAATAATGCCAGGTGACTCATCTTGCGCCAAATGATGCAGTGTCGCAAGATAACGGTTGAAAAGTTTTTCATGGGAATCTTCACGGGCACAGAACCTAACGATCAGCTCATTCAGATAAAAACCCGATAACAACGCATCACCTTCAAGTGGCCGTAAACCACCAACCCACTCGGCTTTAATGAGTGTCCGAAGTTCAGCTTTACCGCTCCATGCTAAAGCAAACGGCTGGAACTTCTGCAGCACACCACGCAAAGCAGAATGTGGACGCTTTGCGCCTTTTGCGATTAGAGCCAACCTCCCATAATCACGGGTAAGTACATCAATAATTAAACTAGTTTCACGATATGGATAGCTATGCAGCACAAATGCAGGCTGCTCTAACACGCGTGTGTTTAGATGCACTGTCCGACGTGATGAACCTCGAGGAACAGTTGACTTTAGTTCTCTTTTTTCCAACAAATCAGGTACGACACTAACGCTAACATGAGAAGCAACTGCGGCACCATCGGCATCAATGTCATTCATAGCCATACGTTCGTAAACTTGTCTCGTTATCTGCCCAACCGCTCTTGACCTTAATAAAGACTTCGAGATATACCGGTCCATCGAATAGCTTCACCATATCGAGTCGGGCTTCGGTGCTGATCTTCTTAAGCTTTACCCCCTTCGCACCAATGATTATGACTTTATGACTATCACGATTGACCAAAATAGTTGCAAAAATACGACGCAGCTTGCCTTCCTGCTCAAACCTATCAATGATAACCGTACTGGTATAAGGCAGCTCATCACCCATCGAACGAAAAATCTTCTCCCGCAAAATTTCGGCAGCCAAAAAACGCTCACTACGATCGGTAAGGTCATCTACACCATACATCGGTTTCCCTTCTAAAAGATATGGACGCAAACTCACCAGCAAACGCTCAATGTAATCCTGACGTTTCGCAAACATAGGAATAACCTCCCGAAAATCACGCAATTCGCTCATTTTTTGCAGGAAAGCAAAAAAGCTACGCTTGTCATAGATACGATCCATCTTATTGAGCAAGAGAATAATTGAAACATTATTTGGCAATAATTTAAGTACCCTCTCGTCGTCTACGCCAAATTTACCTGCTTCAATTACAAACACCACAACATCAACACCCGAAAGGGTTGATGTCACTGCACGATTGAGTGAGCGATTCAAGGGCGTAGTATGCCGAGTTTGGAAACCAGGAGTATCAATAAATACGAATTGTGCATCATCAGTAGTGCGTATACCGATAATACAATGCCGCGTCGTCTGTACCTTACGTGACGTAATGCTAATTTTCTGGCCAACCAATGCATTCAGCAACGTTGATTTGCCCACGTTGGGACGCCCGACAATCGCCAACGTACCGCAGCGAAAATCTGAGATTTCATTCATGTCAGTCTCTTTCTTTAGGTACAAAAGCAGCTGAATCAGCGCAATAGGAATCAACAATATCCAAACTCAACACTTGAAGCGTTGGCCAGTAGTAGTACAACGTGTCCTTAATAAGAATTACAGCATTGAGAATCTCTATGGTAAAAGACACAGCTACCATGCCATCATTTAAAACTCCTTGCACTCATCATGAATCCACGGGGCTCAGTGAGGCATCGAATCCAAATCTATCGAAGATGTTAACGTACTTTCGCGACACACTCTTTTTTTCGCTCAGCCTTAGGATACGTAAGTGCCAATGTTTTCTCTGCTGCTTCAATCGCTTTCTTCGCTGCCACCTGTTCAGCCGCACGGCGACTTGGGCCGGATCCGTCCACCTTCACATTGAGCTTAGGCACGATACACTCCACCTCAAATTGCTGATTATGGGCAGTCCCATGTATCGCAATCACCGAATATTGCGGTAATGCAATCTTGTATCCCTGTAAATACTCTTGCAATAGGGTCTTCGCATCCTTTCCCAAGGTTTTGAGATCCACACGATCCAGCACTCCAACATAAAGTCTCTCGATGAGAGCATAAGCCGCATCGAAACCACCATCGAGACACACAGCGCCAAACAATGCCTCAAGTGCATCAGCAAGAATCGAAGGTCGACGGAAACCACCACTTTTGAGCTCACCTTCGCCAAGCCGTAGGAAATCGGAAAGCCCAAGTATTTGTGCAATCTCGCACAAGGATTGCTGTTTGACAAGATTAGCTCGTACACGCGAAAGATCACCCTCGTCGAGTTTTGGGTAGCGACGAAATAGGAAGATTGCCACTGCAAAGTTCAGGATAGAGTCTCCAAGGAACTCCATACGTTCATTGTTCATGGCACTGTGACTGCGATGTGTTAGTGCTTGGGACAACAATTCCGCATCATGAAAATGATACTGGAGGCGTTCTTCCAGCAAATTAAGAACTTGAGACATGCAGTAAGTATAGAGTAATGGGTCTGGCTCCAGTGTGAAACATAGCCAAGAACAAACTTTTTAAATATACATCAAGGAAAGTCTTCACAAGGAGAATAGGTAATCATCTAGCAACGATTTACCTATCAGACAGTACGCCAACATTTCATTGTTTCCTAAGATGCCTACATAAAAAATCACTCTAACTCAAAAATATATTGAATTATTAAGATTCATAAATATTTCGAAACCCCGCACGAGTGCAGTAACTTGCGTTCATTAAACGTCAATGTAAGACACCCAAACGCTTTAAATCCAAAAAATTCATCCAAATGAAGAATGCACGGCCAACAATATTCTTATCGGGCACAAACCCCCAATAACGACTGTCCGCACTATTATCACGATTGTCCCCCATCATAAAGTAATAACCAAGTGGTACATTACAGATGACACCCTCCTTGTTATAAGTACAATTCTCACGAAATGGGAAATCTTCAGTATTTAGGATATAAGACGGCATATTCGGATCTTTAAGAATACGATGCTTTACCGCACCAATCTCTTCTTCGTACTGCTTGAAATAAGCAATGTGCTCAGTATCAAAGTAGTCAGATACGGGAATTTCTGGCACTGACTTGCCATTGATCGTCAAGTGTTTACTCTGGTATGCAATAACATCACCTGGCAAACCCACCACTCGCTTAATGTAATCTATCGATTCATCTTTCGAGTAACGGAAAACCATTACGTCACCGCGCTTAGGATCACCAATATCAAATATCTTTTTGTTGATCACTGGTAAACGAATGCCGTACTGATACTTATTCACAAGAATAAAATCACCAGGAAGCAATGTCGGCCCCATAGAGCTCGATGGAATCTTAAACGGTTCGACAACAAAAGAGCGCAGAATGAATACCATAAAGATTACTGGAAAAAAACTGGCGGAATATTCGATCCACCAAGGTTCGCGCAAAAGATCGTTTTGTACTTTGTCTCGAGCCTGCATAACCTCATCTGGCAACGGAACACTATCGGTTCCAGATACTGCCGTCGAAATCTGCTGTTGATCAAAATCAACCAAAGCCGCGCGAGCAGCACGGAAGCGTTTCGGTTGCAATAACAATTTTTCCGTTACCCAGGCTACGCCTGTCACGATCACTAGAATGAAGAGAATCAGGGTAAAATTCATTCGCAAATCTTCTATCCGCTTTTATTTAAAGCCTACTATTAGTCATCTTCCACTTGCAAAATGGCAAGAAAAGCTTCCTGCGGGATCTCAACTGAACCCACTTGTTTCATACGCTTCTTACCTTCTTTTTGCTTTTCGAGCAACTTTTTCTTACGAGAGATATCACCACCATAACACTTGGCCAGCACATTCTTCCGCAATGCCTTGATGTTTTCACGTGCAATAATATTGGCACCGATTGCTGCTTGAATTGCCACATCGTACATCTGACGCGGAATGATCTCACGCATCCTAGCAGCTATCTGACGTCCGCGCTGCTGGCTAACCGATCGATGCACAACGATTGACAGAGCATCGACTTTCTCACTGTTAATCAACATATCAACTTTCACAACGTCTGCGACACGATACTCCTTAAACTCGTAGTCCATGGAAGCATAACCACGCGATACGGATTTCAAGCGATCGAAGAAATCGAGTACAATTTCAGCCATGGGCATTTCATAGGTCAGCTGCACCTGGCGACCGTGATAACTCATATTAATTTGCACGCCACGCTTCTCCATACACAATCCGATAACTGATCCCACATACTCCTGAGGCATATATAAATTCACAGTGACAATTGGCTCTAGTACCGCGTCAATATCCCATGGATCTGGCATCTTTGATGGATTTTCCACGATAACCGTCGTACCGTCACGCCTTGCAACCTCATAGACCACTGTGGGAGCGGTGGTGATGAGGTTCATATCAAATTCGCGTTCAAGACGCTCTTGCACAATTTCCATGTGCAACAGACCAAGAAAACCACAACGAAAACCAAAACCTAGTGCTTCTGAAACTTCTGGCTCATACTTTAAAGCTGCATCGTTGAGATGAAGCTTTTCTAAAGATTCGCGCAAAATGCCATACTGATTGGATTCAATTGGATACAAACCAGCGAACACCTGCGGCTTCACTTCCTTAAAACCGGGAAGAGGTTCTTGTGCTGGCCGCGTTGTCGTGGTAAGAGAATGCGTCACAGTATCTCCCACCTTAGCCGCACTCAATTCTTTTATACCGGAAACAATGAAACCCACTTCTCCCGCCGACAAGGATTTTCGACATTGAGATTTTGGTGTAAATACACCGACTTGCTCAACTAAATAGGCTGCACCAGTTGCCATCAACTGAATCTTTTCCTTTGGCTTAATCGTACCGTTGATGATGCGAACAAGCATCACTACACCTACGTAGTTATCGAACCAGGAATCGATAATCAGCGCCTGCAACAGGGCTTCCGGATTGCCTTTAGGTGGCGGCACTTTATTAATCAGAGCCTCAAGTACATCGATTACTCCATCGCCTGTCTTTGCTGAGCAACGCATAGCATCAGTAGCGTCTATACCAATCACATCTTCAATTTCCTGAATCGCTCTCTCAGGATTCGATGATGGTAGGTCAATCTTATTGAGTACCGGCACCACTTCTACACCGAGCTCAATCGCTGTATAGCAATTCGCAACAGTCTGTGCTTCAACACCTTGTGTAGCATCAACAACAAGTAATGCCCCTTCACATGCGGACAACGAGCGGCTAACTTCATACGAGAAGTCCACATGTCCTGGTGTATCGATTAAATTCAATTGATAAACAACACCATCACATGCCTTATATTGCAGCGCTGCTGTTTGTGCTTTGATCGTGATCCCTCGCTCACGCTCAAGATCCATCGAATCAAGCACTCGGGCTTCCATTTCCCGCCCGGACAAACCACCGCTCAACTGGATAATGCGATCAGCCAGGGTTGATTTTCCATGATCAATATGAGCGATGATCGAAAAATTACGAATATGATCCATAAAGCAAAAATAAAATAAAGCAGCACTGAATAATTTAGCTTAATCAGGCAACCACAAAAAATCAGCCAAATTTTAGCTGAAAGAAAATACATCAAGGAATCTGTTGACAGTAGAACTGAACATTCATAAAAAATAGCAAGCTTAATGGTTTTAATAAGCGACAGTAAGCATCAAAAAATAAGATTCCAGGGGGAAGATATAGCATCAGCAACGACCATTGATACATTCATTTTCTCGCTTGGTAGAAATTATTTCGCTCATGACACTCACGAATGCAGCAGATCAAACTGAATAATACCGCTACAGCGCAAAAGGATTCCACTACGTAGTTTCCATCAAGTGCTTTAACAATCTCCTTTAACTACTTGGCCGACGTAATCTCGGTATCACCTAGACTCAACAATACTTCACACCCATATACTTCGAGCTCTTTGAAAAATCGGTGAATCATAAATATTCACAATGATTCCCCTGACGAACACAACAATGAAACCATGCACATTGATCAATCCAGAACATTCCCAGATTTATGGCAACATAAAGTTTGTAAAGTTTGAATAAACAGTCAAAATCACATCGCTTTCCCTGATGATCGCGACCGTGCTTATATTTTTAAGATTAAATGGCAAAGCGCAACGCTTGGTAAGTGTGATGAAAATACTTTTCACCCCATCAGCAACATACACATTGATAATGATGCAGCAATCACTCCCATATGATGAAGCCAGATCACCCCTACGTTCTTCTATTCATTAAGGGCGTGAGATCTCCATTCCTTGGAGAAATTCTTTTCCAGTCACGACATGACAACAAAACATTAATTATTGGAATAACATCATCATATCGCCATCTATACCAAACGACAATCGACCGCCTATGATGCGCAGAGTTGTAAAATTTTTACAATAGTAAACCTGTATTATAGATAACACATAAAGTCTCGAGTCTGTAAAAACTTCCAGTGTAAAGACCATCCAGCAGAAAAAAAGGATTATCAAATTCCACAACAATCGCCGCATCTACAAAAAACGATAAGTCATATGGATGAAAAATACCATTCACAACAACATTAAAATTATTAAGAAAGCATAAAAATCAAACAGGCACTCACTATGTGTTAGATATGCTTAAAAACGAGAGTACCGTTAGTGCCACCAAACCCGAAAGAGTTCTTCAATGCAACATCAATCTTCATATCTCTGGCTACATTGGCACAGTAGTCCAAATCACAATTCGGATCTTGATTGAAGATATTAATGGTTGGAGGCGAAATTTGATGATGGACAGCAAGCACTGTAAAAACAGACTCCAAACCACCAGCACCACCGAGTAAGTGGCCCGTCATCGATTTTGTCGAATTAACAACTACCTGTTTTTTTAAGCTTCCCATCAAACGCTTGACAGCGAGAGTTTCTGCGACATCTCCTAACGGAGTCGATGTTCCATGTGCATTGACGTAGTGCACAGAATCAGCACTCAAACCAGCATCACGCAATGCAGCACGCATCGAACGTAGTCCACCATCTCCATCTTCGCACGGCGCAGTCATGTGATATGCATCAGCACTCATACTAAATCCGATCAATTCAGCGTAAATATTTGCACCACGCTTCTTTGCATGCTCGTATTCCTCAATCATCATTACGCCAGCACCTTCACCAAGCACAAAACCATCACGGTCTTTATCCCAAGGACGGCTAGCCGTCATGGGATCATCATTACGTGTCGAAAGAGCCCGCATGGCACCAAATCCACCAATCCCGAGAGGTGACACCGTCGACTCAGCACCCCCTGCTAGCATCGCATCTGCATCGCCGTATTGAATTATTCTTGCTGCCTGGCCAATACAATGCAATCCCGTGGTACAAGCGGTAACAAGCGCTAAATTAGGGCCTTTCATACCGTACTTAATCGACAAGTGCCCGGAGATCATATTAATGATCGAGCCAGGCACAAAGAAAGGGGAAATTTTACGTGGCCCGCCGTTAATCAAATCAGTTTGTGTTTGCTCTATCATCGGCAGACCACCAATGCCAGAGCCAACAATCACACCTATCCGTTCAGAATTCGCCTCCGTGATTTCCAAACCGCTATCTTCCATAGCCTGAATGCCTGCAGCAAGGCCGTAGTGTATAAAGGTATCCATGCGACGCGTATCCTTGACGGACAGATATTTCGTCACATCAAAACCTTTGACTTCACCGGCAAAACGCACAGGAAAACTCGCGGCATTGAACTTCGTAATATTAGCGATGCCTGAATGACCAGCAATAATATTGGACCACCCATCTGCAACAGTGTTGCCAACAGGTGAAATCAATCCCAGGCCAGTAATGACAACTCGGCGACGGCTCACGATACTCCCTCTTGTTTTTCTGCTGCTTCATACAATCAAAAAGCCACAAAAGCGGCAGGATACCCACCCTACGCTCACTGAAGCTAACAGGCTTGCGGGTTATCGATACCTCGGCCGGCGACGAAGTCACCGAACCAGTTTATGCTTTGACATTAGCAGTTGCATAATCAACTGCTTGCTGCACTGTTGTGATCTTTTCAGCCTCTTCGTCCGGAATTTCCATCCCGAACTCTTCTTCCAGTGCCATCACCAGCTCAACGGTATCGAGCGAGTCAGCGCCAAGATCGTTCACGAACGAAGACTCGTTCTTGATTTCTGCTTCTGCAACGCCGAGTTGTTCGGCGACGATCTTCTTGACGCGTTGCTCAATGTTATCCATGCGACCCTCCGGGTAATTAATTCAGAGAAATGCGCGCATTTTAACAGGTTTAACAGACAAAGCCAGCTCACAAAAAACTACATGACCACACAAAAAATTATTAAAAATTTAATAACGTACTTAAATTTGAATTAACCCATAAACATTCCACCATTCACGTGTAAGGTGACGCCAGTAATATAAGAAGCCTGTGACGACGCGAGGAATCCGACAGCATAGGCAACCTCCTCAGGTTTCCCCAGACGGCCAAGCGGAATTTGTTGCTTCAATACCTCATGCTGAGTGTCCCCCAGTACTTTTGTCATGTCTGTATCGATAAAGCCCGGCGACACACAGTTAACAGTAATATTTCGACTACCGATCTCACGCGCCAACGCACGCGCCATACCTGAAACACCCGCCTTAGCTCCCGCATAGTTAGCTTGTCCAGGATTTCCTACCGCTCCAACAACCGATGTAATATTGATAATGCGGCCATAACGCGTCTTCATCATCAATTTCAACCCAGCGCGCGACAAACGGAAAACAGCCTTAAGATTAGTGTCAATGACGTCATCCCATTCATCGTCCTTCATACGCATCACCAAATTGTCGCGTGTAATGCCGGCATTGTTGACCAAAATGTCTAACTTACCGTAGATTGATATTAGATTCTTGATTGCAGCAGCTACACCTTCAGCATCGGTCACATCCATCACAATACCAATACCACTCAAGTTAGCTTCAGCAAGATAAGCACTGATACCTTCAGCGCCTACATCACTAGTAGCCGTTCCAATCACAAAAGCACCCTGCCGCGCCAATTCCAATACAATAGCGCGACCAATGCCTCGAGAAGCACCAGTGACTAACGCCATTTGGTTTTCGAGTTGCTTGCTCATCAATATCTCCGAGATTTTATTTTAGCAGTGTCATGGCTTCGGTTAACGAAACTGGATCGTTGATAGATAGGCCAACAAGTTCACCATTGATACGCTTGGTGAGCCCAGTCAACACTCTGCCTGGACCGCATTCCACCACATGCGTTACGCCGTTAGCTGCAAGCATCTGCACACTATCTGCCCAAAAGACTGGGGATGCAGCTTGACGCACAAGTGCGTCCTTGATGCGGTCAACGTCCGTCTCAATCGCAACATCCACGTTATTGATCAACGGAATTTTCGGAGTTGTAAACGTTAGTCTCGCAAGATAATCACGCAAATAATCAGATGACGGTTTGAGCAACGATGAATGAAATGGCGCAGAAACCGGGAGTACGAGTGCGCGCCTGGCGCCAGCAAGTTTCGCCAATACACAGGCTCTATCCACGCCAGCCCTCTCACCAGCGATCACCACTTGTGCTGGTGCATTAAAATTAACGGGCTCAACAAGACCAACAGCTGATGCTACCAAACATACTTGACGTACAACATCATCGTCAAGCCCCAGTACGGCAGCCATTCCTCCCTGTCCCACTAATACAGCATCTTGCATAGCTTGCGCACGGTAGCGTACTAAAGGCACAGCATCCCTGAATGAAATAACACCAGACGCGACAAGCGCAGCATATTCGCCTAGACTATGCCCGGCAACGAATGCTGGTGCAGCACCACCTTCTGCAAGCCACGCACGGTAAATAGCACAGGCCGCCGCCAACATCGCAGGCTGTGTATTGATTGTCAAATTCAGATCTTCGGCAGGCCCTATTGAGATCAATTTTTCCAAATCCTGCCCAATGGCCTCCGAAGCTTCGGCAAGCGTCTCACGCACAGCATCGTTATCTCCGAAGGAGTCGAGCATACCGACTGTTTGGGAACCTTGTCCAGGAAAAACAAAAGCATATATCATGTTGATTACTTCTATATCGGCTTCTGAAAAGCACTGAGATGGTAAAATACTATGATAAAAATCCCATCCAGAAAAAATCGCTTATCTAATTTACATGCAGAACAGAATAGCACCCCATGTAAAACCCCCACCTACTCCCTGGACCATCACACGATGACCCGAATGAATACGACCATCCCGAACAGCCACATCCAGTGCAAGTGGAATTGACGCTGCAGAGGTATTTCCGTGCTGATCTACAGTAATCACCATCTTTTCATCTGAGACACCAAGCTTCTTCGCCGTGCTTGTCATGATTCGTAGATTCGCTTGATGAGGAATCAACCAATCGATCAATGAACTATCAATTCCTGCTTTATCAAGCACTTCATGCGCCACTTTCTCAAGCACCTTCACAGCAAGTTTAAAAACCGCTTGACCATCCATCTGGAGAAATGCCTGCCCTGCAACCATACCACCCTGAACATTGCCCGGAACACAGAGAATATTTGCATGACTGCCATCAGCGTGTAATACACTCGACAACACACCAGGCTGCCTCGATTGTTGTAAAACAATCGCACCTGCACCATCCCCGAACAGTACACACGTAGTGCGGTCATTGAAATCGAGGAGACGAGAAAACACTTCCGTACCGATCACAAGTGCATTACGGTATACCCCTGAACGAATCAAATTATCCGCCATCGAGAATGCATAGACAAAACCAGAGCACACTGCCTGAATGTCGAACGCCGCGCCGCCATTCTTAATACCAAGCTTCGACTGCACCAGACAAGCAGTACTCGGAAAAACAAAGTCAGGTGTAGACGTGGCAACGATGATCAAGTCAATCTCGCTTGCCTTCAGCTTCGCCATTTCAAGAGCGCGGCACGCCGCTTCGAGTGCCATGTCGCTACTGGTCTGCTCGGGGGCGGAAAAATGACGCGCCCGAATGCCCGTACGAGAAACGATCCACTCGTCGCTCGTCTGAATACCACGCCTAGCCAACTCATCAACTAATTGTTGATTAGTAACACGACAAAGCGGCAAATAACTTCCAGTACCAATAACACGAGAATACATCGCAGACTGGGTCATTATATCAATGGTTAAAACGGGGCAATGCTCGACAGGGGAATTGCCCCTTCAAGATCCATTTGATTTTCATTCATAGCGGCAGACAAGCGTTCAAGTACGCCATTTCGAACTGCATCATAACCCCGTTTAATAGCCCATTCAAATGCGAATGAATCAGCAGAACCATGACTTTTTATAACCAAACCCCTCAACCCAAGTAAAGCAGCTCCGTTATAGCAACGATGATCAACACGATGCTTGAACCGTTTCAACACTGGCATGGCAAGCATAGCTATGAACTTTGTCCACCAAACGCGATAAAACTCTTCCTTTATCATGTCACCTAACATCTGGGCCAACCCTTCAGAAGTTTTGAGTGCCACATTACCGACAAAACCATCACAGATGACGATGTCAGTGGTCCCCTTATAGATATCGTTGCCTTCAACATTGCCATAGAAGTTGAGAGTAGACGCCCGCAGTAACTCAGCAGCATGTTTAATAACGTCATTACCCTTAAGTACTTCTTCTCCGATATTAAGCAAGCCAATAGTCGGTGATTCTTTGCCATCGAGAGCCCCTACAAGCGCGTGACCCATCTCAGCAAATTGAAGCAAGTGGGTCGCTTGGCAATTAACATTGGCACCCAAATCAAGCATCGTGGTATAACCGCTCTTCTGATTAGGAAAAACCGTAGCGATTGCAGGACGCTCAATCCCAGCTAAAGTTTTCAAAACATAACGTGAAACTGCCATAAGTGCCCCTGTATTTCCAGCAGAAATACAAGCTTGCGCACGCCCCTCTTTCACAAGATTCAACGCAATTCGCATCGAAGAATTTTTCTTCCTGCGCAAGGCAGTCTCTACAGAATCATCCATTGTGACCACTTCGTCTGCATTAATCACAGACAAACGCGGATGGGAAGTCACTTGCAACTTCATAAGCTGCTCGTTGATAGCCGGTTCCTTCCCCACGAGCAAAAGCGAAACATCGTAGGTGGACTGTACAAAAAGAACTGCAGCGGGCACCGTAACCGATGGGCCATAATCACCGCCCATGCAGTCAATGGTCATTGTGACAGTCATGCGTATCGCCGTTTTTTGATGAGTCTTACATTGAGAGAAAAAAAATGGCAGCAGAATCACTGCAGCCATTTTTGAAAAATTTGTCGATCAATTCGTGTATCCACAGTGATTTGAGAAAACGCGAATTCGACTCGCGGGGGGACCGATTAATCGTTCTTCGTTTTGACAACCTTTCGACCACGGTAAAAACCATTTAACGAGATGTGGTGACGCAGATGGACCTCACCCGAGGTCGGCTCAACAGCCGTCGATGGCCCAGTTAAAAAATCGTGAGAACGATGCATACCCCTCTTTGATGGGGATTTCTTATTCTGTTGAACTGCCATTGTAACTCCTCAAAATGCTTTAGGATTCTAACACAGTTCAGTGTCGATTTTGGTGTCGACCAATGCATTCTGTGCTACTTACGTAAATATATTACCCTCTACTTTCCATGCTTACCCAACGGTCGCTTCAACGATGCCAAAACCGAGAACGGAGAGCATATTTCTCTCTTTTTTTTCGAAGTTTGGGGCAACGGCTCGACCAAACCATCACTTCCTGTAACTAAGCTGGCATGTACAACAGGACAAACAGAATGCTTGGGGACTATGGGCATAGAAAGCAATAATTCTTCTTCAATCAAAATTTTCATATCGAACTGCTTTGATCCAACAAGCACTTCGAATTTATCCTGGCCCACTAGAGAAATATCATCAGCTTTCACTTCGTGAGTTACGATCTTAAATGTTGTCTCAGATGTAAGAAACTCTTGGTATGGCATCAAACATCGTTGACACTCTAACCACATAGGGCCATTCAGCGCTAATTTAAGAAAAAGTTCAGACTGCGGCATGCTATTGACCCGTGGAACAAGATTTTCAAAGCCTTCAATACGCCAATGAAAAACCTGCGATGCCAATTCAGCTTCTGCAACATCTTCCGGAACTGCAGTCAACATACGGGACAACGCCATCAAATGCACATCCCCTGTAACAAGACGACCATTCCGTGCGAACTCAAACAAATCGATGATGTATCCGTGATTCATGTTCTTCATCTTAGAAAATCAATGAACACGCACAATGCAAAATTATTCCCTAAGACCACAAAAAATACAGGAAATTTCACACCATTTTACTCTTCTTTCGTAGTATTCTTCCGTTGAAGACAGAAAATGAGGCTAAGATTGTAGGTAATTTTTTTCTTTTCGTCAAACAACAAAAACACGATGTTGCAACAAACTTACTCCCTCACTTTAGGCAACAATCCGCCACCGTTGGTTCTTGCCTCTAGTTCACAGTACCGTCGTGAATTACTGGGTCGACTACAATTAGACTTCGAAGTTTGCACACCAAACGTCGACGAAACACCTCTCACTGGAGAATCGGCAACTAATACCTCGTTGCGTTTAGCTCGCCAAAAAGCAGAATTCGTTGCCCTCAAACACCCCGATGCAATCGTAATTGGTTCGGACCAGATCGTCACTCTAGATAATCACCAAATTGGCAAGCCAATTAGTCATGAAACGGCAATGGCTCAATTACGCATGATGCAAGCACAAGTAGTTGAGTTTCATTCGGCACTCTGTGTATTGGACGCACGCACAAAATTCTCACAAGTAAAAGATGTAGTTACAGTGGTAAAGTTTCGCGATTTACCTGAAAGCATTCTGGATGCATACCTTCACGCAGAAATGCCGTACGATTGCGCTGGCGGCCTAAAGTCAGAGGCGATGGGCATCATTCTATTGGAAAAAATCGAAAGCGATGACCCAACGGCGCTAATCGGCTTACCTTTAATTACGCTGACTACTATGCTAATGAATGTGGGTATTAAATTACCAAGAGCGAAAAAAACAACGTCATCTATCTCACCCACGATACGCTAGCCAAAAAATCATTTTTATAAGTGCTTACACATTGACATAAGAAGAGTGCTTGGCATTTCAAAATACGATTGATGTACTATTAATCGATAGGTGTACCTCCAGAAAACACCTAACGCATACTGAAAAAAGGAAGCTCGGCAATTAATGCATTCATAGTAAACGTGCCGACGAATGCCAAAAATCGTCGAACCATAAGCTCAGGAAACCCATATTTCACAGTATAGTCGACTAAGTGAGGCGCCTTGACGATATCACGCGCAACACTACTCACACTTCCAAAACCATCCGCCAGCCCGAGATCAACACTTTTCTGTCCTGTCCAGAAAAGTCCTGTAAAAATCTCCGGATTGTCTTTTAGACGATCCCCTCGGCCTTTCCTAACTGCATCGATAAACTGTTGATGAATCTCATCCAACATATTTTGAGCATGAACTTTTTGTCCATCTGACTGAGGTGAAAAAAGATCGAGGAAACCCTTATTTTTACCAGCCGTCAGCAATCGACGCTCGACTCCCAATTTATCCATCAACCCCGTAAAACCAAAACCATCCATCAATACACCAATCGAACCCACAAGGCTTGCTTTATCAACGTAGATTCGAGTTGCGGCGGAGGCAACATAATATCCACCTGACGTGCAGATCTCCTCTACCACAACATAGAGTGGCTTCTTTGGATATTTGACCCGCAAGCGCATAATATCGTCGTAAATAATACCAGCCTGGACTGGACTACCCCCAGGGCTATTAATACGTAATATCACCGCTGCAGCTTTCGCATCATCAAAAGCAGAAGCCAAAGCATTATTAATGTTTTCTGCACTGGCCTTCCCTTCTGTGCCAATCTCACCATTCAACGAGACAAGAGCAGTATGCCTTCCACTACCCGCCACAACGGTGGAACTACCAACGCCAAAATCGAACACATAGCACGCAATCAAACCAATAATTGCAAATACAAAAAAACGGAAAAAAATTTTCCAGCGTCTTGCTCGACGCTGTTCCTTGATACTCTCCATCAAAACTTTTTCGAGCATTTCACGCTCCCACGCCTTTGTCTCCCCAGCAGATCCGATCTCCCCATGAGTCCCCTGATCACTCCCAAGTCCAACAGACATAGACTTGCGATGAAGGACATCAGACAGAAAATTGTCAGTCATATAAATTCCAGTGAAAACATAAATCGCGCATTCTACGACGACACCAAAAATAAAAGCACGTGCGCGATACGCTGAAAAACACACTTCCCGTTCAATAAATAAAATTTATTACATCAAGACAAACTATGATCACACGATACTGGAACGTCTATAGACGTTCCAGTATCAGTCTGAACAAAAAAAATAACGGAATCAGCGCCTGTGCCACGCTCTACAATATTTAGCTTGCGTAGCCATGAGCCGCTGCATAAATCAGTCACACAGCGACCAGTATTCGGTTCGAATATTACACCGTGGGTTGCACATATTAGATATTGTCCTGTTTTTTCGAAGAATTCACCTTCCTGCCAATCTAACTCCATCGACATATGTACACACTGATTGACGTAGCCAAAAACCGCACCATCATACCGAATCACGAAAGCGGGTGTAACGTGTCCATCAATCTCAATTTCAAAACGCACACCACGTCCACGATCGACCAAATCAACGCCGCGGCAAATTTGGACTACAGATATATCAATCATCAGGCACGCTCCAACAACCATTCGTACAGTTCAAACACACTGCTGGCAATGTAGTTTGGCGAAAAAGCCTCCAACTGTTCTCGTGAATACGCTCCCCCATAGCATACTCCAACGCTCGCGGCACCAGCATTTTTAGCCATCTGTAAATCGTCCGTCGTATCCCCAATCATCACTGTTCGACTGAGATCCTGCCCCAACTCCAATGCAAGCTCTTGAAGCATAGAAGGATGCGGCTTAGAAAAAGTCTCGTCGGCACAGCGAGTAGCATCAAATAAACCCATCAGACCAGTTTCCTCAAGCGCACGATTCAAGCCGACGCGCGATTTTCCTGTAGCTACAGTCAAAAAACATCCTCGAGTGTGCAGCTCATCCAATAGTTCACGCACACCCTCAAATAGAACAATAGTACTGCGGCTCCTTAAGTGATGATAACGATAACGCTCCGAAAAACGTGAATAATACATCCGATTGAGTGTTGGAACAGCTATTTGCAAAGCATCGTACAGACTAAAGCCAATTATACGATCAGCACATTCATACGCCGGCACCGGCAAATGAAAATCTCGACAGACTTCCTGTATACAGCGAATACTAGGCGTCGAATCCATCAACGTCCCGTCCCAGTCGAAGGCGATCATTTCAAATTCAGGTCTTTGCATTAGTCAAAGTGTCACGAAGTTGTTTCAAAAATTGTTCGCAATCCTCTGGCAAAGGAGCCTCCAAGGCAATCGATTTCCCCAACACAGGGTGTGTAAAACGCAATCGCCATGCGTGTAAAAACATCCGTTTAATGCCTGGTTTTAGGCCTGGTTTAGCTAAGACTTTGTTCAAGGAAAAATCACCATACTTATCATCGCCCAAAATCGGCGAGCCCAAATGCGCTAAATGCACACGAATCTGATGTGTGCGACCGGTTTTCAGTTCTGCTTCCAGCAAAGTATAAGGTGGCAAAGACTCTATTCGCCGAAATACTGTATGCGCGGCTTGTCCGTCTTTTTGCACTCGAACACGACGCTCTCCGCCGGCAGTGATGTACTTACAGAGAGGCAACTTCACAGTACACTGACGTTCAACCCATTCTCTTCCAACGCAAGCAATATACCTCTTATCCAGTCTATTATTGCGGATCTGTTCATGCAAGCCAAGTAAAGCTGACCTTTTTTTTGCCAATAAAAGGATACCCGATGTCTCTCTGTCGAGACGATGTACTAACTCGAGAAATTTCAGATGTGATAGCGATTGACGCAACTGTTCTATTACTCCAAATGAGACTCCACTGCCTCCATGCACAGCTACTCCGGATGGCTTGTGAATTGCCAATATATAGTCGTCCTCAAATAGGACAGGAAATTTTTCTTTCGGAACCTCAAAAAGGGCATCACGCTTCGGCATACGAACTGGTGGAACACGCACGATATCACCCAAAATCAATCGATATGTAGCATCTATACGCCCTTTATTGACACGCACTTCGCCACTGCGCATGATGCGATAAACATGGCTTTTTGGTACACCTTTAAACTCATGCAACAAGAAATTATCAATTCGCTGACCAGCAGAACCTTCGTCAATCTGCAGCATTCGCGCCTGAGGTACAGCTACGAATGAAGATAATTCTTCTCGGTTTTTGCCTAACTCATTCATTATGAATATAATTTGTGGAACAAAGATTGGCGGTAGCAAAGAAACTCAATCCCCATCTTTGCCGGTATAAGTACAAAAGCGTTATTTTACTTGTACCCTGGGTCGGCTGCTCGCCCGGAATATAAAAGAGCAGAGAGATAGACGTATGGCACATCAGTGACGGCAAGAAACGAGCCCATAGGCCGATTCAGTTGTATTAGAGTGCCGCGGATAGAGTTACTGGATATGGAATTTGGCGGACAACCTATAGAGTTTCAGAAGGCTGGCCGCTTTGTAAATAATACTCACGCTCAAAGTCAAACATTGAGGCGTTGCCACAAGAATGACACGTGCTGGCAAACGCCCGAAGAAAAAACGATGGTGCTTCTCGAGTTTCAGAATGCGAATCTGCAATCATTCACAAGGAACCGACGTAGGCAATCGTGTTGCTCTTCTTGGCACGAACCGTGTGAACATTTTTACAGATGCCTTTATGTCCTATGCCATGAAAAGGCTGGACTACTCGGCAATTCTTCTCACCCGGTGACTCCAACCATGCGTTTTCAATAATCAGCGTAATTACATACCCGACGATTTATTCACGATATTGTGAGCTCCGGCGGGTGGGAGTCGTTTTCATGAAACGCATGTTATTTAATGCCACACAACAAGAAGAATTGCGCGTAGCAATCGTCGATGGACAGAAACTTGTCGATATCGATATCGAAACAGCTGGTCGAGAACAGCGAAAAGGCAATATTTATAAGGGTACTATTACCCGTATTGAACCTTCTCTCGAGGCCTGCTTTGTCAATTACGGTGAAGGTAGGCACGGTTTTCTCTCATTTAAAGAAGTCGCTCGTGCCTTTTTTAAAAAGGGTGTCGATCTTCGTAATGCACGAATTCAGGATGCTCTTTTGGAAGGTCAAGAGCTAATCGTTCAAGTAGAGAAGGAAGAACGTGGCAACAAAGGCGCAGCGCTGACAACTTTTATCTCGTTGGCCGGTCGTTATTTGGTACTGATGCCAAACAACCCAAGAGGAGGCGGGGTATCACGTCGCATCGAAGGTGAAGATCGCCAGGAATTAAGGGAGACGATAGGCCGGTTGAAAATACCCGAAGGCATGAGCATTATCGCGAGAACTGCCGGTATTGGACGTTCAGTGGAAGAGCTCCAGTGGGATTTGAACTATCTTCTTCAACTTTGGCATGCGGTAGAGAGCGCTGCCGAACATATCTTGCTGCCAAGAGATTCAGCTTTAATTTATCTTGAATCGAGCCTCGTGATCCGCGCTATCCGGGACTATTTCCAACCTGATATTGGTGAAATCCTGATCGATACTGAGGAAATTTCAGAACAAGCACGTAATTTCATGCAGGTAGTCATGCCAGATCACCTGAACCGTGTGAAACAGTACCGCGACGATGTTCCGCTTTTTTCACGTTTTCAGATTGAACATCAGATTGAGACAGCTTATTCCCGTCAGGTCCCTCTGCCATCAGGCGGTAGTATTGTCATCGACCATACCGAAGCATTGGTTTCTATCGACGTAAACTCAGCGCGAGCCACCAATGGCTTAGATATAGAAGAAACTGCTCTACGTACAAATCTGGAGGCTGCCGACGAAGTCACTCGTCAGCTCCGCCTACGCGATCTTGGTGGCCTAATTGTAATCGACTTCATCGATATGGAGTCAACCAAGAGTCAGCGCGAAGTTGAGCAACGTGTCAAAGATGCACTCAAGCACGACCGTGCCCGTGTTCAGATGGGTAAAATTTCACGTTTCGGTCTAATGGAACTATCTCGCCAGCGCCTGCGTCCATCACTTTCGGAAGGCACACATATCACCTGCCCTCGCTGTAATGGGACAGGTCACATCCGCGATGCAGAATCCTCAGCGCTTCAGGTCCTGCGTATCATCCAGGAAGAAGCATTGAAGGAACATACAGCAGCAATTCACACACAAGTACCGCTCGAAGTCGCCGCATTCCTTCTCAATGAAAAACGCCAAGAAATCAATAAAATTGAAGCGCGCTTTAAAGTCAACGTACTAATGATCCCCAACAAACACCTTGAAACGCCGCATTACAAGCTCGAACGTCTTCGTTTCGAAGATCCACGCCTGGAGGATCCGATAGCAAGTTATACTCTCACTGAAGAAGTTTCCCGAACTCCAGCGGACGATATTAGTCACGGCAAATGGAAAGAAGAAATAAGACCACGTCAAGAGGCTGCGGTCAAAAGCATCACACCAGTAAAACCTGCGCCTGCGGCACCGATACGTCGCTCAAATTCAAAAAAAATCACTTCGCGATACATAGTCCCTGGCAAATTTTTTCACTGGATCAAGCGCCTACTCTACATCGAAACGGCATCCTGCAGCGAGGACACAACTAAAATCTCAACTAAACCAGCCACTTGTACGGAAAGTCATGTACGTCAACACTCGGGGAAAAAGCTCACCCGACGAGACTCTCGTGAAGATAGGGTGAAGAAGGAGGATATCATGATCGCCATTGAACCACGAGAAGGTCGTGAAAAACACAATAATTTGCATGGTGAGCGTCAAAACAAAGAAGCCTGTCAGACACAGGAACATGATGCATCGCAACGTCACTCCTCTGTCAAAGTAGAAATACGAACAACCGAAAAATCCCGAGAACCTCGTGAAGGACGGGAACGTGGTAATCGTAGCAGCCATCGTCGTGAGCAGCAAGAACGTCGTGAACGTCGCCCACAGGAAAAAGTTGCCGTTGATGATCCGCAAACTATATTCGAATCAACTGTCACTGAAATTGCGAGTGTGACAGAAGACGGAACCATGTCCTCATCTTTAGAAAAGATACAACAAAATCTTCGTACTGAAGATATCGAAAACAGTGAAAATCGTCGTCGCGGCCGTCGTCGCGGCCGTCGTGGTGGACGCCGTGATCGTGAAATGCAAAACAACTTTAATGGCGAAGCCTACATCGAAAACGCAAGCGAAAAAGTCGTAAACCTTTCATTGCCGGCTACCCCCCAGCAAGTAATCACTCCAACGAACCTCTCCCAGCTGCCTGTCAATCTCCCGACAGAAGTTGAGCCATATAATGCTTCAATCGAAACCTTCACAGAATCTGTGGACCGCACCGTAGCCATAGCCCCGCTTAAACTACCTACCATCGTGGAGACAGCGCCTAGTTTGACAACTGTTCCAAACACTAGCCAATTGACACAGATCGTAACAAAACCGATTAAACAAATCGAATCAGCATCAGTTCAAAAAACATCTCTCCAATCAGTGTTAACTAACACTGGGCTGGTTTTTGTACAAACAGAGCCCAGTAAGGCGAAAGCCGCACAGATTGAGAACTTACAAAAAAGCATAAAAACCTCGCGCACACGACGTGAGCGTCGTGTTGTAAAGCAACTGAACATCCAAAAAATGGAGCAAATCGAGACACACTCCGAATAATGCCAAGCTAATGAACAGTACCAACAGAGACTATTGGACGGCTAAATTTTATGCCGTCCAATTCTCGCTGAGCGCACCGTTTCACCCATCGTTGTCAGAAGATTTCCTCACACGACCAGGAGCATAGGACGACTCTTACAAATACAAGATATCCTATATGCAATAAAGAGGAATTAGCGAACATCTGATCTTCATATTACTGCACTAATCTAGTCGCAATATGTGCTCACAAAAAACGGACCGCAAGGATAGAATAAAAATCATCAATAAGCTATAGAGATTTGGGTGAAGAGACCTCTGCACGCTCAATCTCACCCTATCTCATCTCCCTAACAGACTAGCCCTCTAACATTCAATCCGTCGAGCGAATATAATCGAATCTTTCATGCTACGAAGTGTGCTTTGCCACTACTCGCACGCACAGTTCATATGTAAATTATGATTTCATCCAAAAGCAATTCAACCAAGGACGGAAAATGTTTTTTGGAGCATAGCACACTCACTCACACTTCCATCTGATCATGCAATGTGCATGAACCGTAGATAAATAGGTGTTATCCCACAATCTCTGAACACGAAAATGCTACCTGAGCACTACCAATAGTCACAAGTCACAAACCTTCCGGCCTATTCATCAAAGATCTTATTAGATAAGAAAAAAGAGATGTCCTGAATACCATCTCTCAAACCACTGCTTTGTAACAAAGAAAACGAAAAAAGATATTTTTTTCTCGTAAAACTCCCGACACACAATTGTCTTTTTTCATGCACTCGTCTAACACACCCCATCTATGATTGCTATACGTGCAGAAATTCTCATCTGAGTCTAATCCATTGAAATTAAAATCCCCCAATGTCCAATATGAAAAAACAAATCACTTACATCAGCCCAGGCCAGACAGCGAAAGCCTTGGTGCTAATTTACCTCACCTTCAGCATTCCGCTAGTATTGCTTGCTTTCCTAGCCACGTTCATACGATATGGCGAATTACCAGGCATCGCTTTGTTTAGTGCATTACTTCTCAATGCAGTCTTAGGTTTTATTTTGCTATGGATAGCCTGCCACGCATACAACTGGGTCGCAGAACGCTTCGGTGGTATCGAAATCACACTATCTGACCTCCGCGACCAGAAGTAACCTATTACCTTACGACCAATAGGTCAGCAAAACAAATCCTAAAGCAAATAATATTCGTCAACATGACAAGAATACAGCTCCTAGAGCAATACTAAGCTCTGTTTGGAAAATACATACGTACAAAATTCTTTTGGAATGACAATCTTAGCCTTCAATCAGTAGGACGTGATAGATTTGAGTCAAGCCAAGATATCAATTTCTAAGAAAATAAATAGACGAATCCAACTATGACAGTTGGGGAAACTGCCCACCTTCAAAAATTGCCAGATAAAAAAACTTATCTAATCTTTCTCAGCAAGCTCACCCACACTAAGTAACTCCGCAGCTTGTTCTCCAGGCATAGCTTCAACTGTCTTAAGTTTTCGAGCCATTTGCCGAGTACGGACTTCAGCCTGATCGATAGAACGTGTGACACTTTCCAACTGTAATTTCGTTTTTGACAGCACATCTCCAAACTTTGTAAATTCAGTTTTTACTGCACTCAGCACTTGCCATACTTCGCTAGAACGTCGCTCGATAGCCAATGTCTGGAAACCCATTTGCAAGCTATTTAATAATGCCGTCAGTGTAGTCGGGCCTGCCAAAGTAACACGAAAATCACGTTGTAAGAAATCAGACAAGCCAGGGCGACGGAGCACTTCTGCGTAAAGACCTTCCGTAGGCAGAAACAATAACGCAAAATCTGTCGTATTAGGAGGTGCAAGATACTTTTCAGCAATCTGACGAGCCTCGAAACGAACCCTCGCTTCGAGCGCCTTCGATGCATCTTCGATAGCTCGAACATCGGCGCGTTCCTGTGCATCAAGCAAACGCTCATAGTCTTCTCGAGGAAATTTCGCGTCAATTGGTAACCATATAGGTGAGCTTTCCTTACCATTCACTCCTGGTAACGCAATCGCAAATTCGACACGCTCGGTACTGCCTGGCACTGTCACCACGTTCTTAGCAAATTGATCACGTGTCAGTAATTGCTCCAACAACGCTTCTAATTGAACTTCACCCCAGATACCACGCGTCTTGACATTAGTTAGCACCCGCTTGAGATCTCCCACACCCGCAGCCAACGTATGCATTTCGCCTAAGCCACGATGCACCTGCTCAAGCCTAGCCGACACCAACTTAAATGATTCGCCTAAGCGGTATTCAAGCGTTGCATGCAGTTTTTCATCTACAGTACGGCGCATTTCCTCGAGTTTTACTGCATTACCGACTTCAATATCCTTGAGCTTCTTCTCAATTGTAGATCGAACTTCCGTAAGACGTCGCTCGTTGCCTTCACTCAATTGTGTAAGTTGCTGACACTGTGCCTCACCAAATTGACGAAGGACTTTGGTCTGTTCCTCACGCATTTGCTGTCCATTTTGTAAAAAACTCAAACGCATGGCATCCAGCTGCTGAGCATTTGTCTCCGTGAGTTTCGCAAGCTGCCTCGCGAAATTGTCAATTTGTTGGTTTTGCACAGTCACTACGCTCGTCATTTGTGACATTAATGTCTGCTGAAATTGAGCCATCTGCTGATTTTGCTCACTGCGCCCAGCACGAGCTGTATCATAAAACTCCTCACGCAACCCACGTTCCATACGTTCCAATGCTCGAAGCAAATCCTCCCGAGTACTGACAATCGCATCGAGAAAAATACGGCCGCCAGGACCCTTACAAAGGCGTGCCGCCAATACAAGAGTAACCAAAAAACTAAGTGCAACTAGTGCTATCAATATCATTTCCACTGCTAATTATCCTTTCCCTTCAGCCACCCTAAGGACTAGCCTACCAGTCACACGTCAAATATAACTAATTCATTAGGTAAAGTATCTGTCCATAAACTCACCGTCATAGGCTACGTTGTGATTGAATTTACCTATATACTGGCAATCATAGAGTCCTGCAACTCAACCTATCTCAAGAGAAGTGTGTTTTAATACACAATGTATTTCATGTGCCCATAGCACAACGAACACCAGAACACCCCCCACATAAGCTTTTTTGCCAATGCCTTCCGTAAACAAACCACATTGGCTTAATACATTTCACGCTCGGAGTGATCTATGGATCGAATAGCTAAAAATCACATCAGAGAAGATAGTAAGTGCAGTGCAAAAACTTATTAACTTTACTAAGTTTGACTAGAAAAAAAATATTGTCATCATGGCAAATAACGGCAATAGCACTCCTCCCGACCACAACATATAACCGAAGAAACTCGGCATCTTGATGCCATGCTGCTCGGCAATTACTTTAATCATAAAGTTTGGCGCATTACCAATATAAGTGTTCGCTCCCATAAGTACCGCGCCAGCAGAAATTGCTTTCAATGTGACCGCACTGACCGTCATCAGAGCGTCAACATCACCTCCTATTGTGTTGAAAAATACCAAATAGGTTGGTGTGTTATCAAGAAATGACGACAACAAACCTGTTGCCCAAAAATACATTGCATTGTTCGGTAAACCACTCGAATCCGTCAGCAAACGGATCATCCACCCGAGCGCCCCTGCTTCACCCTCTCGTAAAATCTGTGCAACAGGAATAATAGTTAAAAAAATACCAGCGAACAACCTCGCTACTTCCTTCATCGGCTCCCAATCGAAATTGTTACCCCTACGCGCTGTCTTCGGTGTAATGAAAAGTGATATTAATGTAATTACGATTAAACCAACATCACGTACTAGATTCTGTAGTTGGATCAACGTACCAAATAAATTAAATACAATACAGGAGTGCCAAAAACCGCTCATCAGTACCAAACCAACCACCGCCGCGAGCAAAAAAAAATTTCGCTTTCCATCAAGACGCACACTCACTAGATCCAGCATGAAATCATGCCCTTTAATATGAGATTCTCCCGGCTTGCGCCAATAGTAAACGTCAATAATGAAAAATATCACCAGAAGATACGCACACGCAATTAGCATTTCTTTCCACAAATGTATTGTGGTCCAAAAGAAATCAATGCCTTGTAGAAAGCCCAAAAATAATGGGGGATCTCCAAGAGGAGTCAGTAATCCACCTGCATTCGCGACAAGAAAAATAAAGAATACAAACACATGTACATTGTGTTTTCGATTATTGTTCGCATAAATCAACGGACGAATCAGCAGCATCGCAGCACCCGTTGTCCCCATCATGCTCGATAGCACAGTTCCTAACAACAATAACCCCACATTCAGTTTTGCCGAGCCACTCAGATTACCTTGCAAACAAATACCACCGGATGTCGTAAACAACGCAGTCAGCAACACAATAAACGGAATGTACTCCTCCACCAACGCATGCACCACATGGTGCCATGCCGCATTAATGTCATTAATCAGGGAAAATGGCACAAAAAACATCAGTGTCCAGAATACTGAAATCTTTCCAAAATGATGATTCCATACCGCTGGGGCAAACAATGGCCCAATCGCGATAGATAAAAGCAATCCCACAAAAGGTAAAGTCCAGAAAACATTTAAGTTTCCCCCATCGGGCATTACAGCATGGGCGACCGGACTCAGAAAAACAAGATTTAAGGTAAAAAGTACTCCGAAAAACAATTTCCGCATGAAATCGATGCCTCCGATATCATATTTTGAGTCCCATGTGAGTGCGAAGCACTATTCCTCACTCCAGCCTCAGTAAATATCAATAAATAAAAAATGAAAAATCGACCGCAGTTTGACATCCTCTAGCACTGGACTCAAAATAGAGAGCTAACATCACATAAACGTTTCATCGTTTGATGATCCATCAATGAACCGACATCGTCGGTAATAGAATGAACATGGTACTGATACATGAACGCCAAATGTCAACATTTTTTCGATACTAGATCTGCATACAGAGAAGAATTCGGGGGGATAAATCGCCTATGCGCAGTAAAAATTGAACACTGATAAAGCTGCGCCGATATAGGATTCTGTATATCACTAGATGAAAGGTTAATGCTCATATAATTGACATTTCTGTCAAAAAACTGGCATTGCGAGAAAAAGGATCAGCACTAAAGCAAAACTCAGAAAATAAATTCAATCTTTCTTATGATTTATACCAAAAAGAGTGCCGGTAGTGAAAAAGCGTAGAATTTCAAAAGATTTTATACCATTTGCCTCAGCATTACTGGAATCCGAAATACTTGGTAAAAGCAAACAGGGTAAGGTGCATCTTTGCGAATTCTGTTAAAGATATAATCCAAAAACGTGTCGAAAACCCTCATTTATAGCGCCATCCGAAATACTGAAAGAAGCGGTACTTTCTAAGTATAGAAAATACCGAAAATCCATAATGTGTAAAACACACTATGGATTTTATAGCTAGAAGTCAAATCGGCTATTCCAAGCCTTACTACCATGTAACAGTAAAAGCGCCACTCATTTATCTCTATCCTCAAATCCACGAAATGAGATCGCTACGCTACAATAAAGAACTCTAGGGTAAATTTATCCAGCCCAATTGACCCCCGCTTCCCAGGAGTTGGCATGACCCATGTTGTCACCGAGAACTGTATCAAATGCCGCTACACCGACTGCGTCGACGTCTGTCCAGTTGACTGCTTCCGTGAAGGCTCGAATTTCCTGGTTATCGACCCAGACGAGTGCATCGACTGCGCAGTGTGTGTGGCCGAATGTCCAGCTAATGCAATTTATGCGGAAGAAGATGTACCAGCCGATCAGGAAGCTTTCATCGCTCTCAATGCAGAATTAGCTCTAGTCTGGCCGAACATCACAAAAAGCAAAACCCCCTTGCCAGATGCGGATCAATGGAAAACCATCACAGATAAATTGAAGCACCTAGAACGTTGAGTTAACGTAGTATTTTACGCTGAGGTCTCTTGCTTCCTCTAAAGGGCCTACCGCATTAAATATAATGCGACGTTTTTTCTGGGAGAATTGACAAATATTAAAATGATCCAGTACAATTACGAATGAATTTTGATCCTCGATAGCTCAGTTGGTAGAGCGACGGACTGTTAATCCGCAGGTCCCTGGTTCGAGCCCAGGTCGGGGAGCCAAAAAAATTTCTATAAGAGATTCGCGAGTATTGGTGCCCGCAAACTATCCTGCGAAAGTACCAAAGGATTAAATACTCTTCCAACTAAATCTAAGTTGTAGAAATAGCCCAATAATTTCGAAAATCGCTCGCTAAAGATATTTTTTGGTAAGTCTCAAACACCAGATATATCGTCCTTTAACGTCCTCCCCATACTATATATAAGACACGTTTCACTGGAAAACTCTGACGAATCGTCCTGTTAAAAACGTTTTCTCAAGAAAGAACTCCCATTCCTAACACGCAGGAAAATTGTGTTACCGTATTTCTCAATGTGGACTACACACTACATCGTGATCAATTCATATTCCGTTGTTTTTTAGCAAAAAATCATGCGCTTGTCAATTTTCTTCATATCAATACAAGAAATACCGTAACCACCGGGACGAATAAATCACAATATCCCCATCAGATAGTCACCTCCCTTATACTGAGCAGCCTGTTGTCTTTTATGCACCTACATTGAAAAACCTTTTATTTATCGCCGCTGCGATATTTTTGGTTGTACTCAACGGCTTTTTCGTGGCGGCGGAATTCAGCCTTGTTAAACTTCGTCAAACACGTGTTCATGTCATCGCAAGTCAATATGGATGGCGTGGCCGCATCCTCGCCCAGGTTCACGAGAAAATCGATGACTATCTCTCCGCGTGTCAACTCGGGATCACCCTCGCGTCACTAGGCCTCGGATGGATTGGTGAACCTGCATTTGCACGAGCACTCACATCGCTTTTTGGTATTTTCAGTATCTCTTCGCCTGAACTAATACAAGCGTTAGCGTTCTTCATTGCATTTTTCACGATTTCATATATGCACATCGTGATCGGCGAACTTGCGCCAAAGTCCATAGCATTACGCATGCCAGAAACCATCTCCCTCTGGACTTCTGCAGCACTGTATGGTTTTTACTGGCTGATGTACCCTGCTATCTGGGCTCTCACCAAAAGTGCGAACCGCATTTTACTCTGGCTCGGTCTCGAGAATACACATGGAACCGACTCGAATTACTCGGTCGATGAAATAAAATTGATCGTACAGCACGGAGAGGCCAGCGAAAAACTATCACGCGACGACTGGAATGTAGTCGCCTACGCTATTGATTTCAGTGAATTACAAGTATCTGATTTGATGCATCCCATGAGTGAAGTCACCGCATTTCGTGTCGATGCCACTTTCACTGAGAATATGGAAACCGCTTACCACCACAGATATAGCCGCTACCCACTCTTTGACATAGATGGCGAAAAAATTCTTGGTGTTGTACATCTAAAGGATTTATTTTTAACTTCACATCATGGGAAATCTATCGAGGATTTTGTCCTAATGGCACGGCCTGTTGAACAAATCGTGCCTAATATGCCTGCCAGAGAGCTTTTCGGACGTTTCCGACAAGGAACACCTCACTTCGCTATCGTCGGCTGGCCAGGCCAAAAACCAATGGGTTTCCTAACGCTTGATAATCTACTCTCTGCCCTAGTTGGAAAAATTCGAGACGAATTCCGTCAAACAGAAGATGACTGGACAAAAATGGAAGATGGCACCCTCGTCGGTAGAGGTAGCCTACCGATTCTAACTCTAGAGCGCGCAATAGGTATCAGCATCCCAAGCGAACATGCAGAATCTGTTGGCGGTCTCATCATGGAAACGCTTGGACATCTACCCCACGAAGGTCAGTATATTAACTTCGTCAACTTCAAAATTATTGTTAAAAAAATGCAAGGACCTCGGATTATTCTGGTTCAGGTATGCCCAGAGAAAACGAATGTCAACTAAGCTCACGAAAATAATCTCAATTCTTTTAATTTCCCCAAGAAAAATTAAAAGAAAAAGATAGTAAAAAAAGAAGAGCCATGAAATTTCTACAAAACTCTTCAATATCCATACCGTTAAGCTCCAACCGAGGGCATAGCATGCTAGATACAATTACAGACTCATGGAATCAAAATGGTTGAACCCGTTGTTTTTCGTTCCTCAATATCACGGTGAGCCTGTGCTACGTCAGACAGCACATAACGTTGATTCACGTGAATCTTCACCCTTCCAGCAATTACTACATCGAACAAATCTCTCGCCATATTTTCGAGATCTAAACGAGTTGCCATATAATTAAACAACGTTGGCCGCGTGAAAAACAATGAGCCACGCGATATTAAATCAGCAACTTTCACCTGATCGATCGGACAAGATGCATTACCAAAACTAACCATAAGCCCCAAACGTCGCAGGCAATCCAGGGAATCTATAAAGGTTTCTTTACCGATTGAATCATAAACCACTGATACCCCTTCACCATCTGTTATATATTTAACTCGGTCTACGAAGTGCTCGCGAGTATAAACAATAGGGTAATCACAACCATACGAATGTGCCAGTGCTGCCTTCTCTTCGGAACCCACCGTGCCAATAACTCTCGCACCAAGCGACTTAGCCCATTGGCAGAGAATCAACCCAACACCGCCAGCCGCTGCATGAATCAGAATTGTGTCACCTAGCTTGACATGATAAGTACTGTGCAGTAAGTATTGAGCCGTCATCCCTTTCAACATCATCGCAGCAGCCTGTTCAAACGAAATAGCATCAGGCAAACGAACTAGTGCTGAAGCCGACATTACGCGCACTTCGGCATATGCCCCCGTCGTGTTGCTTGCATAAGCCACACGGTCACCTGGCTTCACATGTGTGACACCAGTACCAACTGCCTCCACAAAACCAGACGCCTCCATACCTATGCCTGCTGGCAATGGTTGCGTGTATAACCCCATGCGAAAATACACGTCAATATAATTCAACCCAACGGCATGATGTCGCACACGGACCTCACCAGGACCAGGATCACCAACCTCCACTTCGACATACTGCATCACCTCATACCCCCCATTCTCCATGATGCGAATGGCCTTCGTCATATTGCGTCCCCATTTTTTCCATTGAGCAAGCTGATAACAAATTCCTACTTACCGACAAAGGTTATTTGTACAAAAAAGTTTGATCTTCGAAAAAACATAATTTAGTTCTCAGTCCAAATAAATAGCTATCAATTCACTGAGATACGTCAAATATATCAACGTTGTCTGGAAAAATACAATCACCAATATTCAATCTCATGCTGGTTAAATAACCTATCCACCTAAATTTATATGACATACAACAAAACACGCCTTTCCCCAGCCAATTCATCTATGATTAGCTAATAATTCAACAAAAAAATCTCTCTCCACTGAAGCAACCAAAAAGAATCGAACCAGAAAATGCATGTCAAGCAACAATCGGATAACGAAGCAATACCCTTCCAGAAATATTCTGGCAGAAAAATATAGCACGATGGCAATACAGCAATCACGCCTAGCTCAAACACATCGACATGATAAAATCATCTCCCATAAGTAGAGTGCAGAGTGACCCTTGCCTATTGGACATTTATGTCACATCTTCCAGGTAACAAGCACTCCTACACTCACTCTCAGTAATAACCACCCGCGCCCTGCGGGTGGCCATCAAGACAATTTGCCGTTTGACGGCACAGAACGGAGAAATTAATGGCGGGTCATTCCAAATGGGCCAATATCAAGCATAAGAAAGCCGCAACTGATGCCAAACGTGGTAAAGCCTGGACACGTGTTATCAAGGAAATCACGGTCGCTGCAAAACTAGGCGGTGGTGATCCTAATAGTAATCCACGCCTGCGTCTAGCCATAGACAAAAGCACAGATGCTAATATGCCAAAAGATAACGTCCAACGCGCCATTCAGCGAGGTGTAGGTAATCTCAACGGCGAAAATTATGAAGAAATCCGTTACGAAGGCTATGGTCTTAATGGTGTCGCAGTGATCGTCGACACGATGACGGATAATCGCACCCGTACAGTCTCCGAAGTTCGACACGCATTTTCGAAGTTTGGAGGCAATATGGGGATGGATGGTTCGGTATCCTTCCTATTTAGACATTGTGGCCAATTTCTGTTCGCACCTGGCACGCCAGAAGATAAGCTCATAGCTACCGCACTCGAAGCTGGCGCCGAAGATATCCTCACGAATGAGGATCGAAGTCTCGAAGTAATATGTCTCCCGAATGATTTTGCCGCCCTAGAGACTGCACTAAAAGCAGCGGGGTTTAAAGCAGAAATAGCCGAGATCATCATGAAACCTCAAACGGAAATAGAATTCACTGGCGAAGATGCACTGAAAATCCAAAAGCTAATCGACGCTCTCGAAAATCTCGATGACGTCCAGGAAGTTTATACAAATGCCATCCTCAGCGTGTGAACCTTGGTAAACGCGGTCCTAGTATTAAATACGCGGTCCTAGTATTAAATACGCGCCAGTCATTTGACTAGGCTCTATTTTTCGGAAAAATTATGAAAATACTTATTATCGGCTCTGGCGGACGCGAACACGCATTGGCCTGGAAACTTCTACAATCGTCACGCATCGAACTTGTTTACATCGCACCGGGGAATGGAGGCACTGCTACCAATCAACGTCTACGCAATGTCCTTATCTCAGATCCCAAAATGCTAGCCGAGTTCGCTCTGCAAGAAAACATCGACTTTACCATCGTTGGTCCAGAAGGACCCCTAGAAGCTGGAATCGTGAATTTGTTTCGTGCTCATGGCCTAAAAATCTTTGGTCCTTCCAAGGAAGCTGCGCAGCTCGAGTCCTCGAAGGACTTTGCAAAAAGGTTCATGAAGCGCCATCAGATTCCGACTGCTGACTACGAAACCTTCTCAGAGGTAAAAAAAGCCCATAAATACATCGACACAAAGGGTGCACCTATCGTCGTTAAAGCCGACGGCCTGGCTGCTGGCAAAGGTGTCGTAGTCGCAATGTCTCTTGAAGAAGCACATGCCGCTGTTGATATGATGCTCGCTGATAACAAGTTTGGGGATGCGGGTGCGCGTGTCGTCATCGAAGAATTTCTCCAAGGCGAAGAAGCGAGCTTCATCGTCATGGTCGACGGAGATCATGTGCTACCGCTTGCCTCATCGCAGGATCACAAGCGCCTGTTCGACAAAGATCGCGGCCCAAACACAGGAGGTATGGGTGCATACTCGCCCGCCCCTATCATTACACCAGAAATACATGCTCGCGTGATGCGCGAAATCATAATGCCGACGGTGCACGGCATGCATGCCGATGGCATTCGCTATACAGGCTTTCTGTACGCCGGACTAATGATCAATTCGCAAGGCAATATTAAAACACTAGAATTCAACTGCCGTATGGGTGACCCTGAAACACAGGTAATCATGGCTCGCCTGAAAGGCGATTTCTCAAAGGTTGTAGAACATGCTATCAGCGGCACACTAAACCAGGTTGAACTCGACTGGGATGATCGCTATGCGCTCGGCGTCGTGCTAGCAGCTCATGGCTACCCTGATATCCCACGCAGGGGAGATCTTATCACTAAAATTCCACCAGAAACCATCAATTGCATAACCTTTCACTCCGGCACAGAATATGCAGATGGAAAACTATCAGTGGCTAGTGGCCGTGTACTATGCATAGTTGGTCTTGGGAAGACGATAAAAGGTGCACAAAGTGCTGCGTATGCGACCGTAAATCAGATTAACTTCGACGGCATACAATATCGCCGTGATATTGGTTATCGTGCCATGGCTCACAAATCATCAAGCGAGCAAGGCAAATAGAAACGCATGAAGCCACCGAGACATCATCCTAATATGTCTAAATACGCTAAAAAAGGACACAAAAGTATGACTGTGCAAGACGATCCGCGCGTCCCCGATACAGATGCAGTACGCGCCTATCTACTCGGGCTACAAGAGCATATTCTCGTCGAACTAGAACGGCTTGATGGCAAATCTTTCTTGCGTGACAACTGGCAATTTCCGTCAGACGCCACTCTACGTGGCGATGGTAGGACACGCGTGCTTGAGGATGGTGACTTCTTCGAACGCGGTGGCGTTAATTTTTCACACGTCATGGGCGACTGCCTTCCACCCTCAGCCAGCGCCACACGGCCAGAGCTCACGGGCCGTGCCTTCGAAGCTCTGGGCATCTCGCTCGTACTCCATCCCCGTAATCCTTATTGTCCAACAGTACATTTCAACGTACGCCTTCTTATCACTACCGCGCCAGGTGAGGCCCTTGTTTTCTGGTTTGGAGGTGGCATAGACCTCACGCCATACTATCCGTTCGAGGAAGATTGTCGTCATTTTCACCAAACCTGTAAGGACACCCTTGATCCATTTGGGAAAGCTCTTTATCCGAACTTCAAAGCTTGGTGCGATGAATACTTCTATTTAAAACATCGCCAAGAACCGAGAGGCATCGGTGGTATTTTCTTTGATGACTTCACAGGCGAAAGTTTTGACGATGCATTTGATGTCATGAAAAGCGTTGGCAACGCATTTCTTGATGCTTATGTTCCAATCGTTGAACGCCGGCGCGGAATACCATACGGCAAGCATCAACGGGATTTTCAGGCTCATCGACGGGGCCGCTATGTGGAATTCAACCTTATGTTCGACCGCGGCACACAATACGGCATTCAGTCAAGCGGTCGCACAGAATCAATTCTGATGTCGATGCCTCCAATCGCGAAATGGCATTATGATTGGCATCCAGCTAAAAATTCGCCTGAAGCAAAGTTATATACAGACTTTCTCATCCATCGAGAGTGGGTCTGAGAATGATGCGGTCATCGGCAACAAACAGCAGGCTGCGTATCGCTGTCCTGGGTGGCACATTCGATCCACCTCATAAGGGTCATCTCGCACTCGGCACGCTATTCGCAAGAAAACTTGTCCTAGATGAACTTATTTTGATGCCTGTGGGAAAGCAGCCTCAAAAGACTCACAGCACTCCAGCCCCTCTGCGCTTAGCGATGGTGCGTTTAGCTGGAAACGACTTAGCCAAAGCTATGCATCACAAAGGTTTATTGACAAAGCTTACCATCAGCACACTGGAAATTGATCAAACTGGACCAAACTATATGGTCAATACTTTGCGAGAATTACGCAAAAAATACGGTACAGAGGCTTCACTATCCCTATTAGTTGGCTCGGATCAATTGATCAGGCTATCTACTTGGTACGCATGGCGCGAATTATTTCAACTTAGCCATATTTGTGCCGCTACCCGTCCCGGTTTTAACTACCATAATGCCCCTCCCGAAGTGCTTGACCAAATCTCCCAACGGAAGTCCAACACCGACAAGATAAAATCTCATTCAAATGGCAATATCCTCATCGACACCTCAATATCTCTGAATATCTCCGCCACTGAATTACGTGGAACATTAGCTAGCGCCAGGCATAATCTCCATCCCCCACAGAACTTACTAGCATCCGTATGGCAGTACATTCAGGATCACCAACTTTACTGTTATTGAAATCTTCCAACCATGTTTACTCTAATCGTATCTAATTGCCACTCCGTTTCTCCATAAAAAATATTATGATAAATATTCGTAAACTGCAGCACCTAATCTTCAATGCCCTGGAAGACGTTAAAGCTCAAGACATCAAAATCTACGACACACAGCACCTGACAGCACTGTTCGATCGATTTGTAATTGCTAGCGGAACTTCAACTCGCCAAACCAAAGCACTCGCGTCCAGCGTACATGACAAAGTTAAAGCCGCTGGTGCTAATATCATCGGTATGGAAGGCACAGATACCGGAGAATGGGTGATAGTCGATTGTGGCGACGCGGTCATTCACATCATGCAACCAGCACTACGCCAGTACTACAATCTCGAGGAAATTTGGGGTGAAAAACCTGTGAACCTGGAGGAACATAGTACCAAGAAAACAACGAAAAATGAGAATAGAGAGCATAATCAGGATCTTTCGTGTATCTAGAACCTATCTATCTCTATCTCCCATGTCAAAACTCATAGTGCTAAAAAATGGCCAAAAATCTCTGACTAAGAGCGAACCAGTGTTACAAAGGACAGGGGATACCAATCTACTCCACACCATATTTCGCAATGAAAGCCTGTCCATAATTATGAACTACTCCATACCAACCTATATCCAGGACACGTAATTCTTTTCTGCCCGCCAAAATAGTGAGCACCAACGAAAAAATCCATCAAACCAAGAAGACATTATCTCACTCCTCTAGGTACCAACGGTGAAGCTATCGGAAAATCCAGTTAATAGGACATTAAGCGAAAATAGTCTAATTTATCAAGAGTATTGGTTAAAACTATTCCGGCATCATCAGACTCACCCCTCTAGAAGAGAGGTCGCAATGTTCCGACAAACAGTTTTTTAGTTCTGGAAATGATCAATTCACGTCATCACCATCTAGCTAGAACATGCATACATTTTTACAGGATAGGAATACCCCTCGCCGCTCACGATGAAAGAGCAACATGCTCCGTCAAAAAACTGAGGGCATAATAACGTCAGCCTCATCTATCACACCTTCGCCATTGCTTATGCACGAAGAAAATATTTTGGTCAACATTACTCCACAAGAAACACGAGTAGCATTGATGCGGTCAGGCGCAGTGCAAGAATTACACATCGAACGCACATTATCACGTGGCCTCGTCGGTAACATTTATTTAGGCAAAGTTATCCGAGTATTGCCTGGCATGCAGTCGGCTTTCGTCAACATCGGATTAGAACGCGCTGCGTTCTTACATGTCGCCGATATCTGGCATCCACGCAATGGCATCGATACAGTCACCCCACAGCCACCCATTGAAAAAACGATTTTTGAAGGACAAACGATCACGGTACAGGTCATTAAAGACCCCATTGGAACTAAAGGTACTCGCTTATCTACGCAAATTAGTATTGCCGGGCGTGCTCTCGTTTATTTGCCACAGAACTCACATATTGGGATTTCGCAACGCATTCCGAGCGAAGCCGAGCGCCAAGTGCTACGTGACAAAATTCAATCATTAGTGCCAAATCATGAGAAAGGTGGTTTTATCGTCCGCACAATGGCAGAAGATGCTGGGGATGCAGAACTGGTAAATGACATTGAGTATCTAAGAAAGTCATGGCAAACTATCGAAGAGGTGGGTTCCAGAAAACCGGCACCCACACTGCTGTACCAGGACCTCAATCTAGCACAACGTGTGTTACGTGATTTCGTGAACGAAGACACTGGGGAAATTCTTGTTGATTCTCGTGAAACTTTCGGACAACTCAGAACATTTGCTGCAGCGTACACCCCAGCCGTGTTAGAAAAACTCACACATTACAGAGGTGAACAACCATTATTTGATCTATACAAGGTCGAAAAAGAAATTGAACGAGTGCTATCACGACGCGTCGATTTAAAATCTGGTGGCTATTTGATCATCGATCAAACAGAAGCGATGACTACGATCGACGTGAATACCGGCTGCTTTGTCGGTGCACGGAATTTCGACGATACCATCTTCAAGACCAATCTCGAAGCATCATTGATGATTGCGCGTCAACTACGACTACGCAATCTCGGAGGCATCATCATCATCGATTTCATCGATATGGAAAACCCCGATCATCGGGACTCAGTATTCACTGAACTCAAAAAAGCACTCGAACGAGATCGTGCCCGCGTCACAGTCAGTAATTTTTCACCGTTGGGACTCGTCGAAATGACACGAAAGCGTACACGAGAATCCCTCGCACATTTGCTGTGCGAACCTTGCGCTGTCTGTTCTGGCAAAGGTCAGGTAAAAACACCAAGCACACTGTGCTATGAAATCCTACGTGAAATCCTACGTGAATCACGCCAGTTCAATCCTCGTGAATTCCGTTTAATTGCTTCACAGGCAATCATAGATTTATTCCTCGAAGAAGAATCCCAACACCTAGCCATGCTCATTAACTTCATTGGAAAACCCATCTCATTACAAGTTGAAGCTTCATTTCATCAAGAACAGTACGATATCATCCTGATCTGATTACCCTCTGCGCGCACTACTTGTGCTTTACTTATTTTCCAGCATCTCACCAATGTCACGTATCCCCAATGAAGAAAGACTTTTCACGCCTAGCGGGCATTCTCTACCTCATACTGCAAAGCAACGTGTTGCACGACGCACCACTTGGATTAGCATTTGGGTTAACATTATCCTCACATGTGCGCAGATGACTATTGGGATAATGGCTCGCTCGCAGGCTCTAATCGCTGACGGGATTCATTCAGTATCGGATATCGTCTCTGATGTTGTGGTCCTCGCAGCAACACGAGGCTGCGAACGTGGACCGGATGAAGATCACCCCTACGGTCACAGCCGCTACGAGAATGCCGCAGGGCTGTTTCTAGGTACACTACTACTAGTTGTCGGAGCGGGCATGCTGTG
This sequence comes from Candidatus Pandoraea novymonadis, assembly GCF_003004665.1. GTDB lineage: Bacteria > Pseudomonadota > Gammaproteobacteria > Burkholderiales > Burkholderiaceae > Pandoraea > Pandoraea novymonadis. The sequence continues at coordinate 69,305 of NZ_MUHY01000003.1, forward strand.
GCGTGGCATCGATCGCCTACTACATCCCGAAGATATCACATCTGTCTATATCTCAGCATTAATCGTCGCCGGCATTGTACTTCTCACCAAAGAAGCGCTATTTCGCTATATGCTACATGAAGCCCAACGTGTACGCTCAGCCATGCTAGTGGCTAATGCTTGGCATGCACGTTCAGATGCTGCATCATCACTTGTAGTTGCCATTGGGATTCTTGGAAACCTGGCTGGTTACCACCTTCTCGACCCTGCTGCTGCTGCACTCGTTGGCCTAATGATCGGTCACACGGGGTGGAAATTTGGATGGAATTCTCTGCAAGATTTAATTGATCGACGAGCTGATGAGGCCGTGACAGCTCGGATCCGACAGGAGCTACTCGCGACACCTGGCGTACAAGGCCTCGACAAACTACGAACCCGCAAGATGGGCGATCAAGCTCTCGTTGATGTACATTTGCTTGTCGATCCACATATTTCAGTATCCGAAGGTCACTACATCGCCGAAAAAGCGCGCGCAGCTGCGATGACTGATCCGCAAGTGCTCGATGTTCTAGTACATATCGATCCAGAAAGCGATGCAACAGGCACCGCCCAGAAAACATGGCCATCCCGGGAAAGATTAACCGAGGTTACACAAGCTTTGTGTACAAATCATGGGGTCACTCTACTGGCACTCACACCACACTATCTAGACAATGCCATGGAAGTCGATTTGACTTTTGGTCAAGCATCAAAGTTACCAGACGATCAAGCGATAATAGCTCGTGAAGCAGTAACAAAAGCATTAGGTGCAACATTCAACATTCAACGTGTGCGGCCATTACTAGCCCTTGATGAAAGCAATTCAACATCTTAGTAAAACGTTGTTTCGGAGAAAAATGATATTAGACATAGGAATTTCAGTCGTCTTCCATCATTTTGCAAACTTTTCGGTGCTAAAACAGTGGAAAAATTTCACTTCATCTCCGAAAAAAATGTCCTTGCTGATCCCTCTCCGAAATGAGTGGAGCAACACCAATCTCAGTTAACGGCCAATGAATAGCGAGATCCGGATCGTCCCAACGAAGAGAACGTTCGTTTTGTGGCACCCAATAGTCAGTTGTTTTATAACATACCTCCGCATATGCAGAAACCACTAAAAAACCGTGAGCAAAACCTTCTGGAATCCAGATTTGCTTACGGTTTTCCGCACTCAATATTTCGGATACCCATTGACCGTAAGTGGCTGAAGCCGGACGAATATCAACAGCAACGTCGAAAATTACACCCTCCACAACACGCACCAATTTGCCTTGAACCGCATGCTCCACCTGATAGTGCAATCCACGCAGTACCCCTCGCATAGAGCGAGACTGATTATCTTGGACAAAAGTCAGGTCATAACCCAATGCTTTGGAAAAAACATGATGATTAAAACTTTCAAAAAAATATCCACGGGCATCAATGAACATCTTGGGCTCAATGATCTGGACATCCCTAATTTTTGTACGGGTCAGTTTCATGAGATGATCAGCATACGTTATAAATAACCCTTGTCGCACGACATCACAGACACCTATCACCGGTATCTGTCCTTGCTAGCTTCCTATTATGACTTCCATCATTAATCCACTACACAACAATAAGCAACTTCCTCAGGATATGTGATGAAAAGAGGCCTCTATCATATGAATTAATCAAACACCTCCACAAAATGAAGCGCATCTTCCATGAATCAAAATAATGAGAAAATCTCAAATACCTCGAGGATACAAACGTGTTTGCCAGAGAATCTCTCCCATAACATAATTCCTTCCATGCCGAGTGAAATGCGTTACGTCTGGCAAGTAATGCGATTCGCCTGAGCGTTAATAGAACGGACTTGATTCACCCATTCAGTATTCTCCAAGTACCACGCAACTGTCTTACGGATACCTGTTTCAAAGGTCTCGACTGGACGCCACCCAAGCTCGTGATGGATCTTACGCGCATCAATAGCATAACGCTGATCATGTCCCGGACGATCTTTCACGAATGTAATCTGCTCGGTATAGGACTGGCCATCTAGACGTGGTGAAAGTTCATCCAGCAGCTGGCATAACGTTCTCACCACGTCTAGATTCGTTTGCTCGTTCCATCCTCCCACGTTATAAACCTCACCCGGCCGCCCTTTAGACAGCACAGTACGAATTGCTGCGCAGTGATCGCTCACATAGAGCCAGTCCCGCACGTTGCGGCCATCAGCGTAAATCTGCAATGGTTCTCCATGAAGAGCATTGGTAATCACCAAAGGAATCAACTTTTCTGGAAACTGGTAAGGCCCGTAATTATTCGAGCAATTAATTGTGAGCACCGGCAAGCCATAAGTACGATAATAAGCACGCACTAAATGATCAGAACCCGCCTTTGATGCAGAATACGGACTATTCGGCGCATATGGAGTTGTTTCGGAGAATGCAGGGTCGGTTGGACCAAGAGAACCATAAACTTCATCTGTTGATACATGCAAGAAACGAAATACTTTTTTCCGAGTATTACTTTCTAGTCCCTCCCAATACAACCTAGCGGCTTGAAGCATTGTAAAAGTACCAACAAGATTAGTCTGTACAAATGTCTCAGGTGTCGAAATTGAACGATCAACATGGGTTTCTGCCGCAAAATGCAAAACAGCACGAGGCTGATACTCAGCATATAGGGCAGCCAACGCAGCACAATCGCGAATATCAACCTGTACAAAAGAATGGCGTACGTCACCTTCAAGACTAGCCAAATTTTCTAAATTGGCTGCGTAGGTCAGCTTATCAAGCGTTAGCACAGATTCGTCATGCTGTGCTAACCAATCCAACACGAAGTTCGCTCCAATAAATCCAGCACCGCCTGTCACAAATATCATAGAGTTCGAATAAAGTGAAAGAACATTAATTCGATCAAATATCAATACAGCTATGCTTCTTTTTGCGAATATTGAATTCGATGCAAATGTGCGTACAAACTATCATTTGCTAGCAATTGATGATGCGAACCCTGTTCAACGATTCGTCCTCGTTCTAGCACAATAATACGATCAGCTCGCTCGATAGTTGACAAACGGTGAGCAATCACTAACGTGGTCCGTCCTTCCATCAATCGCTCTAATGCCGTCTGCACATAACGTTCGGACTCAGAATCAAGTGCAGACGTCGCTTCATCGAGAATCAAAATCGGTGCGTCCTTGTATATCGCCCGTGCAATCGCCAAACGTTGCCGTTGTCCCCCAGATAAACGCATACCATTATCACCCACGAATGTATGGACGCCATCCGGCATGGCATCGACAGTATTAGCAAGATTGGCGCCGACTAGAGCCGATTGCACGCGTGCCATATCAATAGACTGACCATACGCTACGTTAGCCGCCACTGTATCATTGAATAGGACTACATCCTGACTTACAAAACTAATCTGATGACGCAAATTAGCCAAATGCAGTTCCGTGAGTGGGATGTCATCCAAAAAAATCTGCCCTTGAGTTGGGTCAAAAAAACGCGGCAATAAATTGACTAATGTGGTCTTACCACTGCCAGAAGGACCCACCAACGCAATCATTTCACCAACTTTCACATCTAAAGTAATGTTATCAAGAATCGGCATATCAGCAAAATCATAATAAAAACTAACGCGATTGAACGTCACTCGGCCTTGTGCACGTAAGAAGGTAAGTGTCCCACCAGTGGACTCAATTTCGGTATCGATCAGTTGAAAAATTAGCTCAGCGGCTGTTATGCCACGTTGTAGAGGTTGATTCACATCAATCAAATGCTTAAGTGGAGAGACAACCAACAGCATAGCTGTGACGAATGCCGTAAATCCACCCACCGTCAAAGTGCCCGAGGCTGACTGAAGCATTGCCACAGTAATGATGACTGCCAGCGCAAGCGAGGCGAGTATCTGTGTTATCGGTTGTGCCAAGCCACCTGATACCGATACGCGCATGGCATAGCCTCGCAAGCGCGAAGTCATGCTATCAAATCGTTCTTGTTCGTACGCCTCACCATTGTGAATTTTAACAACTTTATAACCCGCCACCGCTTCTTTAACAACGTATGAGAGCGCATTAGTCAGCGTCTGCTGCTCACGGTTCAAACGACGTAAGCGACGGTTAATCTTGCTAACAAGAAATCCAATAATCGGTAAAATGATTGCTATTACCAGTGTTAAACGCCAATTCAGATAAAAAAGATAACTTAATAAACCGATTACGGTCAGTGAGTCTCGCACCAACGTGATCAACACAGTTGTTAGCACACCAAGAACTTGATTAACCTCAAAAACAATCTGATTTATTAGTGTGCTAGTAGTTTCACGTTGATAAAAAGATGCTGGCGCATGAAGCAAACGCTCGAACATTTTGACACGCAGATCGAGAAGCACGCGGTTCGAAACCCAAGATAGCATGTAATTGGAAGCATACTGGGTCATCGCACGAAAGACAGCGAGAACAACAACGCCTGTCGGGACATACCAAAGCGTCCACGGATCTTGACCAGAGAACCCGTTGTCCATAACAGGTTTTAGCACTCCAGGAATAGCTGCCTCAGAGACAGCCACCATAGCCATTGCCAAAATAGCCATCAACCCCATACCCCAATAGGATTTCAGGTAACCGAACAAACGCTTGAGCGCGGGAACGGTTGGATGTGAAGTAGATGTCATTTTACTGAAATAGCCCAGAAAATAATATTCTAAACCAATGACCATAGCATCAACTACCAACCAATACTGTCAGCGTTGCACCATTTTTTCGGGAGATGATTATCCATCATCCTCTACGATTCACTGGACCGAAAGTGATCACATCTGGTCAAAAGCCAAGCCGATGTGATCACTTCAAGATATATTCTCAGCACCTCACAATCCTATGTAATTAAGAGGTACACAACGAGAGACTTGTCATGACGGCAGCTGATGCTTAATGCTGAAGAGAGTCAAAAAGTCATGTGAATCACTTATAACTGCGGTCGTTAACATGCATATATCATCACAATGTCACCACGTTATCGCAAGTATAAATAACCATCCAAAACATCAGATTCCAAATTTCGGCATCAAGTTATCAATAAATGAGTTGTACAGCACTAGGCGAGAGCCATTCACGTAGCTCTGTGAGCAGCTCGTCACTTGGCAGCACATTCCAATCTTCTCCCAAACGAGACTCACATTCAGCTTGCGTTTGACGATAAATTATGTGTACTGGTAAACCTGTTTTGATCTCGCCGTCGCCACTATTATCATAGCCAACAGCCTTCTCATTGCCATTTCGACATATTGAACAATATGGCTGTAAGGTCGCACGCAAACGCTTCCAATCCGCATTGCCATTAAAAAAAAGCTTTAATGACTTCGCAAATTTCGCACGTGCTCGCGCCAAGTCCATGACACCTGTAGTCGAAAAGCGTAAACCACCAGAGAAACTATCCGGTCGAGCATTTCCGCTTACAATCAGCAACTCATCTTCTTTGAAGAAGTGCTGATTGACTTCGAAATGTTGATTAAAAACGTTGATATCAACCTGCCCTGTCCCATCATCAAGCGTTACAACAACCATCTTGCCGCTCTGGACCAACATTGTACGCAGGTTCGCAATCACACCAGCGATAAGCTTATCTCGCCCTTCAGTCAAATCACGTAACTGAGTATGTACGAAATGACGTACTTCTTCCGCATATGAATCGAACATATGCCCAGACAAATAAAAACCGAGGGCGCCTTTCTCCTCTTTCAATTTTTTCTTATCAGTCCAGAAAGGTTCATTCACCAATTCCAGCGGCGCCAAAATATCTTCACCTAATAGATCAAATAAGCTTGCCTGATTAGCCGATGCATTAGCTTGCTCAGCTGCTTCCATGGCCATTGGCAGTGATGCTATTAACTGCGCACGGTTAGCATTTAATGTATCAAATCCCCCAGCGCGAATAATCGCTTCAATCGTACGACGGCTCACAACTCGCCGATCAATTCGACGACAGAAATCGAATAAATCAACAAAGGGCTTTTCTTCTCTCGCCAGCAAAATTTCTTGAATAGCTGAATGACCACTGCCTTTAATTGCACCTAATCCGTAACGCACCGTTTTAGCATTTGCTGGCTCGAAACGATAAGTGGACTGGTTCACATCTGGCGGGAGTACTTTTAGTTGATTGAAATAACTCAGACAATCATCGTAAAGAATCTTCACTTTATCTGTATCGTCCATGGCCAAGCTCATATTGGCTGCCATGAATGCAGCAGGATGATGTGCCTTTAGCCAAGCCGTGTAGTACGCAAGCAAAGCATAAGCCGCTGCATGCGACTTATTGAAACCATAACCTGCGAATTTCTCCATCAAATCAAATATTTCGTCTGCTTTAGCCGCTGTCAACCCATTTTTATCAGCACCTTCACGGAAAAACTCGCGATGCTTAGCCATTTCGTCAGGCTTTTTCTTCCCCATTGCACGTCGCAATAAGTCAGCACCCCCCAATGAGTACCCCCCAATGATTTGTGCCATCTGCATCACCTGCTCCTGATAGACCATAATTCCGTAGGTCTCTTGCAGCACTAATTCGACGCGCGGATCAGGATATTTGACCTTCTCACGCCCGTGCTTACGAGCGCAAAAGCTTGGAATCAAGTCCATCGGACCAGGACGATACAGAGCAACCAGCGCGATAATATCCTCGAAGCGGTCAGGTCTGGCATCTTTCAGCATGCCCTGCATACCGCGACTTTCGAGTTGAAACACGGCGATCGTATTCGCCTTCTTCAGCAAAGTGAACACAGCAGGATCGCTCAACGAAATATTTTCAAGTGACCACCCGGCCATCTCAGGATGTAACCGCTTTATGTATTTTTCTGTCCAATTTATAATTGTGAGCGTAGTTAGTCCCAAAAAGTCAAACTTCACCAGACCAACAGCTTCAACATCGTCCTTGTCATATTGACTGACGACAGAGCTCGCCCCTTCACCTGAGTTTTGAGCGTATAACGGACAAAAATCGGTAAGCTTACCTGGGGCAATTAATACCCCACCAGCATGCATCCCAATATTACGGGTAAGGCCTTCGACACGCTGCGCAAGTTCGAGCAACTGTTTGACTTCGTCTTCCTTTTGGAATCGCTCCATCAATTGCGGCTCTTCTTTCATAGCGTCATCGATAGTGACTTGTTTGCCAGCCTTAAACGGAATTAATTTCGCGATGCCATCAACGAAATTGTAGCCAAGATCAAGTACGCGTCCAACATCCCTCACAGCAGCTTTCGCAGCCATCGAACCAAATGTTGCGATTTGCGAAACCGCATCGGCACCGTACTTATCCTTGACATACTGGATGACGCGATCACGGCCATCCTGACAAAAATCGATATCGAAGTCTGGCATCGATACCCTTTCTGGATTCAAGAAACGCTCAAATAATAAGTTATATTTCAATGGATCAAGATCAGTAATGCCAAGCGCATAGGCTACCAAAGAACCAGCTCCAGAGCCACGACCTGGACCGACCGGGACTCCATGGTTCTTCGCCCAGTTGATAAAGTCCGCTACGATCAGAAAATAGCCAGAAAAACCCATATTAACAATGATTCCCGTCTCAAAGTTAAGACGCTCATAGTATTCAAAGCACTGCGCTTCTCGTACAGTTTTATCTGGAAATAATTTCACAAGGCGCCTGTCTAAACCTACTTTGGCTAACTGGACTAGGTGCTCATCAAGAGATATGTCATCAGGAGTGGGAAATAATGGCAACTTTGGCTTACCAAGTTCAATTGTAAGATTGCAACGCTTCGCTATTTCAACCGAATTTGTGATCGCCGAAGGTACATCTTTAAATGCCTCAAGCATTTCCGTTTGGGAACGGAAATGCTGATCTCTAGAAAAACGACGCGCTCTACGTTCATTGCCAAGCATTTCCCCTTTCGAAATGCACACACGTACTTCATGTGCAGTGAAATCATCAGCTGTCATAAACTGAATCGGATGCGTAGCAACGACAGGCAATCTAAGAAGAGCAGCTAATTTAACCGCCTCCTGAACATATGCTTCCGTACCAGGCTGACCCGTACGCTGAAGTTCGATGTAAAACGCACCAGGGAAAATTGCGGCCCAATTCTCCGCACACTGTACCGCTAAGTCAAAATTACCAGTGGCGATGGCCTGGCCAACATCACCCATCTGTGCTCCAGACAAGGCCAACAATCCTACCGAAAGACCATCAGTTTTCAACCATGAAGGATCAATTTCCGCACAGCCATGGTATTGATTTGTCAACCAAGCGCGAGAGAGCAACTGACACAGATTCAAATAACCCGTTTGATTACGGACAAGCAACAGCAAACGTGATGGCTTACCTCGGTCAGCAATATTGGTTATCCAAACATCACAACCAATGATCGGTTTAAGGCAACGAGCATGTGCCTTCTGGTAAAAGCGGATGGCACCAAACAAGTTCGCCAAATCAGTCAAGGCTAAGGCACCTTGACCATCCGCTGCAGCGGCCTTGATCACATCATCAAGGCGCACAATGCCGTCAGCTATTGAGTATTCTGAATGGATGCGGAGATGTACAAAGCGAGGTTCTGACATAGTGCTATTTTAACGTGACGGAAACTTGTCAGTCTCCCCCACAGTTGAAAATCAAATCTATCCAACCCATTGGTTAGATAATTCCGAAAAATCCAGGTAAGTTCTACACCTCATTCGTCGTGATCAGCGATAATGGCAATTTATTATATTGATGATTTTCTATCATGCCCATCGTTAATATCGCTGCGTACAAATTCGTCACGCTCGACGACATCGAAACGCTTCGCCTATTATTGCTAGCCCGTTGCGAATCCCTCGAACTAAAGGGTACTATTTTGCTAGCCCCAGAAGGAATTAACCTCTTCCTCGCCGCTGAACGTAGCCAGATTGACTCATTCTTCACCACGCTCCGTACCGACGAAAGATTTACTGATATACAGGTCAAAGAAAGTTTATCGGACAATCAACCATTCCGCCGCATGCGCGTGCGTCAGAAAAAAGAAATTATCACTATGAAAATGCCTCTCATTAAGCCTGCCGACGGCCGGGCCAAAAGTATCGATCCAGCCACAGTGAAACGGTGGCTGGACGCAGGTTTTGATGATGCAGGCCGACCAGTTGTAATGCTAGACACACGCAACAGCTTTGAAGTCAATGTCGGCACTTTCGAAAACGCCGTCGACTACAAACTCACGAAGTTCTCGGAATTTCCAGACGCCATTGCCAAACACAAAGCAGATTTCGAAGGAAAAACGATTATATCTTTCTGCACTGGTGGAATCCGTTGTGAAAAAGCCGGGATACACATGCGTAACATCGGCCTGACAGAGACGTACCAACTTGATGGCGGAATCCTCAAATATTTCGAAGATATTGGTGGTGCTCATTACAACGGGGACTGTTTCGTATTTGACTACAGAACAGCACTAACACCAAATCTTGTGCCATCTGAAAAATCCTAATACTTCAGGCATCTCACGCAATTATGCTTTTTTTGAATAGCAAATATCCATTAACAAAGTATTTTTCGCCCATCGGAATGTGAAAAAAATTAAGCAAGCAACTTCAAGATCAAAAAGCTCTAAAAGCAAATTTTGCTATTGGAAAAACAAAAATTAAGAATATGTTAAGGATCCACCTTGCGAGGAAAACCAGCCAACAATGCCGATACTTGGCGCTTTTGACCTTTTTTTTTCAATGATGTCCCAAAACCGCAAGCAAAAGCAACAGGATCAGATGTTGCTTTACCCACCTTGTCTGAGATCAAGGAAGGTTGATAAGGTTTGTAAAAGAATTCATCTTCCGGACGCACGAGATGTCGAGTTTCCGACAGTGATAAGCGTCTGGTTTTCATATCGACTTTGGCGATCGTCGCCATAGGTCTTGCATCCATGCCGTCTACATCCTTATCGCGCAAAAAACAAACAGGCTCCAGCAGTGGTTCAGCACGCTTTAACGCGCGTTTAATCAGCTTTTCAATCTCTGCTAAATACTTGCGCTCATTCGATGAGCACAGCGAAATTGCCATACCCGCCGCACCTGCCCGTCCCGTACGACCAATACGGTGAATATAGTCCTCAGGACTATATGGAAGATCGTAGTTAATTACACCAGGCAGATCAGAAATATCGATACCCCTAGCTGCCACATCTGTAGCAACAAGCACCTGAATCTCACCCTTTTTAAAGGCCTCAAGCACTTGGATCCGTTCGAGTTGAGACCTATCACCGTGAATAGCGGAGGCAATCACTCCATCGCGCCCAAGTTGACGCGTCAGACGGTTGGCTCCGATTTTACTATTCACAAATATTATGACTTGCTTGAAATCAAATTTATTAAGAATATTCACGACAGCGGAACACTTAGCTCTTTCATCAATCTCATACACAACCTGTTCAACGGTGTCAGCTGTGGAATTTCCACATGTAACCTCGATCGTCAGTGGATCCAACAAATAACCGGACGCTAGTTTTTTGATTTCGTTTGAAAAAGTAGCCGAGAATAGTAAAGTCTGGCGTTGTTTCGGCAGCAGATTCAGAATGCGATGCAGGTCGGGCAAAAAACCCATGTCAAGCATGCGATCAGCTTCATCCAACACAAGCATCTTCACTTGGCTTAAATTTACCGTTTTCTGTTGCACGTGATCGAGTAATCGGCCCGGAGTGGCAATCAGAATCTCAACACCTCGACGTAAGACATCAATCTGGGTATTCATACCCACACCACCGAACACAGCGGCATTACGAATCAACGTGTGTTTGGCATACGCTCTGACGTTCATGGCAACCTGGTCAGCCAATTCTCGTGTTGGAGTCAAAACCAATGCGCGCACAGGATGTCGCGCGGGCGATGCGCTATTGTTTGCATCAGACAGAAGCCGCTGGATGATTGGCAACAAAAAACTGGCAGTCTTTCCCGTTCCTGTTTGAGCTGCGCCGATCATATCACGACCAGACAACGCCACAGGAATTGCCTTTGCTTGAATTGGTGTCGGCTTGGAGTACCCTTGTTCAGAAAGGGTGCGCAAAATATCTGGATGAAGCCCGAAGCTCACAAAATCAGCAGTTGAAAGAGAATTGGCTTCAGCCATTATGAATGGTAAATGTCTTTTAGATGGAGAACAACACGTGGACACCACGCTAGCATAGTTGCTCGTATATTAATTAAGCCAAGAAGTGAATAAAATATTTGTAATCTGCAGGTGCCGCTCAGCTCAGCAAGCCTGTCCGTCCAAACGCCGGACGTAACGGTCACTATCAATCAATCCCGGCGAAGAAAACAGGAACACACGTCATTGTAACACTAGAACAATCTTTAAATAGAGCACCTCGCGAATACAGCTCTAGCATCTATACAAAAAAATATTCCAATATTGCCAGTGATATCAGATTAATTCATCCAACTAAAGTACGTTTAATCTCGAAAAACCACCTATTAGGTTACATTCTCACCGTGTATATATACAAAGTAAGGAAAATAAACGATTGGGATTTTGCAGACAATGAATACAAAAAATCCTCTGTATAAAAATCCAAACTAACGAGCTATGGAGGTAAGAGTTTTAACACCATGTCCATGAAAATTATATTGTGAATATAATTTAATTAACCCAACGTAAAAGCCACGCTTTTGCTATTACTAGCTATCAATATATCGTTTGCCAGCGAGCAAAACCAACGCCACTAAAGTAAAATTCCAGATGAGACATCTACTAGAACCTAAACCCTAGCTCTGATTAGCCATCCTGTGCTCTATGAGCCGTCAGAACAATGCTTGCGTCCATTTCCTCCGAATTGTCTGGCTGCCCCCTTGCTTGTAAAGGAATCGTCCCATGAATGCAAACCCCAAGTTTCTCTCAGCAAATGCACGCGTCGATGAAGCTGCGATCGCACCATTCCCTAATTCACGAAAGATTTATGTTGAAGGCTCTCGACCTGACATTCAAGTACCGATGCGTGAAATCTCACAGGCTGATACACCAAGCAGTTTCGGCGGCGAAAAAAATCCACCTATCTTTGTCTACGATACCTCTGGTCCATACACTGACCCGAATGCCAAGATTGACATCCGTTCAGGCTTGCCTGCTATGAGGACAAAGTGGATTGAGGAGCGAAACGACACTGAAATTTTGCCAGCCCTCACCTCGTCATTCGGTCGCGAACGTGCCTCAGATGCTAAAACTGTAGAACTACGATTTCCCGGACTTCATCGTACCCCTCGTCGTGCAAAACCTGGCCAAAATGTGACACAGATGCATTACGCACGGCATGGAACCATCACGCCAGAAATGGAATATATTGCCATCCGTGAAAATCTACGCCGTGAAACTTATCTTGAAACCCTGTATAACTCCGGCCCACAAGGTAAGCGCCTAGCTAAGCTGATGACGCGTCAGCATCCTGGACAAAATTTCGGTGCCAACTTAACAACAGAAATCACTGCAGAGTTTGTCCGTTCAGAAATCGCTCGCGGTAGCGCCATCATCCCAAATAATATCAATCATCCAGAATTGGAACCGATGATCATCGGTCGAAACTTCCTCGTAAAGATAAACGCCAACATCGGCAATTCGGCCATCACTTCATCGATCAGTCAAGAAGTTGACAAAATGACCTGGGCAATCCGGTGGGGTGGTGACACAGTCATGGACTTATCAACGGGTAAGCACATCCATGAAACACGTGAATGGATCATTCGCAATAGCCCTGTGCCCATCGGCACAGTACCCATTTATCAGGCATTGGAAAAGGTAAACGGCAAAGCTGAAAATCTCACTTGGGATATCTTCAGGGACACCCTGATCGAACAAGCCGAACAAGGAGTCGATTACTTTACAATCCACGCAGGCGTCCGCCTACCCTATGTGCCAATGACTGCAAGCCGCATGACGGGCATCGTCAGTCGTGGTGGCTCAATCATGGCAAAATGGTGTCTAGCGCACCATCAGGAAAGCTTCTTGTATACACACTTTGAAGACATCTGTGAGATCATGAAATCTTACGATGTAGCCTTCTCACTCGGCGATGGTCTACGCCCAGGATCAATTTATGATGCCAACGATGAAGCTCAATTATCTGAACTCAAAACACTTGGTGAGCTAACCCAAGTCGCGTGGAAGCATGATGTACAAGTCATGATCGAAGGTCCTGGCCACGTGCCGATGCAACTGATCAAAGAAAACATGGATCTCCAGCTTGAGTATTGTGATAAAGCCCCATTCTATACACTCGGTCCATTAACAACGGACATTGCACCGGGCTATGACCATATCACATCAGGGATTGGTGCGGCAACCATCGGATGGTATGGGACAGCCATGCTATGCTATGTAACACCAAAGGAGCATCTCGGGTTACCCAACAAGGATGATGTAAAGGAAGGTATCATCACATATAAGCTCGCTGCACATGCCGCCGATCTAGCAAAGGGACACCCTGGCGCACAAATTCGTGACAATGCTCTGTCCAAAGCTCGCTTCGAGTTCCGCTGGGCAGATCAATTCAATCTTGGACTCGATCCAGACAAAGCTCGTGAATTCCATGACGAAACGTTGCCAAAAGATTCGGCTAAAGTAGCACATTTCTGCTCGATGTGCGGTCCTCATTTTTGTTCGATGAAAATCACACAAGACGTTCGCGACTATGCAAAAAAACAAGGTCTCACTGAAGAATTTGCGCTGAAGCAAGGTATGGAGGCCAAAGCGGTGGAATTCATCACACAAGGCGCTGAGATTTATCAACGCACATAACTACCGGAAAAAATGAACGCAATAAATCAACCTTCAATATGAAGGTTGATTTCAAAAAGATGCCATCAGCATAAACAAGCTATCTATAAAAATAATCGAACAGATAATCAATCTTCAAACATTACATCACTATTCTCTCGGCACAAGACCAAAACTAACAACCTTCTAAGACCAAAAACGCCTCTCGGAGACGCACAGACAAGCCACCATCACGCCGTGCCGACCTACCTAAAGCCGAGGCTAAAACTGTCCAAGGTGCATATATCATCACCTGTTTTCGCGCACGAGTAATCCCGGTATAAACAAGCTCTCGAGTCAAAATTCGATTATCTTGCTCCGGCAGAACAATCGCTACACGCTCAAACTCTGAACCTTGTGATTTATGTATAGTCATTGCAAAAGCAGTCTCATGCGCCGGCAAACTTGCAGGCGAATAAAGTCGATAGCCACCTCCATCCGCCGTCGCAAATGCGACACGCAGCAAACCCTTTGGACCCAACGGCAACGCAATGCCAACATCTCCGTTAAAAAGCATCAATCGATATTCATTCTGTGTGATCAACACTGGTCTACCAACAAACCATGTGTGACTACCCATTCCCCCATCCATCATGAAGTCAGCCTGAGCAGCCAATAACGCCGCGAGCTGTTTATTCAGAACTTCTACGCCACGCCACCCTCCTCTGGTAGCACACAAAACTCGGAAGCGTCCAAATGCAGTAAACACTGGTGTAACAATTTCCGCGATACGTGATGATGTCTCCGTAGACCCTTCTGCTGAGACATCAATTTTTTTGGATAAGGCGATGGAATGCGACAACACACTGAGATAGTTTGCATAACAAGACACGATATCATTCAAGTGATGCCTAGATAATTGGAAGCCACTATCTTCGAACAAACGGACGAGATCGTCTTTTAGATTATTCTGATTCTCGAATGTCTTTTGTGGTGTAAACATCCCGGGAATCGACGATGAATCAACATCATCGACAGCATCTGGAACCAATTCAAGCCGTGCATCAGCTATACGACCTAGTTTAATCGCCGTTGCTAAGCGTCCAATAGCAGACGAAGCACCAAAACGATAATTCCGTTCGAGCCAAACTACAGAATCCTCCATCACCAAGGATGGCCGATTCCTCGATTCTTCAAAAGACAACATCGGTTTCATCACCTCAGGCCAATCGAGTACCTGCATAAATTTTCTCTGCATATCCAACGAAAACCTGCACACAGCACTTAACTCAGCAAACACGGCCCCCGCTTCCACTGCCGCCAGCTGATCCTTGTCACCCAACATCACAAGATGAGTCTCATTAGACATCGCTTCTAGCAATTGTGTCGCCATTGGCAAGTCCACCATGGAGGCTTCGTCAATAATGATTAAGTCATAAGGTAAGGGATGCTGTGCATCATAACGGAATCGACGCTCAGGATTCCTGACAGTTTCTGGCAACAGACCTAGCAAGCGGTGTAGTGTTAATGCTTTTTTCGGCAATGCAGCTCGCACATTTGAGAGTAGATCATCACGCGCAGTCATTGCCTCTTGCATGCGCTGCGCGGCTTTCCCTGTCGGCGCTGCCATCGCAACACGTAGATCAGGCTGACGTTCAAGTAAACAGCCCAGAATACCAACTACCGTAGTAGTTTTACCAGTACCCGGCCCACCACTTAAGACAACAAAACGCCTTTGCATCGCTAATACAGCGGCTGCCATCTGCCAGTTCAACTCATACACGCTTTCTGTATTATGAATCACGCTATTGCCGAAGTAGCGATACAAATTCGTTTTATCCTCAGAAGTCAAGCTCGCATCATTGCCATGTCTCGAATATAAACGACTGGCCAGTGCAGCTGCCAATCTAGCTTCATAGCGATAATAGCGTGCCAGATAAAGGCGATCATCATTGTCAAGTACTAAGGGGTATGCATCTTCACTACTATCCATAGCTGCCGGTATCGCACGGACGCACAAACCACTGACGATTAACGATTCACGCCACACTGACAATGCTGCAGCTTTGTCAGGAAATAATTCTCCATTCAACTGTTCATCTAAAAAATTTGCCAACGGGACACAAACATGTCCGTCGGCGGTTGCTTGGCTCACCGCTAATGACATATGCCAAATGCGTTGACAAACCAGATCAGAAGCTCCATTGCCATGCGCCAATAACATCATACGACGTGCAAATCCATCCGCGAGCCAATTCGTGGTAATGTCAGTCTTTCGCTCTAAAAAATTGATATTCATAGCATATTGCGATCAAGCAATTTCTCGGAAAGCATGCTATCGCTATCTGCAGACTTGAACAATCTATCAAGAGCATCAACAAATCGCCATGTTGGTTTATCAAAGTAGACCCCTGCCGGCAAGAGATTCTCATCGCTTTTCACCCTCCAACTGGGCCGCACACCACGCACGAATAGATATAAGCTCCCCGCGATATCACGACAATAATCGTAATTAGGCAATCTCCGTTTTAAATAACGATGCAACGCCAGCGTATATAGAAGATATTGCAAATGATAACCATATTCTCCCATGGCTTTTTTTACGCTTTCCATTCCATAGCACTCTGGCGAAATACCAAGGTAATTGGATTTCCAATCGAGGATCCACCAGCGCCCTTCATGAACAAATACAAGATCAATAAAACCTTTGATGTAACCCTGAAGGGTCCGAGTATCAAGTGAAATATCAGGATAACCATGTTGCTTAAGCAACGTGCGCAATGCATCAAATCGCACATTTTGTGCAGGGTAAATGAATTCTATTTCTGTCAACCTATCCGATAAACCAATATCGGCCAACCGCAGATTTGGCCGTATCTCCGTATATACCGTGTCTTCTAACACACGCATCATCATAGAATGCCAGACTTCAACGTTATCGCAACTTGATGCAGGAGGCGTCTCACGCATCACCTGATTGATTGTATTCGCCCAAGATGCAGGATCCTGAAAATCAGCCAACTCAAACAATCGATGCAACGATGTTCCCGCCACTAGGCCTCGCGGAAAAAAAAGAATATCTTCAGCCGGTAATGCAGCAACCTCATTATGAGGAAATAACCATGACGATGGCTCGATATTGACCTGCTCATCATAATCTGGTCTGATACGATCAAGTGTATACACGTGGTCATCAACACCCGACTGTATTCGAGTGTTGACACTAGCAAGTATTCCGGAAAAGCTATCGATACGCCAGACCTCACGTAATGTGCGATGGTTCACACGAGCCATAAGTGGCGCCTCTGTTGAGCTTTTGATACGCAATTGATTCTGTACATTGGCCGCTATAGGTATCGGCAATACATCAATGGGAGCACCAGAAAACCTACGCCAGGCTGCACTGATGACTTCCGATGACATCTTCCCTGCCGCCCAATCTTCAAAGGAACAACCAGCGCCAGCTACAAGCCAGTTGAGCATGCTACTACAAGCCTCTTTAGTCGTATTGCGAGACTTATATAGACCTGCCACGATGTAGCAACGATGTACAGCACGTGTCAATGCAACATAGAACAATCGCACTTGTTCTGCTGACTTTTCTCGTCGCAGCAACGCTGATGCACCCACAACGGAACCATTTTCGCAGAAGTCAATGACATTATTATTAGAACTATCATGGTATTCAAAACCCAACATCCCAGAAGAATCAGATATGGCACTGTCCCACAGGAACGGACAGAAGACAATCTCGTACTCGAGTCCTTTAGACTTATGTACTGTCACGATCTGCACCAAATTCTGATCAGACTCCAAACGTAATTGTGTTTCTCCAACACTATCTGCTACACGCTGAGACACCAACCAGCGTGACAAAGAACACATCACTGGCCGCTCTTCCCAGCGTACTTGCAATAGTTCTGCCAAATGCATGTAGTTCGTTAAGCGACGCTCACCGCCAAGGCTGGCAACAAGTCGAGCAGCCAACCCAAGCTCACGCATGAATGTCCTCCACATGATAGCGAATCCATGCTCTATCCAGCATTGATGGTAACGTTGTAACCGCTCAATCCACGTAATCACTTCCTCATCTGAGGCTTCAGTATTCTGAAGTCGATACAAAGCATTCGCATCAAGCCCTAACAGTTCTGTTGACAACGCCACCCACAAAGCACGAATATCACCTGGCGCTTCAATCGCCTGCAGCACACGCAGCATTGAATCAGCCTCGTCACTAACAAAAACGGAGACTTGGACCAATTCCACACTCTTGATTCCATAAGTCGCCAATGTTGATTTGATCTGGCCGCCCTGATGGTGTGTCTGTACAATTACGGCAATATCTCCTGGATGTAATGGACGATCTCCTAGAGTCACAGGGCCTTTGGAAGTATCGAATAATAATCGAGCAATCTCAAATGCTGTAGCACGCGATGCCGCTTCCTCTGCCTGCTCCTTCGTTAAAATCGACTGGGAATTTGCTGTAGCGCCTTCATTTTCGAGCACAATCTCCGGCAAGGTCCATACAATGAAGTCCGCTACCTGTGAAATATCATGCAAAAGTGGACGGGTGCGATGGCATGCACTTACTCGTGAATATTCCAATCCGTCAAGAATAAACGCCTTTGGATTTGTTTCGAAAAAGCGGTTACAGGCTGCAACCATTGGCGTCGTAGAGCGTTGATTAACTGCAAGCGTATAAGCAGTATCCGAATCGTCTCGAGCCAAAAAATAAGTATGGAGATCTGCTGCCCGAAAACTATAAATAGCCTGTTTCGGATCACCCACCATAAACATCGGACCACGCACAGGATACCCTTCCAGTTCGCCATATAGACAACTAAAAATATCGAATTGTAAAGGTTCAGTATCTTGAAATTCATCAATTAAAGCAGCTGGATAGCGTGAACGAAGCACTTTAGTTAACGCAGTATGCTGTCTGAGCGCAGAACGAACATTACTGAGCAAATCGTCGAACGATACCATGCGAAGCATACGTTTACGTTCTTTCAGCGCTTCTGGCGATAGCATGATCCATCCCCGCAACAATTTTAGCCAGCTTAGCTTATGCGCAGTATCCATCGCAGATCGTAACAATAATAAGGCCTCTGCCGATCGAAAAAATAAATGTTCTGGCGGCTGATGCCCTTTTTTACAGCCTTTGATGAGCCGTTCTTTACTCAACAATGTTGCTTTATCATGCAGCAGTGCGGAAGGATCGTTCGCACAGAAGTAACAATCCCACGCGGAAATCGATTGCGCCAAAGAAACTGCGTTATAAATATTCGCCTTAAAAAACGGAAGTGCCTCCCGCATAAGAACCTCGACATCCAACGCACAACTTTTCCACAATACGCGCGCCTCTTCGTAGTGATTCGCCAGCATATGGCTCGATGAGTCCAGCCTGTGAAGCTGAGTCACATCATCGATCCCTTCAGGCCAGTCTAAAATTGCCATTGGCTTTTTCAGGCGACGCTCCAACTGTTCCATCAACGTATGCGGAGAATATTTTTTGTCGACAAGCCACGCCGCAAAAGTTATATCAACTGATGCAACTGGCTCAATCGTAGTACGCCAATAGTCAACAGCAAGATCCTGGCGTACAGCACTATCGTCAGGGGTAAGTTCACAGATAAACGGCAATCCTGCAGAAAATGGCACCTCCGCAAGCACTCGTTGACAAAATCCATGAATTGTATAAATAGCTGCTTGATCAAAGCTAAACAACGCTGCTTGTAGTCGTTGACGAATGAGTTTTACGGTCAACTCACCACGTTTAATCAATCCTACAATTAGCCTAGCTATTAACGGATCATCGGAGACATTCAGATCACAGTTATCGATACCCTCATCATCCGATTCAATTTTTCCATCGACCAAGAAGGTTGACATTGCCTCTACGAGGCTTGACAAGCGTGACCGGATCCTGTCACGCAACTCCGCTGTCGCAGCATTAGTAAAGGTAACCACGAGAATTTTTTCGACCGGGAATCCTTTTTCCAACAAAAGACGCACATATAGTACGCAGATATTCCAGGTTTTACCTGTGCCGGCAGAGGCCTCTATCAAACTCCAACCTTCGAGTGGACAATCGAACACATTGAGTTCGGAGAACGAATTCATGATCCTTCCTATGATTCAAGGTGTGCTATAAGCGGACCGTAAATCACGCGTGCCAACATCCTAAACTCTGCACCGATCGGATTAGAAACTCCTCGCCAAATCAGTTTCGTATAAGAATCATCGGAATCACCGTGAGCAAAATTTGAGCCTTCCCAAACAGCAGCAGCCTCTTTCACAGAAGCATTTCTTGCATAGGACGAGCTGGTACGTGGAAAAAATGGTAAAGGAAGCGTTTGACCAAGGCGGTAAAAAGCAATCAAATTACCTAGTAAAGTTTTCGCGTCCACCACTGGCTTGAATGAAAAACTATCGTTATAGCCGAACCATTGTGTGTGTGGCAAAAAATTCATAATTGCATCTTCCTTAACCGATAAGTAAGCGCATAATGCCAAATGTGACAACCATGCCCCCAATAAATCGGTCGCACGGCAGGGACCATAACGGTACATCACTAAGCCTTGTGGCGTGAGGGTAGCAAGCCGTGCTTGCAATAGACAAGGTGCAAACAATGTTGCATCATTTGACCATTCCTCATAGGCTTCGCTCGTCCATTCCAGTGGCAAGTTCGGATTTAGCGTCAAAGCCACCAGAGCTTCACCCGTGCACTCAGTCTTGGCATCACGTACTTTCGAAGAAAATCTATGCAAGCCAATTAGTTCACGATTACGCCACACCGTCCCCATTGCACCTGCGGGAAACTCGTGACTAACACGAGCAATGCACTCAGACACACGCATTGACGTGTCTCCATCACCGCTATCAGCCAATAGACGTGGCAGCAATCTTGCAGCTAGAGCATTACGCCCAGCCCAATCGAGTAGAAACGGCTCATTGTTATCAAATTCTACTGGCTCAAAAATCATCAAACCAAGTCGTGCTCGTGCCCAAGCACGTCCCGGATGCCGCCAGAAACGAATTAAGTCATCAAGTGTGATAGTTGACTCAACAGCTACCGGCAATGCTTTCGTCACGAACCGTGGGATAGAAGAATCCTCAGCCTTTAGCAGTGCCCGTGCAACATCGGCATTGGCTTCATCATAGCTGTACAATGCGGAGGCATTTTCACCATCGAAGTAAGCAGTAGAAAATGGCTGTAATGGATGTTCAATGATGAATTGACGACGGGCCAAACCACGTGCTTCAGCATCAAAACCCAACTCAGAAGGTGCCAGCAGACTAGCCAAAAAATCGAGTAGCTCATCAACTGCTGTGGAAGGAGGCAATACAACATTATCACGCATGCCACGACCCGTATAACCTATCCACACACAGTCTTGCGCAGCTAGTAATAAATCAAGGAAGAGATTGCGTTCCTCATCGCGGCGTTGACGGTCACCACGTTGCGGAAATGCCCGCATTAAATCAAATTCATCAGCCCACATGGGCCCCGGCAAAACAGCTTCATCCATGCCAAGCATACAAACAACACGATAAGGCAAAAGGTGTAGACTCGGCATAGGTGCAAACGTCACTCGACCAGAAGGAACCCCACCATACGCAGGGTAATCCAGTGCTTTCTCAAGCACGCGCACAATCACAGCAACCGGCAAAGTTATATTCGGAGTACTCTCGTTTATCGCATAGCTCACTTTTTCAATGGCCAAACGAACTTCTGAAAAATCTTTAGCGTGTTCAACCTCATCACAAAAAAAGTGCTCAAGAATCCCTATTAGATAATCACGCCAAACCACTGCTGTGCGTTCCATTTCTAATGCACGGGTTGTAATATCAAGATCATCAATAAGACGAGCTAAATTGCCCAGTAGCTCTGCCCGACTACCTTCAATACCACCAATAGGAAGCCAATCGTCAACAGGCAAAGCACCATCAGGTAATGCATAGCCAAGGAACAACCGCATCATTGCATCACCAAGCGTATGGGACTCAACGTGGGATACCATACCAATACCTCCGCTAATGTTAGAGGCATGGGGGTCATTTCCTTCCAAACGTTGTAAGGCATCGCCACGCCAACCACGGCGCGCACCTGCAACATGAAGCCAATTTTGTATCAAATCCAGTGCATTGCTATTTAATTTATAGCGCAATGCCAACGCATCAGTGCATGCCAGCTCAATAAGATCAGATACCGCAACACGTCGCTTTGGCAACGATAGAATCGCTGTTAACGCACGTGCCACAGGATTCATACGAGTCGGTGATAATCCAGTAATCGAGTATGGGATACGCGCCTTTGCAGCACCAAATACAGAATCGATTAACGGCGCAGCACACTCTAGATTAGGTACGGTGACAAGTATCTCATCCGGTTTCAAATCAGGCATCGAATCGAAATAGGCAAGTAGACGATCATGCAAAACTTCAATCTGCCTAGCCAAGCTATGACAAATGTTAACTTCGATTGTGCCATCGGCCGTTATCTCGTATGGTGTCCCATGACTGCCATCATCTAGTGACAGGATGCCGTTCTGAAACGCAGCAAGTACGCTCCTTCGAGGATTGGAGTGAAATAGGGCCCGATCCTCGAACGCATGCGCCCCTAAATCTGTATACAACAAATCGATATGGGCTTGTGTCTGCTGCCCCCACTCGGCTAGCAATGGATGTCCAACTTCCAAATACGAGGTATCACCACGCATCTTGAGATACGATAGCTGTTTTTGGGGAACAATGTCAAACCAATAGCTTTCACAAGGGTTGAATACATAAAGATTAATGTCGATCACCCGAGAAAGTACCTTAAGCAGTACCCTAGATAAAGGTGGTATCGAAGACAGTGCGAATACTGACACTCGTGATGGCCAGCCCAACGGCAACGTATTAGGTAAGAGCTGCTCAATCGCATCAATTGCCCGCAGGGTAGGATTCTGCTCTTGGATGTTCAGCAAAACTAAAACCCGTCGCCACAATTCAGCCTGCCAACACTCATCATCTCTTTGTGTATCCGTCCAGTTAACAGCGCCGCCCGTCTTAATCATTGCAGTTGAACACCAACATTCAAGCCAATCAGGACGGTATGTCAAATATTGATCGTAAATATGCGCCAAATGATCTGCCAATTCGAAGCGCATGACATCATCAGCATCATTTAAATAAGCAACCAATCGAGGTGATTTCGCTACCCAAGGCTCGGTTAAACACTGATAAATTGGCCATACAAGCCGGTCCGGTGCAAATGGAGAACTCTCCGGAACACGAAGAAGTTCACCGAACATAGTCCACAGCCATTGGGCTAGATAGAAGAATTTGACATTGGTACATATACCAAATACTGAAGCATAATCGAGCTCAAGCCGCCGACGTATAGCTATACTTGGTACAACGATAGTTTCACCCTCTAGCGGATTGGTAGGTATATCAGCCAAATCACGCAACAAAGCTGCTTCAAGCGTATCGAATCGGTTAGAAAAGAAAAATTTAAGCATGCAAACAACAGTTGCGGAGAGCAAAGACTACTAAATATGACTCAAACGGATTAATAAAGCATAACAAATACCCCATCAGCTGCATTCAGACCCTGTCTAAAAAATTCTCGTAACTGATACGATGCGCTAGACTTTCTTACTGAAGAGGCCATCAATCCGACGCATGGACTATCCGACTAATATTAAAAAGTTTCTCTACAGCCATTACTTCTTCACTGGCGCACGGCAAGCCATCGGCGTGCTCTTGCCAACCCTTGTCCTATTCTGCGTGTTCGATATGCGCATGCTTGGGTTGGAGGTCGCCTCCGGGGCACTATGTGCCAGCATCGTCGACATCAATGGCCCCTTACGCCACAAACACACCGAGTTACTTAGCTGCACACTCTTAGGAACACTCACAGTATTTATTACAAGTATAGCAACCGCTGCAGCAACTTGGCAGCTTTGGGTAATAGCGTTAATTCTAACGTTTTCTCTGTCAATGCTAGTGGTCTACGGTTACCGGGCATCGCTCCTCAGTTTTGCATGCCTAATGATGATGGTCCTCAATGTCGAAGTCGGCCTCACGCATGAACAAGTAGCCCTTGCCGCTGGCGCTGTTTTAGTCGGTGGGCTTTGGTACACCTACTTCAGCCTCGCGATATGTCGGTTGTGTTGGTTTCGTGTCGAACAACAAACATTAGCAGAATGTTTCTTCGTAACGGCAAAATATCTCGAAGCCAAAGCGATCTTCTACGATACACAAGTAGATCTCGATACCAGCTATCGCCAACTCATCAGCGCACAGGTTACCGTTGTCGAAAAGCAGCAAGCTGCGCGTGAAATCATCTTGCGAAACATGCCAAGATTGCAACGCGGAACCCTGGACAAGGGTCACACAATGCTCTTCAATCTGTTTATCAATATCGTTGATTTACACGAAATTATTGTAGCGGTCCACACGGACTACGCGATGCTACGCCGAGAATTTCGGAATGACGATATTCTTGTCTTTTTCCGCGACATGATTCTAAAGGTCGCCACGGAAGTGGATACGATCGGCTATGCGATTGCTATCAATCAGTCATCCATTCCACGCCGAAGTTGGCGTGCAGAACTTCGTGCGATCGAGTATGAAATCGAGACGATGCGTAAGCAAAATATCCAACAACACTCAACTGAACCATATCAAGCGCTCACAAGTACATTCCGTCGCGTCTGGAGTGTCACACGAATCGTTGAACGCATGCACAAAAATACTATACTTGAAACCGATACCAAGAATACAGAAATGAAAATCGACCAAGCGCTCAGCCGCTTCATTTCACATCAAAATTTTTCGCCAAAACTGCTTTTGAAGAATCTGACATTCTCGTCACCAAGTTTCCGACATGCATTACGGATGACAATCGCTATAACCGCAGCCATTTTAATCTGCAATAATTTGCCCATGCTAGTCGGTCAAACTCACAGCTATTGGGTATTGTTGACAATCATCGTTATCCTAAAGCCTGGCTTCAGCCTAACAAAGCAAAAAAATTTCCAACGGCTTTCTGGCACGCTCATCGGTTGCATAAGCGTGCTGGCCGTTCTCTCATTCGTACACCAGTCATGGATACTAATCGGATTGATGTTTTTTTGCATGGTAATGGGTAATAGCCTCGCGCTCTTCAATTACAGGTTGTCGGTAATTTTCATGTCATCATATGTACTATTGCTCTCCCACTTTCTCTTGCCTGGCTCGCTATCAGTTATCGGCGAACGAGCGTTGGATACTGCCATCGGTTCTGGTGCGGCATTAATATGTAGCTATCTTTTCCCCTACTGGGAATACCGGCTAATGGGTCCACTCATACGCAATGCAATACAATCCACACGCAACTTCATCCATGCCAGCGCAAATCGAGACGACTGTAATGATTTCGCCTACAGACTCGTGCGAAAAGATATGCATATTGCATTTGGAAACTTTGGCGCAGCTTTCAATCGCATGATGCTTGAACCAAAGTCAAAACAAGTCTTCGTCGCAGAACTCAACGAGTTACTCGTGCAAAATCATGCACTCGCTTCTCACATCACCGGAATTTCTAGAATCCTCGCAGGTCATGTACAAGCAGACAAAAGCGGAGAGCTCGCTCATGTCATCTGGGTCATAAAAAATCTCCTTACTCAAGCAGCCGATGCACCCGCTGCTCCCATAAAGACAAATATCCAATCCTCATCTGACGCGCTCCGTTTTTATACTCCTCGCCTCGACGCACTAGTCATTGCTCTAGAACAAGAACCAGACGCCAATCCAGAGCACATACAAGCAATCAAATTGATTACGCATCAACTTAAACAAATGCTGCGCTCAAGCGAGCTAATTCTGCACCATATGCGAACGATCCGCCTACCAGGCTAATCGGCATAAATTGATTAAAGTAATACCGATGTTAACTACCTTCTCGTAATGAAGGTTTATTTCAAAAATATTTGATATAAGGTCTAAAAAAAGTAGATGGGATCTAGGTCTGCAAGCAAAATGGTTTATATAAAATTCGTCATGGGCATGCATCAACTCAATAATTTACTTTGTTGCTGCAGTGTTTTATAAATAAAAAATCTGTATCAGCGCACTGCAAAGCACTCGCTATTCTCTTCTCACTTTATAGAAACGCACCGTTGCCAAATTTCCATGCGTCCAACGAAATAGGACACACTCACAACCATTCCGGCTAGGAGATACCATGTAATCGAGTAGACAAGGTGATTATTGGTGAATGAAATAACTGTCAGGCCCCCAATGGGAAAGACAGGTCTGTCATTAGAATCAGGCGAAGTTGCATCAGCATCGATAAAAAATGGAGCAACTTGCGATCGATTGAGCCCCCGACTTTCCGCAATAGCTGGTACATCACGCGAATACCAACTATCGGTCAGTGCATCATTCTTTTGTAAAAAACTACCTACCGGTTCACTGATGCGAAGTAAACCAGTGACATTCTTGATGTCGCTTTGACCACGATATACGAGATGTTGTTTCCGCCATTTAGGAGGTACAAAACCGCGATTAACGAGCACGATATTACCATCGTCTTCTTGCAAAAAAGGCGTAATAACCCAGAAACCGCTACCGAACTCCGTGACTGCCTGAACAAAAGTTTCCTTGTCATAAAGATAGGTGCCACGCAAGGAAACGTGGCGGTATTCATCGTTAGCCCGATTTATCTGCGGCCATTGCCATGATGAAGGCGATGTAACTGGCGTTGCATACACACGTGCCTCGACACGTTCAATCAAATCCAATTTCCATGTGCGGCGATATATCTGCCAAGTGCCCAACCCCACTAATACAAAGAACACTAAAAGAACTATGACGACAAAAAACATGAAAGCAAACGTTGCGCGCGATTTGCGAGAAGAAACTTCTGCATTGAAGACAGGACACATCGATGGATCATGGTCCTCGACATAATGTTTTAATTGAGATGGAACATTATCCAAATGTGGATCACTTAATGTAATGAATTGTCAGTAGAATTTCAAAGGTACATGATAGCATTATGCATCCCCTTCAAAAAGCATGTAAGGACGATCTAGATGGAGATAGCGCTAAACGACATCAAAATAAGAGTTGTCTTTACAAAAATTTTATAAGTAAATGGTAACAACATCACCCGCGAATCCCCCGTTTTAAGCATAAAAAAAGTGATCATCAATTTTTTAAAATCACTTCTTTTTTAGATCTCTAATCTTTTAACACGTTAAATAGAAAAATTACACAAGTCGAATGAAAGGCTGTATCAAAAATTTACTGGAGCTATATAAAATGGGAATCGGTGAAGGTAACATGGATGCACATCTCAATAATAAAAAAAATCCATAATATTATATGGATACTGAATCAAAAAAAGTTATTTTTTATATTTAATTTATTTAATCAAAAATAATTTGATACTTGTAGTGCGATTAGGCCGGTTTTTTCATCTGATACAACGTGATTGCGTGTTTTTTCTTTATAAAAATCCATAAGTTCAGAGTGATCCTCGCAAGCAAGAAAAAATCGATCGATTTTTTCTTTATTAAAAATTAATTTTTTATTTTTAATAAAGACATGTTATTTTAAATCGATTTTTTATCAGTCAGGAAAATTTCGATGTCTAGCTATAAAGAACTCATTGCACAGCGCAAAAAAATTGACAAGCAGATTGAAGACGCGCGCGCCAAGGAAGTAACAGAAGTGATTGCAGATATAAAACAGAAAATCAGGGATTATGACCTTAGTCCGAAAGACTTAGGTTTCGTAACCACTGACGTTCGCCGCCGACCTATACGTAAGCCACTTGCCGCAAAATATATGAATCCAATAACAGGAGAAACTTGGTCGGGCCGTGGTCGTGCACCAAAGTGGGTTGGAAAAACAAAAGAAAATTTTTTGATTAAGTAAGGATGTCAAGAACTAAGGAAGCTTCTAAAGAAAAACGATCAGTGTTATGTGGTGAAGAAAATTATTTAAACTTACTGGAACACTACTGATTAGCGGTGTTCCAACTTTATACCTTTTCTGTAATGCTTAGAAATTTCGCCACACACGTTTATTTTATTTTTATGAGATCAATACTGCTCCAATAAATAAAAGTCTACAAAAAATGGATATGAATCAGAAAGAAACCCAGTACAACATCTTATGGATGTTCTTGCGCATTGAAAATGTAGTAAAGCGCCAATCTTTGAAAGAATTTCAACTTTTTTACTTCTGGGGGGAAATCCAGCAATGCAACTTTTTTTAACAAAGATTAGGACTATTCAGAGTCAAATGAATGAATTCCTCTAAACAG
Source organism: Candidatus Pandoraea novymonadis (assembly GCF_003004665.1). GTDB lineage: Bacteria > Pseudomonadota > Gammaproteobacteria > Burkholderiales > Burkholderiaceae > Pandoraea > Pandoraea novymonadis. The sequence continues at coordinate 97,334 of NZ_MUHY01000003.1, forward strand.
GGGAGATAGGCAAAAATTGGCGGAGAGAGGGGGATTCGAACCCCCGATAGGTTATTAACCTATACACGCTTTCCAGGCGTGCGACTTAAACCACTCATCCATCTCTCCAAGAACCTATTAAATTATAACAGGCATATGTATTGAAATCCAAACATTGGGTCATCCATTCATACTATTATTCTAATAGCGACAGATTTAATGAGTGAAGCACGCACCTCTCACGATCTCTCATCACTGTCAACCATTTAAAGTTCAATTCTTTGATAATGGAATTCGGTCAATCCATGAAGGCACGTGATACCTATCAAAGAAATATCTGAGAAAAATGGACAAGTTCACACCCACCTGACTCTCGTTTTTTACCCTCGCCAACGTCCCCATATCTCGAACAATGAATACCCAGACATTTTCGCGATATCAAAACCGCAATATCCTATTGATTGATCAATTAAAAATTTGTAAAACAATGATGTCAAATTCAAGCTTGCAATTGAGTTATCTCTTACTTCTTGATGTTTCATATCTATAAATAAGCAGAACCTAACATGTGCTGCCGCTGTACACCCATACGTTGTAAAATGGCGGCGATATTTTACTTTCGTTTCACGAATATACAATTAAATACCCCCATGTCCATGTCCGGCCTCCACACACGCTCTATGCGACCATTGCCACGCCTCATTTTCTTCAGCCGTTGGCTGCAACTGCCGCTCTATCTTGGACTCATCGCTGCCCAAAGTGTATACGTCTACAAGTTTCTCGCTGAGCTCTTACACCTCATCACAGAAGCTGCCACAATGGGCGAAACGCAAATCATGCTGGTTGTACTCGGCCTAATCGACGTCGTGATGATCTCTAACCTACTAATTATGGTCATCATCGGTGGCTACGAAACGTTCGTTTCTCGACTAGGGGTAGAAGGCCATCCAGACGAGCCTGAATGGCTCGATCACGTCAATGCTGGTATGCTCAAGGTCAAGCTATCGATGGCCCTCATCAGCATCTCGTCGATTCACCTTCTCAAAACATTTATCGACGCCGCGCCACAAACATCCCATACAATCCTCTGGCAGGTAGTCATTCATATCTCCTTCTTACTCTCAGCCGTGGTCATGGCAGTGGTCAATAAAATGACTAATGATGACCATGCCTCAACTTTTTCCCCCGAGAATAATCCCCATTAAATCAAGCACCCATGTCTACAATTATTAAATCAGATGATTTGATTCAGAGCATCACCGGCGCCCTGCAATATATCAGCTACTACCACCCAACCGACTATATTCAGGCCCTAGGTCGTGCCCATACACGCGAAAAAAATCCAGCAGCGCGTGATGCCATCGCACAGATTCTCACTAATAGCCGCATGTGTGCAGAAGGCCACCGACCGCTCTGCCAAGATACAGGCATCGTGACAGTTTTCGTGAAGGTTGGCATGAACGTTCAGTGGGATGCTAACTGCAGCATCACAGATATGATTAACGAAGGCGTACGCCAAGCGTATCTGTATCCTGATAATGTACTACGCGCTTCAATCGTCTCACCACCAGAAACCGAACGAAAAAACACGAAAGACAATACTCCTGCTGTGATTCATTATGAAATCGTCGAAGGAGATAAGGTCCAAATCACCGTTGCGGCGAAAGGCGCTGGCTCAGAGAATAAATCGAAATTTGTGATGCTTAACCCATCCGACTCGATCGTCGATTGGGTCTTGGAAACAGTACCAACCATGGGCGCTGGATGGTGCCCACCAGGCATGCTTGGCATCGGCATCGGTGGTACAGCAGAGAAAGCGATGGAGCTCGCCAAAAAATCATTGATGGATCCGATCGATATTCAAGACGTAATTCAAAGTGGGGCAAAGAGTTGGATCGAAGAACTACGTATAGAACTATTCGAAAAAGTCAATGCACTCGGAATTGGTGCACAAGGACTAGGTGGACTAACCACCGTGCTAGACGTGAAAATCCTTGATTATCCAACGCACGCGGCATCCAAGCCAGTCGCGATGATACCAAACTGTGCAGCAACGCGTCACGCACACTTTGTGCTAGATGGCTCTGGCCCCTCGCTGCTAACACCTCCATCACTAGATGCATGGCCAAATGTCCACTGGCAACCCGATACCCAAACGAGCAAACGGGTGAATCTTGACACTCTGACATCCGAAGAAATCATGGGTTGGCGGTCAGGTCAAACTTTACTGCTCTCAGGAAAAATGCTTACAGGACGGGATGCAGCCCACAAACGCATCTCAGATATGTTGGAAAAAGGAGAGCCATTACCTGTCGACTTCAAGGGGCGTGCAATCTACTATGTAGGACCAGTTGATCCTGTATCTGACGAAGTAGTTGGACCTGCAGGTCCAACTACAGCAACACGCATGGATAAATTTACAAACATTATGCTCTCCAAAACCGGTCTGGCCATCATGATCGGCAAATCTGAGCGTGGGCCGGCTGCCATTGAATCAATAAAGCAGTATAAAGCTGCATATCTGATGGCAGTTGGTGGTGCAGCTTATCTAATTTCAAAAGCAATTCGCTCAGCTCGCGTCTTGGCTTTCGAAGACCTGGGTATGGAGGCTATATACGAATTCGAAGTCCAAGATATGCCAGTGACAGTCGCCGTTGATGCTACCGGCGTATCGATCCACCAAACAGGGCCAAAAACATGGAAAACCAAGATCGCAAAGATTCCAGTCTTGGCAAAAAGCTAATACATTAGCCTAAATGCGATGCTTATTAAGCACCAGAATAAGAACAGTAAAATTTTTAGCTAGTACAACCAATCAATATACTGTTCAGTATATTGATTGGTTGTACTGAATCGAGAAGGTTAGTTAGATTCAATTTAAATAACTAACTGCCCAGCATCACTCTCGTGGCCAATGTAAGGCTGTAAAATTTACCAACAAAGTATAGGAGCTCCCAAAACTTACCAATCTCTTTTCATGGATTCAACCCGAATTATAGGTACATCAAGCTTTTTCTTTTTGCACACATAACATGCTCACCTCCCAGCCAATCGGGATTTTTGACTCCGGACTAGGTGGATTGTCCATCCTAAAAGCCGTTCGCGGCTTACTACCACATGCTTCACTAATCTACTGCGCTGATTCACGCTATGCACCGTACGGCGAACAAACGGATGCCTTTATCACTGCACGCACCATCGCCATCGACCACTGGCTACAAAGCCAAGGAATCAAAGCCTTAGTCATCGCTTGCAACACAGCAACCGCGCATGGGATCGACACGTTGCGAACTAAAACAAAGTATCCCATCATTGGTGTGGAACCCGGCATCAAACCTGCTGCGCAGGCCAGTCGTTCAGGCATCATCGGCGTCTTAGCAACTGTAGCCACATTGCGTAGCGAAAAATTCCAACAACTATTAGCCAAACATGCCGCAGAGGAACGTAGATTTTTGTGTCAAGCTGGACACGGTCTCGTCGAACGTATTGAAACTGGTGATATCGACTCCCCTACCATCATAAATCTTCTGGAAACCTATCTCCAACCCATGCTCACACAAGGTGCAGATACGCTGGTCCTAGGATGCACTCATTATCCGTTTTTAATCCCCGCGATCCGCACCTTGGTAGGGGACAGCTTAACAATCATTGACACTGGGATGGCCATCGCCAAACAATTGGTGCGAGAGCTAGAGACCTCTGGTCTAATTGACGGACCTGAAAACTTCGATCTCATGAAGGTTAGAAAAAACCAAAAATTTCTCCAAGAAAAATTTACACCACATGGACAATTGAGTCTCTACGCAACTGCAAACACCTTATCCATGCAAGCGATGGTAGATAAATTAATGACAGAAGCCCCTGTCGTGCATAGGCTTACTATCGATGACGTCACTACTTAAAATCTGTTACTCATAAAACTTTCGATGACCTATGGGATCATCTTGGCAATGATACCCCACCTCTTAAAGATATCATCAAACTTCATCTTCCTCAGACAAGTAGCAAGCCCAAAAAATATAAACTCGATCAGAGAATCGCAAATATAGTGTCTCAGTACAAGTATAATCCTATTTAAAGAGTTCCATTTTTACCGATACAGAGTTTATCTCCAAGAAAAACATCACCACAGATGAATCTCAATGGAAAACTAGACTATCGAATGCAATTATTCAAGAAATAATCGTAATAAGAATTCACCAATTTCTGAAATATTTTCAAGATCAATGCATCGCATCCCGGAAAGATCGTTATATCCTTTTAAGGAGAAGTCCTTGCACTATGAACATCTGATCGAGGTCAATAAACCAATTAATACTCTCATTCTCACCCGCAAAAAACTTTGGCGAGGGTTAGTCCTGCGCGCCACGCAGCCAGAGAATTTTTTAGTTGGGCTAAATGATTGCATCATTCGGGAGGGTAAAGACGGCACTCTCGAGCGAAAACTAAATTTTAGTCAAACACGAATTCTTGATCGTGTAATTTTTACTACATTGCATTCGGTTCGTTACGAGATTGAGGCCACGAACGAACACCCTGGTGGCTCACTCACGACAAGTATCGAGGAACCCTCAGAAGACTATTTATTCGTCCGGTTCAATTACTTAACTACGCTGACCCAAGTTCAAGATGAAGACAGTGCATACTATATGGAATTGGTGAAATCTGCTTACCAAGAAGCAGATTTTGATACCATACGACGCATTCGCCAACTCGGTGAAGAAAATCTTCTAGGTTAAGGACCAAGTTAACGGAGATTTCCGCTTATGGAATTCTCGTCCAAAAGCTAATACTATGTTTCCAGGTTCAAAATATCTAAAATTTCACTTCTTCGATGCACTGCTCATTTTCATTAATTCCCTCAGGCTTTTAAATGTAATATGAAACAGGAATGACCCGCACCTATTGACGGCGCCTCCCTTTCAGAAGAGATGTTATAAATATAAATTCATACTCTGGATATGCCTCGAGAATATACTAGATACCAAGAAATCCATCCCGACCCTAGGCGCAATATATCTTCAAGTAGACGGTGGTCATGCCAATAATGGCTATCAGAAAATTAGGGCTTGTCAAACTGGAGGCGGAGGTCGGAATCGAACCGGCTTCCACGGCTTTGCAGGCCGCTGCATAACCACTCTGCCACTCCGCCAAAATTTTTTACTCTTAATATTATCCTGCTGATGGCACCCACAGCCAAAATCATCTTGATTCTCAACAAATTTAAAGGGAAGCGATGCTTCCCTTTAAATTTGGAGCGGGAGACGAGTCTCGAACTCGCGACCTCAACCTTGGCAAGGTTGCGCTCTACCAACTGAGCTACTCCCGCATTTCTTTTATGGGAGAATTTAAAATTCTATTGCAATAACCGCCCAAAATCTATAATTCTTCTCCTCATCATCAGTAGATGAGATTTCGGATTATCATAAAAGTCATAGCTTATGTCAAGTATTCAGTCATGTAAAATACAAAATTTTTGGCTCTAATCACCAAAAAATAGAAATATGCTTATAATTTTACTCCTCCACGCTCTCGGATTTGGGGCCAAGCACGGCGCAAATAATACAACATTGACCACAAAGTCAATACTGACGCAACATAGATTAGCCAAGTACCCCACATACGAGTATCTAACCTAATAAGGTCCATCGGACTAATAATCCCATCGTACAGCAATAAGGGAATAGCCACCATCTGCGCGACAGTCTTAATTTTACCAAGCCGATGCACAGCAACACTACGCGATGCCCCCATCTGCGCCATCCACTCACGCAACGCAGAAATTGCAATCTCACGGCCAATAATTACCACTGCAATCAACGCATTGATACGCCCCAGCTCCAGTAACAGCAGCAGCGCCGCCGTTACCATAAGTTTATCAGCCACCGGATCTAGGAATGCGCCAAAAGCTGACGTTTGATCTAATCGTCGAGCTAGATAACCATCGAACCAATCAGTCAAAGACGCTAAGATGAAAATCAAACACGCCACCCAGTTTATATGCTCGGCTGTTAAATGTCTAAGCGGAAAATAATATACACCAACAATCAAGGGGATCAGAACGATCCGAAGCCAGGTTAGGAAAATAGGCAAATTGAATGGCATGGCACCATGAGTCCGGCAATTGCAGTCGACACACGGCCCGCTCAGCGGCCGCACCAGACTCGCATTGTGCCCCGTCTATTCAATGACGACAAGACTCTAAAAATAATTGATACAAAACATACCTCAGCTTTTACTAGCGTTCCTAAAAGCTCGAGACTATTCAATGAAATTTACGATAAATCTCTTCAGCTAAAGTGGATGAAATGCCTTGGACACTCGCGAGTTCATCCATACTTGCAGCCATTACCCCTTGCATCCCACCAAAACGCAATAACAAACGTTGCCGGCGCTTTGCTCCAATACCTTCAATGCCCTCCAAACCAGAGGCTCGCCGTGCCTTCGCTCGCTTGTTTCGCATGCCAGTGATGGCAAATCGATGCGCCTCATCTCGAATCTGTGCAATCAACATCAGCGCTGCACTTTCTCGGCCCAATGAAAGAGAAGCACGACCATCCGCAAAAATAAGCGTCTCTAGCCCTACTTTGCGGCCCTCGCCTTTTGCTACACCAACAATTACACCCGTATCAAGTCCTAACATATCAAACACCTGACGCGCCACTTCCACTTGTCCAGCTCCACCATCAATCAACACCAGCTGCGGCAAATTGACCTCGAGAACAGCGTCGCTGTGTATCTGCGATACAGTGGAAATCTTCTCTGCCACCACTCCCAAAAAACGTCCATAATGACGCGTCAGCACTTGACGCATCGCGGCATAATCATCACCCGGAGTAATTCCATGAATATCGAATCGCCGATACTCTCCATTTTGCATCTTGTGATGATGGAAGACAACGCATGATGCCAGCGTCGCCTCGCCTTGCGTATGACTGACATCAAAACATTCGATACGAAGCTCGTCAGGATTATCCAACTTCAGTCCCAAGACATCTACTAACGCGTGAATTCTAGCCTGTTGGCTACTTTCCTCATTCAACAACCGATTCAGCGCGAGCTGTGCACCTTGCCGAGCCATGTCGAGCCATACCCGCCGCTTTCCCTTTGGTTGACGAAGAATTTTGATACGTCGCCCCATCTGTTGAGATAAAACATCAAGTAATTCCTTATCCGGCAACGCATGACTAACTATCAATATAGGTGGCACTGGTTGATCAATATAATGCTGAGCAACAAATGTTTCAAGCAAACGGGTTTCCAGGGATATACCAATCCCAGTGTCCATCAAGGGAGCATCGTCCGCCAAATCAATATTTTCAGAAAGACCAATGAACGTCTCATGCTTATCATCGAATGAGTATTCAAATACTATTGGAAAATATGCCTTGTCACCCAAGTGACGGCCCCCACGAACCATCGCAAGATTGACGCAAGTCCGACCACCTTGGCACACCACAGCAAGCACGTCCGCATCGACATCTGTCACAGTCTCCATCGACTGCTGTTGCAAGATACTGGACAGCGCCTGCATTTGATTCCGCACCACCATCGCCTGTTCGAACTTGAGTGCCTTCGAATAACTTAGCATATTGATCTCAAGCTTCTTCAGTATTTCCTGTTGCCGTCCCGATAAAAAAGCGATGGCATTTGAGACATCACGTGCATAATCCTCTTCACTAATGAGCCCAACGCATGGGCCGCTACATCGATGTATTTGATGTAAAAGACATGGACGTGTCCGATTAGTAAAGACGGAATCCTCACACGTGCGCAACTGAAATACTTTCTGCAGAATCCGGATGCTTTCCCGAACAGCCCACCTACTCGGGAAAGGACCAAAATATTCGGCTCTACGGTCAATCGTACCACGGTAATAGACCATACGTGGGTACGTCTGTCCCGTCAACTTAAGAAAAGGATATGACTTATCATCACGAAAAAGAATGTTGTACTTCGGATGTAGTGCCTTGATAAGATTATTCTCCAGCAGTAGCGCCTCAGTTTCGGAACGTGTGACGGTTATCTCTACCTTAGTGATACTATTTACCATTAACGCAATGCGTGGTGAAAGCTGCGTCTTGTTAAAGTAACTCGACACACGTCTCTTCAAATCACGCGCCTTGCCAACGTATAGGATATGACCGGCAGCATCATAATAACGATAGACACCTGGCAAATGAGGAAGCTCGGCGAGTAAAGAGCGAGCATCAAAACGCATCGTGTTCTTTGATACTACATTGGAGGCCTCCCCCAAGGCATCATCACTTGCATCGGCTTCAGAAATACTTGGCTCCAATTGATTTTTCATTGTGGAATATGCCATCCGATCAGAAAAAGAAGTTTTTGGAAATGCCTCGAAGAGGATATCTTTGATCTCATATTGCACATCTTCAGTCAGCGATTAATGGATGTGTTCTATTAATACATATGTAATATTTACGCTATGCTGGCCATAACGTAAATATTTAATTAAATCAAAATTAATAAATTAAACTCATCTTTTTCCTTAATTATTCTCCCATGACTATCCGTCACACGCTCAGTTGTGATCTTTTCTGCGCTGTTGTTGATAACTATGGTGACATCGGTGTCTGTTGGCGCCTCGCACGTCAACTGGTCCAAGAACACAACTGGCGCGTGCGCCTTTGGGTCGATAATCTCAAAGCGTTCTCAGCTTTACGGCCGGAAATCGATATCTCTCGCAGAAAGCAAATTTTCGATGGTGTCGATGTCCGGCACTGGACTGACACATTCGACGCAGAGAAGCACATACCCAACAAAGTAGTCATCGAAGCTTTCGCTTGTGAACTACCCGCAACATATGTCATGGCTATGTATGCAAAACAGCAAGCGAAATCTTCATCTATTTGGATAAACCTCGAATACTTAGGTTTAGAAGACTGGGTCGAAGATTATCATCTACAAAAATCTATACATCCACAGCTAGGATTACAAAAAACTTTCTTTTTTCCTGGATTCACGGAAAAAACTGGCGGCGTGGCACGCGAGAATGATCTAATTACTCGCCGCAATGCTTGGTTCGCATCACCGAACATTCAATCAGCCCACTGGCGTGCGCTGGGTTTCCATTCCAAACCAGAAGGAGCTCTCACGGTATCACTATTTTCTTATGAAAACACCAAATTGCCAGCACTATTAAGCCAGTGGGAAAAGAGTTCACAGCCCATAATCTGCTTAGTGCCACAAGGATGCATTATGCCTCTCATCACCGGATATTTTGGCATAGAGGCATTACCAGCTGGAAAACAGGCTTCACGCGGCGCCTTAACTGTTCACGGATTACCATTTCTACCTCAAGACCGCTTCGATCAGCTACTGTGGTCATGTGACCTAAATTTTGTCCGCGGTGAAGATTCTTTCGTGCGAGCACAATGGGCAGGAAAACCTTTTGTCTGGCATATCTACCCACAGGTAAATAATGCTCACCGTAACAAGCTAGACGCTTTCCTCACTCGTTATCTATCTTTATCACTTTCATCAAGCAATCAAGATGACAGCCTTTTGATACATGAGAAACTCGATAAAACCAGCAGAGAAACGACACGCACATTCTGGTATGTCTGGAACAATTTTTCAAATACATCACCTGACTGGGCAGCATTTATTGCACAATTACCGGCATTACAACGTCATTCACGAGCTTGGACGAATCAACTCATGATATACGATGATCTGACCCAACAATTAGTTAACTTCACTGAAAATAACGTAGAATGCGAGGCTGATCAAAGCTTTTAGCTTTAATCTTTCGCCTCATGTAGAAATCGCAGATGCCTAGATAGAGTGGCGCTAAAACCGTACTGCTGCAGTAATTGAATTGAGGGTTAGTTAATAAATACACCGCAATCTCGACAGTATATCTTTTCTGGAAGACAGCAAAATACATTCCACGCGCACGCCATCGCTTATTTCATCTTAGGAAACAATTTTTATGAAAACCGCTCAAGAACTTCGTGTTGGTAACATCGTAATGATTAACGGTACTGCCCAAGTCGTCGTCAAGGCTGAATACAACAAATCCGGTCGCAACTCCGCTGTCGTAAAGATGAAGTTCAAGAAGCTACAAGGTATTGGCTCTAGCGAATCAGTCTACAAAGCTGACGACAAATTCGAAGACGTTCGCCTAGAACATAAGGACGTACATTACTCATATTTCGCAGATCCAGCATACGTGTTCATGGACGCCGACTTCAATTCTTACGAAATCGATGTTGAAAACCTCGGGAAGGCGCTCAATTATCTTGAAGCCAACATGGCTTGTGAAATTGTACTATTCAACAATCAAGCCATCTCCGTCGAACTACCAACCACTATCGTTCGCGAAATAATATACACAGAACCCGCCATCAACGGTGATACATCTTCAGGTAAGGTTCTCAAGCCTGCAAAAATCTCCACTGGTTTCGAAATCTCAGTACCTATATTCTGCAATATAGGGGATAAAATTGAAATCGATACAAGAACGGATGAATATCGGAATCGGGCGTAAATAAAGTCACTGCAGTCCTCTGCACAACAAATAGAAAGTGCGGAACACAACAGCGTCGGCCAACACATGTCCACTTTATCAAAAGAAAAAGCGGCGGTTTCAGCTACGCGATATGCTTTAAAACAAAAAACCCCTCGCCACATAAGTAGCAAGGGGTTTAAATTGGTGCCTGACGATTACCTACTTTCACACGGGAATCCGCACTATCATCGGCGTAGAAT
>NZ_MUHY01000004.1 GCF_003004665.1 Candidatus Pandoraea novymonadis
AAGCGTATTTGGATCGCGTTAGGGGTCAGTCATATGACCCTGCTGCTATTTTAGGGGTATAGCTCAACTGGCAGAGCGTCGGTCTCCAAAACCGAAGGTTGGGGGTTCGATTCCCTCTGCCCCTGCCGTTCTTTGTGAAATCTCGACGCCCGAAAGAGGGTGATCATGTTCTTTGGAGAATATTATGCAAAATCAAAAAATTCGTATTCGTTTGAAAGCTTTTGATTATCGTTTGATTGATCAATCTGCAGCTGAAATTGTTGAAACAGCTAAGCGTACGGGAGCTATCGTTAAGGGTCCTGTGCCTCTTCCGACTCGTATTGAGCGTTTCGACATCCTTCGTTCTCCTCACGTTAATAAGACATCACGTGATCAGTTGGAAATTCGTACGCATCAACGTTTGATGGACATTGTGGATCCTACGGATAAGACGGTAGATGCCCTAATGAGACTAGACTTGCCAGCAGGCGTAGATGTAGAGATTAAGCTGCAGTAATGATTTCATCATTTTATGATCTGAGTGAATTAACTATGCTTGTCAAGCAATAATAGTCAGTATAGAATAATAGGATTAATTGTTTTTTGTTTTAAGAGATGAGTCGCGATTGAACTGCGTCTCATCCTTTTGTTATTTAGCCCCGGCCAATCGAAGTCGGGAATGGAGAAAATCATGAGCCTTGGACTTGTTGGTCGCAAGGTTGGTATGACACGTATTTTCACGGAAAGCGGTGATGCAATACCTGTTACCGTGCTGGATGTGTCGGGCAACCGTGTGACGCAAATCAAGACAGATGAAATTGACGGCTATTCGGCTGTTCAAGTTACTTTTGGCAATCGGCGTCCTTCGCGTTTGACAAGAGCTGCTTCTGGTCACTATGCGAAAGCGGGTGTCGAGGCTGGAGAAATCTTGAAGGAATTCCGCGTAGATTTTTCAAAAATTTCTGAATTACATCCTGGTTCGATCATTGATGTTAGTCTTTTTCGTGTTGGTCAAAAGATTGATGTGCAAGGGGTGTCGATCGGCAAAGGATATGCGGGTACGATTAAGCGTTACAACTTTGGTTCAGGCCGTGCATCACACGGCAATTCTCGTTCGCATAATGTTCCAGGTTCAATCGGTATGGCGCAAGACCCTGGGCGTGTGTTTCCGGGGAAGCGTATGACAGGTCATTTGGGGGATGTCATAACGACGATGCAAAATCTTGAGATTCTTCGTATTGATGCTGATCGGAAGCTTTTATTTGTGAAGGGCGCTGTTCCGGGGGGTAAGGAAGGAAAGGTTTTTGTGACGCCGGCAGTCAAGACTAAACTTGCGAAGGGGGCGTGATCATGGAATTAAAGCTCCTAAATGAGCAAGGTCAGGAAGCTGCAGGGGTAATCGCGTCAGACATTGTTTTCGCTCGTGAATACAACGAAGCTTTGATCCATCAATTGGTTGTCGCGTACCAAGCTAATGCTCGTAGTGGTAACCGTGCGCAAAAAGACCGTGAACAGGTAAGGCATACAACCAAAAAACCGTGGCGTCAGAAGGGCACGGGTCGTGCTCGTGCTGGTATGTCATCTAGTCCGTTATGGCGCGGTGGTGGTCGTATTTTTCCGAATTTGCCAGAAGAGAACTTCAGTCAAAAAATTAACAAGAAGATGTATCGCGCTGGTCTGTGCTCAATTTTGTCACAATTAACCCGTGAGGGTCGTCTATCGGTGGTTGAAGAGATTAAACTTGAGGCGCCGAAAACAAGGTTGCTTGCAAAAAAAATCAAGGCTATGGGTCTTGAATCGGTGTTGGTGATTACAGATGCTGTGGACGAGAATCTCTTTCTTGCTTCGCGCAATTTACCCCATGTTGCCGTGACCGAGCTACGTTTCGCTGATCCTATGTCGTTGATATATTTTAAGAAGATCTTGATGACGAAGGGTGCGGTCGGCAAGATTGAGGAGATGTTGGGATGAACGACGTTCATAAAAATGGCCATCGTTTGATGCAGGTTCTGCGTATGCCGGTGATCTCTGAAAAAGCGACGCTTTTGGCTGAGAAGAATGGGCAAGTTGTATTCCAAGTTGCACGTGACGCGGATAAGCAGGAAGTGAAGGCGGCGGTTGAGCTTCTGTTTAAGGTTGATGTCGAGTCTGTGCAGATTTTAAATCGTAAGGGCAAGCAAAAGCGATTTGGTCGCTTCACGGGTCGTCGTGATCACGAGAAGAGAGCTTATGTGAATTTGAAGCCTGGGCAGGAAATTAATTTTGAAGCGGAGGCCAAGTAATTATGGCGCTCGTCAAAACAAAACCGACGTCCCCGGGTCGTCGCGCGATGGTCAAGGTTGTCAATAAAGATTTGTATAAGGGTAAGCCATATGCTCCTTTGCTTGACCTAAAAACTAAGACTGCTGGTCGCAATAATAACGGTCATATTACTACTCGTCATATGGGTGGTGGCCACAAGCAACACTACCGTGTGATCGATTTTCGTCGTAATAAAGATGGCATTCCGGCTAGGGTTGAACGCTTGGAGTATGATCCGAACCGTAGTGCAAATATCGCATTGCTGTCTTATTTAGATGGAGAGCGTCGTTATATTATCGCGCCTCGAGGCACTGTTGTTGGGCAGCAATTATTAAGCGGTTCGGAGGCCCCGATTAAGTCTGGTAATTCCTTGCCATTATGTAATATTCCGATTGGTACCACAATCCATTGCATTGAAATTTTGCCTGGCAAGGGTGCGCAAATTGCTCGTGCTGCGGGCGCATCCGCGATGTTACTGGCCCGTGAAGGGAGTTATGCTCAGGTACGTATGCGTTCAGGCGAAGTTCGTCGGGTGCACATCGAATGTCGTGCAACGATTGGCGAAGTTGGTAATGAAGAGCATGGGCTGCGTCAAATTGGTAAAGCCGGTGCCGCTCGTTGGCGGGGTATTCGTCCGACTGTTAGGGGTGTGGCAATGAATCCGGTGGATCATCCACACGGTGGTGGTGAGGGTCGTACTGCAGCAGGCCGTCATCCAGTTAGTCCATGGGGTCAACAAACCAAGGGTAAGCGTACCCGAAGCACGAAGCGTACAGACAGTATGATCGTTCAGCGTCGCAAAAAGCGATAAGGAGCTAGCAAAATGACACGTTCTGTAAAAAAAGGCCCGTTCTGCGACGCTCACTTGATCAAGAAAGTTGAAGCGACTGTGGCGAGTCGTGACAAAAAACCGATCAAGACCTGGTCGCGTCGTTCGACTGTTTTACCCGATTTCATTGGGTTGACAATCGCCGTTCATAACGGTCGTCAACACATTCCGGTGTATATCTCCGAGAATATGGTTGGCCATAAGTTGGGCGAGTTTGCACTCACCCGTACCTTCAAAGGCCATGCAGCCGATAAGAAGGCGAAGAAATAAGGGGTGATCGTGGAAGTCAAAGCAATTCATAAGGGTGCACATATCTCCGCACAGAAGACGCGTATAGTCGCTGATCAGATCCGTGGCTTGCCTATTGATCGTGCACTGAACGTCCTTACGTTCTCACCAAAGAAGGCTGCTGTAATTTTGAAGAAAGTGGTTGAGTCGGCAATTGCTAACGTTGAGCACAATGAAGGAGCCGATATTGATGAGTTGCGTGTCAATAGTGTATTTGTGGACAAGGGTACTTCACTTAAGCGTTTTTCGGCGCGAGCAAAAGGCCGCGGCAATCGCATTGAGAAGCAAACTTGTCATATTACTGTGACGTTAGGCAATTAAGGAGCCACGATGGGACAAAAAATTCATCCAACTGGCTTCCGATTGGCAGTCACTCGTAATTGGACCGCACGTTGGTATGCGAATAATCAAAACTTTGCGCAAATGCTCAAGGAGGATATTGGTGTTCGGGAGTATTTGAAGAAAAAACTAAAAAATGCTTCTGTTGGCCGTATTGTTATTGAACGCCCAGCGAAAAATGCCCGTATCACTATTTATAGCTCTCGTCCTGGTGTTGTAATTGGGAAGAAGGGCGAAGATATCGAAATTCTCAAAACCGAATTACAAAAACGCATGGGCGTGTCTGTTCACGTGAATATCGAAGAGATCCGTAAGCCGGAAATCGATGCGCAGCTAATTGCTGATTCGATTGCTCAGCAGCTTGAGCGTCGTATAATGTTTCGTCGTGCCATGAAGCGCGCCATACAAAATGCGATGCGTTTGGGTGCTAAGGGTATTAAGGTGATGAGCTCTGGTCGTTTGAATGGTATTGAGATTGCACGTACTGAGTCTTATCGTGAAGGTTGTGTGCCTCTGCATACTCTGCGCGCTGATATCGACTATGCTGCTTCAGAAGCAAAAACGACCTACGGTATCATTGGTGTCAAGGTCTGGGTTTATAAGGGCGATACTTTGCTGGGTGGAAATGACTTGTTGGTTACCGAAGAGCCAGCGGAAGAAAAGCGACCACGCCGCAATGCGCGTTCGGGTGATCGTCGTCCTCGTCGTGATGACGTTACTGGTGGTGAGCCTGGTGTCGTTAAGCGTACTCGCTCACGTCGTCCAATGGTTAAACCTAATAGCGAGGCCAAGACTGGAGAATAAACATGTTGCAACCGAAACGCAGAAAATACCGAAAGGAACAGAAGGGTCGTAACACTGGTGTCGCTACTCGTGGCAATGCTGTGTCGTTCGGTGACTTCGGGCTGAAGGCGGTTGGACGTGGTCGTCTGACGGCTCGCCAGATTGAAGCGGCACGTCGTGCTATGACTCGTCATATCAAGCGTGGTGGACGTGTCTGGATTCGAATTTTCCCGGATAAGCCGATCTCACAAAAACCAGCTGAAGTACGTATGGGTAACGGTAAGGGAAACCCGGAGTACTACGTTGCAGAGATTCAGCCTGGTAAAATGCTGTACGAAATGGATGGTGTCGATGAAACATTAGCTCGTCAGGCTTTCCGCCTTGCGGCTGCTAAATTGCCAATTCAGACAGTATTTGTTGAGCGCCAGTTCGGGACGTGATTGGAGATTTGAAATGAATGCATCCGAACTTCGTGAGAAAGATCAGGATATCTTGAATAAAGAACTGTCCGATTTGTTGAGAGCTCAGTTTGGGCTCCGTATGAGGATGGCTACTCAGCAGCTGACCAATATGAGTCAGCTGAAGAAGGTTCGTCGCGACATTGCTCGTGTGCGTACCGTGTTGAATGAGAAGGCGAACCAGAAATGAACGATACCGTAAAGACTGCGCTCAAGCGAACTCTCGTTGGTACTGTTGTTAGCAGTAAGATGAATAAGACTGTGACGGTACTCGTTGAACGTCAAGAGAAGCATCCCTTGTATGGAAAGTATATTGTGCGTTCCAAGAAATACCCTGCGCACGATGAGACTAATCAATTCAAGGAGGGTGATAAGGTTGAGATTCAAGAAACTCGACCACAATCCAAGAAAAAATCTTGGATTGTTTCTCGTCTTCTGGAAGATGCAGGTATTATTTAGGTCGGCATCTTTAAAATTAAGGCTTGCAAGTCAAAAATTATCACATTATAATCCAAGGCTTGCTTCTTCTTTCACCAAGCCGGTCTTTGGTTTCGGTGGTGACTTTAAGAAGATGTATGGCTATTTCTTGCTGCCTTTTTGGCAAGGGGTTAATCCTAAAATTTAGTGAGAAATAGCTGCTTTTTGAAGGACTTAACCTAAGCAGTACCAGTTGGTGCTGACGGGGCCAAGACTGACTGACGATTTCGTCGGATTAAGTTGGAAAGATAAGATCATGATTCAAACAGAAACTCGGCTCGAAGTGGCTGATAACACTGGTGCACGTGAGGTTTTGTGTATTAAGGTGTTGGGGGGATCCAAACGTCGTTATGCTGGTATTGGTGACGTTGTGAAGGTTACCGTAAAAAGTGCTGCCCCGCGTGGTCGTGTAAAAAAGGGTGAGATATACAATGCGGTGGTTGTACGCACTGCTAAAGGTGTGCGTCGTCAAGATGGTTCCTTGGTGAAATTTGATGGTAATGCCGCTGTTTTGTTAAATGCCAAGCTCGAGCCTATCGGTACCCGTATTTTTGGGCCAGTAACACGAGAATTACGCACTGAACGTTTTATGAAGATTGTATCCCTGGCCCCGGAAGTGCTGTGAGGAGTCAATATGAATAAGATTCGTAAGGGTGACCAGGTTGTCGTCTTAACTGGAAAAGACAAGGATAAGCGCGGTATGGTTCTTCGCGTTGACGGTCAAAAAGTTGTCGTCGAAGGTGTAAATGTTGCTAAAAAGCACGTGAAGCCAAATCCGACGAATGGTACGCAGGGCGGTGTGGTTGATAAGACTATGCCGATTCACATCTCGAATATCGCGATGCTAGATGCTAAAGGAAAACCTTCTCGCATTGGTATAAAGCAGGAAGAGGGAAAGAAAGTTCGCTTTCTTAAGACGACCGGTGCGATTGTTGCTGATGTCTGAGGCAAGGAG
Source organism: Candidatus Pandoraea novymonadis (assembly GCF_003004665.1). Classification (GTDB taxonomy): domain Bacteria; phylum Pseudomonadota; class Gammaproteobacteria; order Burkholderiales; family Burkholderiaceae; genus Pandoraea; species Pandoraea novymonadis. The sequence continues at coordinate 6,410 of NZ_MUHY01000004.1, forward strand.
TTTAGAGAATGGCTCGTTTGCAAAAATTCTACAAAGATAAAATTGTAGCCGACTTGATGGTAAAATTTGCTTATAAGTCTGCTATGCAAGTTCCGCGGATCACTAAGATCACCTTGAATATGGGGATTGGTCAGGCTGTTCTTGATAAGAAAATTATTGATAACGCTGCTGCTGATTTGATAAAGATTGCTGGTCAAAAGCCAGTCATGACAAGGGCACGTAAGGCAATTGCGGGTTTTAAGATACGTGAGGGATATCCTATCGGTGCGATGGTGACACTACGAAGTGAGCGCATGTTCGAGTTTTTAGATCGTTTTATCACTGTGGCTTTACCTCGTGTGCGTGATTTTCGTGGGCTTTCGGGTCGTGCGTTTGATGGTCGTGGAAATTACAATATTGGTGTAAAAGAGCAGATTATTTTTCCAGAAATCGAATACGATAGAATTGACGCACTGCGTGGGTTGAATATTAGTATTACGACTACTGCGAAGACTGACGAAGAAGCAAAAGCTCTTCTGTCAGCGTTCAAATTTCCGTTCCGTAATTGAGGTAATTGTGGCTAAACTGGCACTTATCGAACGCGAGAAAAAGCGTGTGCGTCTTGCTGAGAGGTTCGCCGCTAAGCGTGCTGCTCTCAAGTCGATCATTGAAGATACGAGTAAATCGGAACAAGAACGTTATGAGGCAAGTTTGGCACTGCAACAGTTGCCACGCAATGCGAATCCGACGCGTCAGCGCAATCGTTGTGACCTAACGGGTCGCCCGCGCGGCACATTCCGTAAATTTGGTCTAGCACGTAGCAAGATCCGTGAAATCGCCTTCCGTGGCGAAATTCCGGGTGTGACTAAAGCTAGCTGGTAATAGGAGAAGCAGCACTATGAGTATGAGCGATCCTATCGCCGATATGCTGACTCGTATCCGCAATGGTCAGATGGTCGAGAAGCTAAATGTGGCAATGCCATCGTCCAAGCTGAAAGTCTCGATCGCCAAAGTCTTAAAGGACGAAGGTTATATTGATGGCTATGTGGTGAAGGGGGAAAATGCAAAGTCGGTGCTTGATATTGCACTGAAATATTACGCTGGTCGTCCGGTGATTGAGCGTCTTGAGCGCGTTTCTCGCCCCGGTCTGCGTGTTTACAAAGGAAGCAATAACATCCCGCAGGTAATGAATGGTCTGGGTATTGCTATTATCTCGACCCCACAAGGTTTGATGACTGATCGCAAAGCACGAGCTACTCGGCTAGGCGGTGAAGTTATCTGCTATGTTGCTTAACTGCCCGAGGAGAGGAAAATGTCTCGAGTAGGTAAAAGCCCAATAATCCTTAATAAGGATGTGGAAGCCTTGCTGGCTGAAAAAGTATTAACTGTAAATGGTCCTCTTGGTTCTTTGATCCGTGGCATTCATCCTTTGGTCGATGTTAAGGTAGAAGGGAGCGTTATCAACTTTTCTCCAGTCAATGAGAGTCGTGAAGCTAGGGCGCTTTATGGTACTGAGCGTGCGCTCGTCAACAATATGGTGATGGGCGTGAGCAAGGGTTTTGAAAAGAAGTTATTACTAGTAGGTGTTGGTTATCGTGCCAAGGCAGAGGGTAACGTCTTGAAACTGGAGCTTGGTTTCTCGCATGACGTTGTCTATCAAATGCCAGAAGGTGTGACGGTTACAACACCAACGCAAACAGAAATCATCATCAAGAGCGTTGATAAGCAACGTATCGGACAAGTGGCTGCGGAAATTCGTGCTTACCGTCCTCCTGAACCTTACAAAGGCAAGGGTGTTCGCTATGCGGACGAGGTGCTGATTCTCAAAGAAACCAAGAAGAAGTAAGGGTGCGAAAAATGGACAAGAAACAAGCCCGTTTGCGTCGTTCCCGTCAGACTCGTATTAAACTGGCCGAGCTTAAGGTGCATCGCCTTTGCGTGCATCGCACTAATTTGCATATATACGCACAAGTGTTTTCGGTCGATGGTACGCAAGTCTTGGTGAGCGCTTCGACGCTAGAAGCTGAAGTGCGGAAGGAGCTGGGAGATAAGGGAAGCAAAGGTGGAAATATAACCGCTGCATCGTTGATTGGTCGTCGTATAGCGAAGAAGGCGGGTGCTGCCGGAATTGAGAGAGTTGCTTTCGATCGATCGGGTAACCGCTATCATGGTCGCGTTAAGGCTTTGGCTGATGCTGCTCGTGAAGCGGGCCTTAGGTTCTAATAGGATTCGTCATGGTAAAGATGCAAGCGAAAGTTCAGGCTGACGAGCGCGACGATGGTCTTCGGGAGAAGATGATATCGATTAATCGGGTGACGAAAGTCGTTAAGGGTGGTCGTATTCTTGGTTTTGCCGCTTTGACTGTAGTAGGTGATGGTGATGGCCGTATTGGGATGGGTAAAGGTAAGGCGAAGGAAGTGCCGGTTGCCGTTCAAAAGGCAATGGAACAAGCCCGCCGCAATATGATTAAGGTTTCCTTAAAAAACGGTACGTTGCAGCATACGGTGGAAGGTAAACATGGAGCCTCTGTAGTACGCATGTTGCCTGCCAAAGAAGGTACTGGCGTGATTGCTGGTGGTCCTATGCGTGCGATGTTCGAGGTGTTGGGAGTGACTAATGTGGTGACGAAGAGCCTTGGTTCTGCGAATCCATATAATTTGGTGCGCGCGACACTCGATGGCCTGAAGAAACAATCGACTCCTGCTGAGATTGCCGCTAAGCGTGGGAAATCGGTGGAGGAAATCCTTGGCTAAAGGATAGTGAATATATGTCGCAGGAAACTATAAAAGTGAAGCTGATTAAGAGTTTGATTGGTACGCGTCAAGATCATCGTGCGACCGTCAAAGGTTTAGGTCTCCGCCGTCTCAATTCGGTTAGTGAGTTAGAAGATACGTCTGCAGTGCGCGGAATGATCAGCAAGATATCGTATCTTGTGAAGGTTATCGAATGAACGAGAGGTCATCATGGAATTGAATAGCCTCAAACCGGCAGAAGGCAGTAAACATGTTAAGCGTCGTGTTGGACGTGGTATCGGCTCGGGTTTAGGTAAAACTGCTGGCCGTGGGCACAAAGGACAAAAATCACGTTCTGGTGGTTTTCATAAAGTCGGTTTTGAAGGGGGGCAAATGCCTCTGCAGCGCCGTTTACCAAAGCGTGGTTTTAAGTCGTTGACACGTCGTTTTGTGAGTGAGGTTCGTATTTCGGATATACAGAGCCTGGCATTTGATGAAATCGATTTATTGGTGTTGAAGCGGGCGGGATTGATTAGTGAACTGGCGTTGTCAGCAAAAGTGATCGGAATGGGTGAGGTTTCACGCAAGATTGCTCTAAAAGGTATTGCTGCTACGAAGGGTGCTCGCATGGCGATTGAAGCGGCTGGTGGTTCGGTTGCTGATTTTGGTTAATTGTTATATTAGGGCATTCGGAGCCATCATTGGCTAAATCAAATAATCTTACTAAGTCCGTTACACAGAAAACGAGGTATGTGGATCTACGTCATCGCCTCATCTTTCTGCTCTTGGCATTGATTGTCTACCGGGTTGGTGGGCACATTCCAGTGCCAGGTATTGACTCGCATCTATTGGCACACCTTTTTGAGCGCCAATCCAGCGGAATTTTGGGCATGTTTAACATGTTCTCCGGCGGTGCCTTGTCGCGTTTTACAATCTTTGCTCTGGGGATTATGCCGTATATTTCGGCCTCCATTATTATGCAGTTGTTGGCAATGGTTTCTTCGCGATTGGAAGCTTTGCGCAAGGAGGGTCAAGCGGGACAACGAAAAATCACACAGTATACCCGTTATTTTACGGTGGTTCTGGCGCTTTTTCAGGCATTCGTGATTGCAGTGACTTTAGAAAGTGAAGCGGGTCTAGTCCTCGATCCGGGCCTTCTTTTTCGTATAACTACTATAATCACTTTGGTTACTGGCACGATGTTTTTGATGTGGCTTGGTGAGCAGATTACTGAACGAGGCTTGGGTAATGGTATTTCAATCATTATATTTGCTGGTATCGCTGCGGGTTTGCCGAACGCAATAGGGGGTTTATTTGAACTCGTAAATACTGGTGCGATTGGATATTTCTCAGCGATTTTGATTTGCTTACTAGTAGTGCTGGTGACATATTTTGTAGTGTTTTTTGAACGATCTCAACGTAAAATTTTGGTCAATTATGCCAAACGTCAAGTTGGAAATAAAATTTACGGAGGGCAAGCATCTCATTTGCCATTGAAGCTGAATATGGCAGGTGTGATTCCACCAATTTTTGCATCATCAATTATCTTGTTCCCGGCAACGATTATAAATTGGTTCGGTGCGAGTGAGGAAATCTATTGGCTTAAGAATTTTGCGAGTAAATTATCTCCAGGTCAGCCGATTTATGTGATGCTGTATGCGTTAGCTATCATTTTTTTCTGTTTTTTTTATACTGCACTGGTCTTTAATAGTAAAGAAACAGCGGATAACCTGAAAAAGAGTGGGGCTTTTGTGCCCGGGATTCGACCGGGTGATCAAACGGCAAGGTATATTGATAAGATTTTGATGCGTTTGACATTGGCAGGTGCCACTTACGTGACGCTTATTTGTCTCTTGCCAGAGTTTTTGGTTTTGCGTTGGAATGTACCATTTTATTTTGGTGGCACATCACTTTTGATCATCGTGGTTGTGGCAATGGATTTTATGTCGCAAGTGCAGTCTTATGTGATGTCACAACAATATGAATCACTACTCCGAAAAGCGAATTTTAAGGGTGGTAATAACATGAAAGTTCGCTAAATGTTACATGGGATCATAGCTAAAGATATGGTGAAAATGAAAGGTTAGATATTAGAGAAGGATCTTTCTAGCGCTATTTTCTGGGAATAAAGTTTGAAGATGGCTGGGTGTTACCTGGGATAAGGTGATGACGATAGAAAGTACGCTATACGATCTGTCACGTGCGAGGATCGTTTTCTGAGCGAAGTGATTAGAGAAAGGGGATTGTCATGAAAGTAATGGCTTCGGTTAAATGTATGTGCCGCAATTGCAAAATTGTGAAGCGTAACGGTGTTGTGCGTGTGATTTGTAGCTCAGATCAGCGTCATAAGCAACGTCAGGGCTGATTGCATTTAACGCTATTTAGTTGGGGAATAACAAATGGCTCGTATCGCTGGGATTAATATCCCGAATCACCAACATGTTGTAATCGGGTTGACGGCTATTTACGGTGTTGGTCGCACGCGCGCGCATCACATTTGTGAAGCCGCTGGCGTCTTGTTATCAAAAAAGGTAAAAGATCTTAATGATAATGATCTTGAAAAGTTGCGTGACCAAGTAGCTAAGCTTATGGTTGAAGGGGACTTGCGTCGTGAAAATACGATGAGCATTAAACGCCTGATGGACATAGGCTGCTATCGTGGCGTACGTCACCGCAAGGGATTACCGCTTCGCGGTCAGCGCACTCGTACTAATGCACGTACGCGCAAGGGCCCGAGTAAGGCTGGCGTTTCGCTGAAGAAGTAACCAGAGGATAGAACATGGCTAGGCAACAGAACAACGCTGCTTCGCAGCGCGCGCGTAAGAAAGTAAAGAAGAATGTTGCGGAAGGTGTTGTGTACGTTCACGCATCGTTTAACAACACTATCATTACTATCACCGATCGACAAGGCAATGCACTTGCATGGGCAACGTCTGGTGGTCAGGGTTTTAAGGGTTCGCGAAAATCGACTCCTTTTGCTGCTCAAGTGGCGGCAGAATCGGCTGGTCGCGTAGCCTTGGAATACGGAGTCAAGAATCTAGAAGTTCGCATTAAGGGACCAGGCCCTGGTCGTGAGTCGGCCGTTCGGGCTCTAAATGCGCTTGGTATCAAGATCACAGCAATTTCGGATGTGACCCCGGTGCCACATAATGGCTGCCGTCCACCGAAGCGTCGGCGTATCTAAAAAGCCTGCTAAAACATTGGGTTAGGTGTTACGGGAATATCTTGGCACTTAGCAATTAACGAGTCCACCGTCTGATACAGGTGTGTATTGGACTTGCGCAACGGGGAGATCCGCTGCGTCAGTTTTTGAGAAAAAGGAAAGCATAACGTGGCACGTTACATCGGCCCAAAGGCCAAACTCTCTCGTCGTGAAGGTACCGATCTTTTCTTGAAGAGTGCGCGTAGATCGTTGACCGATAAATGTAAACTTGAAAGCAAACCTGGTCAGCATGGACGTACTTCTGGTGCGCGGACATCGGATTACGGTAGCCAGTTGCGTGAAAAGCAAAAAGTGAAGCGTATATACGGAATTTTAGAGCGTCAATTTCGTCGTTATTTTGCAGAAGCTGATCGTATCAAAGGTAACACTGGGGAGACTCTTTTGCAGTTGCTAGAAGCTCGTTTGGATAATGTAGCTTATCGTATGGGATTCGGCTCGACACGAGCGGAATCACGTCAGTTGGTTGGCCATAAAGCCATTACCGTCAATGGTAATGTCGCTAATATCCCATCACTGCGAGTTAAAGCTGGTGATGTGGTGGCTATCCGTGAGAAGGCAAAAAAGCAAGTTCGCATTCAAGAAGCGTTGTCGCTTGCTGAGCAAGGCGGTTTCCCGATCTGGGTTTCGGTCGATGCTAAAAAGATGGAAGGTATTTTCAAGCAGCTGCCGGAACGTAGCGATATTGCAGGCGATATCAACGAAAGTTTGATCGTCGAACTATATTCACGTTAATTCGTTTGTATAACGCAATACCATATTGCTGCGTTATTGTGAGACCGTGCAGGTTGTCACCCATCGGCCTTATTGGTGTAACGAGCCGAGGGTATTGAAAAGGAAACCTATGCAAACTAGTTTATTAAAACCCAAGATCATCGCGGTTGAGTCTGTTGGCGAGAACCATGCGAAGGTGGTGATGGAGCCCTTTGAGCGTGGTTATGGGCATACGTTAGGTAATGCATTGCGTCGTGTGTTACTGTCTTCTATGGCAGGTTATGCACCGACCGAAGTGAAGATCGCAGGTGTTGTGCATGAATATTCTACGATGGATGGTGTCCAGGAAGATGTTGTTAATTTTCTTCTCAATTTAAAGGGAGTTGTATTCAAACTACATAATCGAGATGAAGTGACAGTCACTTTGAATAAAGATGGTGAAGGCATTCTCCTGGCTTCAGATATTAATGTTCCACATGACGTTGAAATCATTAATCCTCATCATGTGATTGCACATCTTTCGAAGGACGGAAAACTGGACGTGCAGATCAAGATTGAGAAGGGTCGTGGTTACGTGCCTGGTAATATTCGTCATTATGGTGATGATAGTCCTAAATTGATTGGACAAATTATCCTGGATGCCTCGTTCTCGCCAGTAAAACGTGTTTCGTATGCTGTTGAATCGGCACGTGTGGAACAGCGTACTGATTTGGATAAGTTGGTTATGAATATTGAGACCAATGGGGTACTTTCACCGGAGGAGGCAATTCGTCAATCAGCACGTATTTTGGTGGATCAGCTATCTGTTTTCGCTGCCTTGGAAGGAACGGAAACTGATAGCGAAGCGCCGTTGAGTGTGCCGCAGATTGATCCAATCTTGTTGCGTTTGGTGGATGATCTAGAGTTGACAGTCCGTTCAGCTAATTGTTTGAAGGCTGAGAACATTTACTATATTGGTGATCTTATTCAGCGTACTGAGAACGAATTACTGAAGACTCCAAATTTAGGTCGAAAATCGCTGAATGAAATTAAAGAAGTACTCGCTTCGCGTGGGCTTACCCTTGGTATGAAGCTTGAGAATTGGCCTCCAGTAAATCTTGAAAAGTAAGATGTCGTAAAACATAAGACCTCCTTTCTGGGTAGCTATGTCTTTTGGAAAGTGACTATTAATTAGGTTGGTCGAATGTGTAGTTTGCTGGATATACTTGAAATGATACCTCGGCCCGCGGCATTATGCCGATAGAAGAGCTCGATTGAAAATTTTGTTTAAAGGAAAGCTGAAATGCGTCACCGTCATGGTTTACGTAAACTAAATCGTACTAGTAAGCATCGGCTGGCTATGCTACGTAACATGTCGAATTCGTTGATTGAGCACGAAACAATTAAGACCACATTGCCGAAGGCTAAAGAACTGCGAAAGTTCGTTGAGCCGCTGATTACATTAGGTAGAAAATCTTCATTGGCGAATCGTCGTCTTGCTTTTAATCGTCTACGCGATCGTGATTCTGTAACTAAGCTATTTGAGGTTCTTGGTCCCCGTTTTTCTAATCGTCCCGGTGGCTATCTCCGTATTTTAAAAATGGGCTTCCGTGTTGGTGATAACGCGCCGATGGCATTTGTTGCACTGCTGGATCAGTCGGTAGCTGAAGAAAAAGTAGCAGAAGTCTTAGAATAAAACCAGTAATACTGCGTTCAGAATTAGAAAAAGCCAGGGGAAAACCCTGGCTTTTTCTTTGGAAGTTATGATATGAGGGATAGAGATGTTCTATAGTCGAAATTATGTGAAGGATAAGTAGGTCTTATGCGATTAGCCTGGTTGTCTAAGATCTAATAATTAGGTTACTACATTCCCTCATCATAGATGAGAAGCTTCCATGCTAAGGATTGAGTTTATTGCTAACTTGAAAGCTTACTATAAGTAAAAACACTTTTCTGATCGTTATGAGAATATTTCTAGACGTAACGAGTGTCGAAGCGGTGGGGAAATATTTTTACAAAGCTAAACGTGAGGTGTTACAGGAAATACTGCTGATCATTGAGACGAGAATTACATCGTGAAGTATTGTTGATGAGCAATTGAATTCATTAAGCAAATTTATCAGTAAAAAGTATGTAATATTACTTCTTGCTTCGTAAAAGCATAGGATTCAAGGTGGTAAAACGAGCATAGGGGAGTTTTATATGTTGGATAAGGTCCACAGAAGAATAATTTATCTAAGGATAATACACCTTGCTGGTTGTATATGCCGCTTTCGGATCTTATCTCTGACATGGATAATGTTATTGCTTGCTGCTATTTCTTATGCACGTGCAGAAAATTCTTTTCTTGCGATGAAGGAGGCCTTCCAAATTTCGGCTAGTGAAGTGCCTGGGATAATCGTTCTACATTGTGAGGTAGCAAAAGGCCATTACCTTTATCGTGAAGGGATGAAATTTACCGTTTCTGATGATCGGATACGATTGGGGACGGCGCATTTTCCAAAAGGTGAAGTGAAATATGATGAGATCCTAGATAAAGAGATGGAGGTGTATCAAGGTTCCATCGAAATTCGAATACCAGTAAAAGGTGTATTTAAACCTTTTAGTCTTAATGTGACCATGCGGGGTTGTTGTGTCGATCAGAAAATTTGTTATCCAGTACTCGAGAAGTCATTGAAGATTTCGGGGCTAGCACTAAGGAGTAAGGTTCCAACGATAATGAAAGATGGATCCTCCATTCGTCATGATGTGCCTCTCGATTCCAGGGAAATTTCTCTTTTAGAGAAGGGTAGTGACTCTTCGTTCGTTTCACGCGGTGACTTTAGATGGCTGGAGGACATTCTTATGGATAGTCACTTAGCCTTTGCACTCGTGGTTTTCTTTGTTCTTGGTGTTTTATTGGCGTTTACGCCTTGCATATTACCGATGTTGCCGATTTTGTCATCTATTGTTCTTCGATATGCCACAAGCCGTGGTAGTGCTATCAGTTTGGCGTTTGCCTATGTATGTGGAATGGCACTTGTGAATACAGCTATCGGTATGATAGCGGGTTTGCTTGGACAGGGACTGACTCCGATTTTACAGGCACCATGGATGCTGATGTTATTTGGATTTATTATGGTCTTATTGTCACTTTCCATGTTTGATTTTTACAAATTACAATTGCCCTCACAATTGTGTGAACGGATTAATGCTTTAGCGCATCGGGAAATTTCAGGTCAATTCTTGAGTGCTGCAGTGATGGGAATGTTGTCCGGTTTAATCGTTAGCCCTTGCGTTACGCCACCGTTGGCAGCTACGCTTGCTTTTATCGCTAAGGGAGGGGATGTTATATTTGGTGGTGCAATTCTATTTTTTCTATCACTAGGTATGGGCGTACCGCTTTTGATTGTAGCGGCAGGTCATGGGGCTTTACTGCCAAAGGCAGGTCCTTGGATGGATTGTGTTAAGAAATTTTTTGGTGGAATGCTGTTAGGTGTGGCGCTTTGGATCGTATATCCACTTTTGTCGACACAGGTTTTCTTGTTCGCATGGAGTGTACTTTTGTTGGTAAGTGCAAGTTTTTTGAGGGTCTTTGATAGCTTGCCGGATAGTGTTAATGGCTTTCGAAGATTGCTAAAAGGCATAGGTGTAGTGTTTGCATTGATGGGGATTGTAGCATTGCTTGGTGCATTCACAGGTGCTCGTGACCCGTTGAAACCTCTTTCTGGATGGATGAATTGGAAGGATGTTATATCTGTGGTGAATACACGGGATGCCTTGACGTACATCCCTGTACGTAATTTGGAGGATCTACGACGGCAACTGGTAATAGCGGGGAAGCCAGTAATGTTATTTTTTCATACGGACCGGTGCATTAGCTGTAATCAAATAGAACGTTTTACTTTTTCTGATCCTCGTGTGAATGCCGGTCTTCAGGAAATGGTCTTGTTGAGTGTGGATGTGACATCAAATACTCCGGCTGACCAGGAACTGCTTAAACAGTTCGGTTTGTTCGGAACGCCAGGCATTATTTTTTTTGATGCATCGGGACAGGAAGTCCCGGGATCACGGGTGGTTGGTTTTCAGTCAGCAGATCAATTTTTGAATAGCCTGGATGTGATTAGAAAAACATGTTTCGATATTAGCAGGTCTTAGCTCTTCGTGTTCAAAAGGCGTGCAGCATCGAGTGCAAAGTACGTAAGAATGCCATCGGCGCCGGCACGTTTGAAAGCTAATAAAGATTCCATCATTATTTTATCATGATGGACCCAACCGTTTTGTGCCGCAGCTTTCAGCATACTATATTCGCCGCTAACTTGGTAGACATAGGTTGGATATTTAAATTCATCTTTGACCCGACGTACGATGTCGAGATATGGCATACCTGGCTTGACCATTACCATATCCGCGCCTTCTTCGATGTCAAGTGCAACTTCGCGCAGTGCTTCATTTGAATTTGCGGGGTCCATCTGGTATGTCATCTTGTTGTTGCGGCCAAGATTTATAGCTGAGCCGACAGCATCTCGGAAAGGTCCATAGAATGCTGATGCGAATTTGGCTGCATATGCCATGATACGCGTATGGATGAAATCGTTTTCTTCGAGTGCTACACGTACAGCGCCAATGCGGCCATCCATCATGTCGGATGGAGCGACGATATCGACGCCTGCCTCGGCTTGAACTAATGCTTGTTGAACGAGTATTTCTGTGGTTGTATCGTTGATGACATAACCATTGTCATCTAACACACCATCTTGGCCATGGCTTGTGTAGGGGTCGAGCGCAACGTCTGTCAGCACACCTAGGGCTGGGAACGTGCGCTTGAGTGCCCGTACCGCGCGCGGGACTAGACCGTTTGGATCGACTGCAGCGATGCCATCTTGTGTTTTGAGGGAACCCTCGATGCTTGGAAAAAGTGCAATAACTGGTACGCCAAGTGTTACACATAAATCCGCAGTACGTAGCAGTTCATCGATGGATTGACGTTCAACTCCAGGCATTGAAGCGACGGCTTCCCTGCGATTTTCGCCTTCGATAATAAATACAGGATAGATCAGATCATCGGTTGTGAGTCGATTTTCGCGCATGAGGCGACGAGAGAAACTATCTCTTCGCATGCGACGTAGCCGACGGAGAGGAAAGGAGCTCATGGAGTGGTTTCCCTATAGTAGAATGTTACCCTTGGTAAGGGTAATAAAAATTTCGGCGCCGACGTAATACTTGGAGATTTTTGAGATGTCGAAACATTTTCATCTTGAATTTTCGGAAAGTAGTATAGGCAACTATTCTTCTGCACTTTTCGCTTCTTCCTCCTGCCTGAGATTTTTTATCTTAGGATCGATTTTATTTGAAATTGCTGTACTCATACGATAGTTTTTATAGATAGAGTTTCGCAGTGTACAGTGGTGTTTCCTTTTAAAATGCCAGATACGATTGGCGATGCCTAGATCTATATCAATGATTCCTCTGTTGAAAAGGGGGTGGCTTATTTCTTTGATATAGAATTCCTGGAGATGTTCAGCCATGCTTCGAGTTGTAGTTGTGCGGTATGAACCCCGATGCGCTTGAGCGACGAAAATAATTGTACGGTGAATTGTGGCTGTGCAGTAAGGGAAATGTCTTCTGAAGAAATTTCTTCCCTGCGTAGATAATTTCTCAGCATCTCTTCTACTACACGTAAAATATTGGTTGACTCTTGACGCGTTAGTTTATCGGATTTCGTTAATAAGACGTGAATAGGGAGACCTGTTGGCAAGAACCAATTAATTAGCTGGGCATCGAGTTCAGTAAATGGGTGTCGAGAATCCATCATTAAGACAAGGCCACGTAACTGTGGTCGATGCACTAGATAGTCAGCCAGAAGTTTCTGCCACTTGGTCTTTACACTATTACTAACCTTTGAATAACCGTAGCCAGGTAAGTCGACCAGATAACCGTAAAGACGCTGGGGTTTATTGGTCCCTACCGCAAAGTAGTTGATGTACTGAGTCCGTCCCGGCGTCTTACTTGAGAAAGCAAGACGTTTTTGGTTGCATAGTATATTTAATGCAGTGGATTTTCCGGCATTGGATCGACCAGCGAACGCGATCTCAGGTACTGAGGTCTGTGGTAGATCATTCAGGTAATTGATAGTCGTAAAAAAACTAGCTTGGTGTAGTACAGACATTAAGGTAACACGCAATAAGCACGAGCTAGACACAGGAGGTCGATACTACCTCCTCTACAATGGAGGAACGGTAATCGAACCTATAAGTTTATTGTACAATATAAAAGTTATATACGGCTTTCCTATGCCTATAAAAAAATGTCTCATTCCTCGTGACTAGAATACTAGCAAATGATGGTAGGTGCTTTGTATGAGTATGGTCGAAAGTCCTGCTAATTTTCTGAAAAAACAAGATAAGTTGTGCGAATGGACCGAATTTCTAAAATTTTCGCAGCAACATCAATAGCGTTATCAATTTTTGCTGCAAGTTTTTTCGCAAAAGCAACGGATATGCTATCGATTAAGTCGGATCTCAAAAGAGGGCAGGCGGTTGCTGCCCAGGTTTGTGTATCTTGTCATGCGATCGATGCGAAAAGTCTTTCTGAAGTTTATCCCAGCCTTGCTGGACAACACGCGGACTACTTATATCAGCAATTGAAAGACTTCCAGCTACAGCCTGGTGCTCAGGAACCACAGCGTAATAACAAAATCATGGAAGCTATGGTGGCTATTTTAAGCGATCAGGACATGCGCGATGTTGTTGATTATTACGCGTCTCAGAAGGAACAGAGAGGCTTGGCGCATCATGATAACCCTAACAGTAGCATTCTTGGTGAAAAAATTTTCCGAGGTGGAATTAGTCAAAAAGGTGTGCCCGCGTGTGTCGCTTGTCACGGACCAGATGGGGGTGGTATGCCTTCGCAATATCCCCGTTTGAGGGGTCAGAATTCTGCTTATACTCAGGCACAATTGATTGCTTTTCGTGATGAAACTCGAGTTAATAATGTTGCTATGCAGGTTATTGCGTCACGCCTTTCTGATGACGAGATTATGGCTTTAGCAGATTACATTGCTGATTTACGCTAGCGATTGCATGCTAAAAAACATGGTTAATCCGCAGCGATTCACTTATGCGGAAATGATTTCGCATAAGCTAGTGTGCTCAAATTTGAACTCGCCGCTCTTTTTATTTTTAGATTTAGAAAAAGAAGAGTTATGAGCGCCAGAACTTCAGGAATATCTCCTCAGAGAGAGTGTCGATGGTGTCGGTACAGTATTGAAATCATCAGTTCGATGCGTTTTGCTATCAGTTTACTAATGGTACTGGCTATTGTTAGCAGTATCGGTACTATCATTAAGCAGAACGAGCCTTATACAAATTACGTTAATAAATTTGGACCGTTTTGGGCTGAAAATTTTCGAGTATTGGGTCTTTTTTCTGTATACAGCTCAGGATGGTTTCTTGCGATCCTTGGTTTTTTGATGATATCGACGGTACTTTGTGTTTTTCGTAATGCGCCGAAGATCATTGCTGACATTCGCAACTGGCGTGATGATATATGTGAAGGTAGTCTCAGATCATTTGATTTTCAGGCAGAGTTTATTAGTTTTGTCCCGCGTTCGGAGATACTGACACGTGTCAGAAAATATATTGAACGTCGTGGTTACCGCTCTCTGGTGCGTGAGCGTGATGGTGCAACATTTTTAGCGGCCAAGATTGGGACTGTTAACAAAATCGGTTACCTCTTCATTCATATCGCGATCGTCATTATTTTTTTTGGAGGTGTACTTGACAGTGACTTATTGATTCGGGCGCAGATTTTTCTATTTGATAAAACCTTGATACAAGACAATCAGGTGATTCCGGAAATTTCGAAAAATCATCGACTTTCATCTGAAAATCCGACATTTCGTGGCCATGCATTCATCCCGGAAGGTGGTCATTCATCCACAGCTATTCTTAATTTTCATGACGGCGCGCTGATTCAGGAGTTACCGTTTTCTATAGAGCTTAAGAAATTTCATGTTGATTATTATTCAACAGGCGTACCGAAGCTGTTTAGCAGTGACATTGTGTTGGCCAATTCTCTCGATGGAAAGTCGCTGCATGCGACGATCAAGGTTAATGAGCCATTCCACTACAAAGGGGTGACAATCTATCAGTCTAGCTTCGAAGATGGTGGTAGCAAATTGAGACTGATTGGATATCCGATGACTGGCCCAAAGCATACATCGTTTGATGTCTTGGGTGAAGTTGGTGACACAATAAAATTAACTAATATGTTGAGTGCAAAAAGGAATGCGCTTGATTACTCGATCGAGTTGAGCGATTTTCGGTCGTTCAATGTTGAAAGTGTCCCTAATGCTAGCGAGGGAAGGGCTGCTCCAAGTGTTAAAAAACACTCTTTGCGTGCTGATTTAAGCCAATATTTTGGGTCAGGTGCGCCTAGTTTTCTGTACAAAGATTTTCGCAATGTGGGACCATCTGTGCAGTACAAAATTCGCGATCGTACCGGACAGGAAAGGGAGTACCACAATTACATGTCTCCGATTCTTCTTGAAGATGGTCAGTACGTTTTCATGAGTGGAGTGCGCGATGTGCCAGATGCTAGGTTTCAATATCTTCGGATTCCCGCGGATGCGGAGATGTCCGTAAAACAATGGATGTTGCTGCGTGCAGCGCTTTCTGACGAAAAAGCACGTACTGAAGCGGTACGTCGCTTTGTTCTTGAGTCTTTACCTGCCGCCGGGTCGGAACAGAATTTTCATGCTGAACTTTTGCAGAGCGCTAAGCGTGAACTTGATCTATTCGCTGGTGCGGTGGCAGCAGTAGAAGGTCGTCAACCGGCAGGAGGGCTACAGGCAATTACGGATTTTATTACTACATATGTACCAATTACACAGCAAGCGAGTGCAGCGCATATATTCCACCGTATTTTGTATAGCACAGTATGGCATTTGTGGCAGGTGGCACGTGAGGGTGAGGGGTTGCCCCTAGCTCAGTTGAGTCCTGACAATAGTCGATTTATTCATGTAGCAATCAATGCGTTGTCAGATCATTTTTTGTATGCGGCTCCTGTATTTTTGCAACTGAATTCATTTGATCAAATTCAAGCCAGTGTTTTTCAATTGACCCGCTCGCCTGGTAAGAAAATAGTCTATTTTGGTGGTTTTTTGTTAGTGCTTGGTATTTTCTCGATGTTCTATATTCGTGAACGGCGTTTGTGGTTATTGGTGAAAGTGAGAAAGCATGGTGGTAGTTCTGTGCTTATGGCCTCATCAACGACGCGTCACGCGCTTGATTTCAATCGAGAGTTCGAGCGTATGAAAGAGGAAATAGCAGTGTTGGTCGAGACAAAATAAAGGTGAGAGATATGCGGTTTTCTGAAAGTTATCACAATACGTCTTGTCTCCAACGTCACACCTTGGGTGATTGGATGTTTGCAGTGGCACTGATTGTAGGTGGTGGATTTTCACTGAACTACTATAAACATTTCATGAATGGCTATGAGCAGATTATTCTGATCTTTAAAGTGTATGGGTGCATATTGTTGGGGTGGCACTGGCCCGCATCTCGTTTCTTGGTGGCCGCTGTGGCTGCACTCTCCTTGTTAAGTATCGGTTTATATCAGGCCGATTTGGGACGAGCTGATCAGATATTTTTGCTCAAGTATTTATTGTCCAGCCAGTCGGCTATTCTTTGGATGAGCACTCTCTTTTTTTTATCGACACTATTTTTCTGGGGAGGTTTATTGAGATCTTCTTCTGTGGGAGAGGATATTGGCGTGATGCTATGTTGGGCAGCTGTTCTATTTGGATTTGTAGGTATGATGGTACGCTGGTATGAGTCATACCTTGTGGGTGTGGATGTTGGGCATATCCCTATTTCAAATCTTTATGAGGTTTTCGTGCTTTTTTGTTTAGTGACAGCATTATTTTATTTATACTATGAGCGACGTTATAAGATACGTCAGGTTGGGCCTTTTGTATTGTTTCTCATTAGTGTATCAGTCAGTTTTCTTGTCTGGTATAGCGTAGGGCGGGGTGCATATGAAATTCAACCACTGTTGCCAGCATTGCAGAGCTGGTGGATGAAAATTCATGTTCCAGCCAATTTTATTGGATATGGTGCATTCTCTTTTGCAGGTATGGCAGCGGTTGCTTATCTAATAAAAGCTCGTGAACAAAAAAAACTTCTGATATCAGGAGCGTCACTTGATTGTGGATTTTTTTCATCACGACTGCCATCACTTGTGTCGCTCGATGATGTGATCTACAAGGCGATTACTGTAGGTTTTTCTTTCTTCACAATTGCGACGATTCTAGGTGCCTTATGGGCTGCTGATGCTTGGGGGGGATACTGGAGTTGGGATCCAAAGGAAACGTGGGCATTGATTGTCTGGCTGAATTATGCGGCTTGGCTACATATGCGTCTTATTAAAGGGCTGCGTGGCGTGGTTCTGGCTTGGTGGGCGTTGATGGCTTTGCTTGTAACGACGTTTTCATTCCTTGGTGTCAATATGTTCTTGTCGGGGTTGCATAGCTATGGGCAACTTTGAGCTGTAATATTTGGGACTAGAGTAAGCGCAAAGTTGCATTATCTCTGATTTCTTTATTATGGTTTTATTGTGTGGAGCTTCACATAATAAAACCATAACAGTATTACGGCATGTAGCGATAGCGGCATTATTGCCTCAAATTCATTGTGCTGAAGGAATTCACTTTGGTAGTAAATGCTCGTTAGCGAACAGTGACTCGATTGTTTCACGTTCTCGAACAAGATGGGCTTCACTGCCATCGACTATAATTTCAGCGGCACGTGGACGAGTATTGTAATTTGAGCTCATGCTGAAACCATAAGCTCCTACCGAATGGATTGCGAGTAAGTCGTTGGTTTCTATGTTGAGCAATCGATCACGGCCTAGCCAGTCTCCGCTTTCGCAAACGGGCCCAACAACGTCGTAAAGTGTTTCGTTGTCATTTTCTCGCCGAATTACGGGTACGATATTGTGGTATGCCCCATACATTGCAGGGCGCGTGAGATCATTCATTGCTGCATCGACGATAGCGAAATTTTTTGTTTCAGTTGGTTTCAGAAAGGACACTTTTGTGAGTAGTATGCCTGCATTACCTACCAATGAACGTCCTGGTTCAAACAATACTTGACGATGGCCGAGGCCACGTTCTGCTAAGTGGCTTAGGAGCTGAGATGCGAATGTGCTGCCATCTGGAGGAGTCTCATCATCAGAATAGGTTATGCCTAGGCCGCCACCAACATCGATGTGATGGAGTGAAATATTCTCTGCCTCCAGTTGATGAACGAGATCCATCACTTTGTCGATGGCATTGAGATATGGTGACACTTCGGTAATCTGTGAACCAATGTGGCAATCAATGCCGACGATTTGCAGATGCGATAGTTGCAAGGCTTCGCGATAAGTGCTGAGTGCTTCTTCGTAGGCCACGCCAAACTTATTACCTCGAAGGCCGGTGGAAATATATGGATGTGTTTTGGCGTCAACGTTTGGGTTGACCCGAATGGATAACCGTGCGCGTTTGCCTACTTCGCGTGCTACGGCATTTAAACGAGTCAATTCAGAGCGTGATTCAACGTTGAAGCAAAAGACGTCTTTTTCGAGTGCGTATCGCATTTCATCGTCATGTTTACCCACACCAGAGAAAACAACGCGGTTAGGATTTCCCCCCGCGGCAATGACACGGGATAACTCACCGGCCGAGACTATATCAAACCCTGCGCCAAGCTCCGCGAATAAGCTAAGTACGGCAAGATTTGAGTTTGCTTTTACCGCATAATGAATGGTGGCATTTTTCCCTTTACAGGCATTTGAATACGCGTCATATGCTTGCGTTAGTGCAGCTTTCGAGTAGATATACAAGGGGGTGCCGAAACGTTCTGCAAGTTCAGATAGCGAAAACGCTTCGGCATGGAGTACGTCATCACGATAGGTAAAAAAGGCGTTGGTCATAAAAATATTTAGTGAAAGCAGGTAAATATGGAAAAAATAAAAATCACCTTAATCTGCTATGAAGTGTGCCGAGGAATCAACGACAAGTACCTCTCAAGAATGATCTTCTTTCCCAATTGTCGGTGTGGGTATCGGGCCCACTGGCGGAGCAACAATGCTATGAAGAGGAGTAGTTGGTAAATAGAGCGGACCAGTTTGACCACAACCAGCAGTTAATATACTGAGAGTACCTAGGATTTTAATCGACGCTACAATTGCGCGTATTCGAGTGAATGATGCTGTCATGAAGGGAAGGTATCTCGTAGGACATAAGTGCATTGATCGAAAGGATGGAGTTTATCATGACAGAAAGTGAATTTTTATCTATGGGTGAAGCGGTGTTGGCAAAGGTGGAGGTCGGTTTGGAGACAAGTGGGGCTGATGTGGACTGTGAGCGAACCGGCAATGTTCTGACGCTGACTTTTGATGGAGGTAGCAAAATCATCATCAATTTACAAACGGTAATGCGTGAAATTTGGGTGGCGTCCTGTTCAGGCGCGTTCCATTATCGTTTTTGTGATGATCGATGGTATGACACGCGAGATGGCAGTGAATTCTTCCAGGCGTTATCAGGTTTTGCTACGGAACATGCAGACCGGGCAGTGATGCTTAATTCTTTCTGACAGGACCCGATTTTGCATGGGGTGAGTGCGTTCGAATACGAGGGGCATGCAGCAGTCATTATGGGTTTCCCCCATTTAATGTTTTTTGGAACCAGTCCAGAATCCGTTGACGTTCTTGCGTGGCGATTGATTCTGGAGGTGATGCTCCATTTGAGGAGGAAATTTCTTCTGCTAGTCCTATAGAGTCGATAGCCTTCCCTGGAGGACAATCATCGTAGAAATAGTCACCATTGGTTTGTATTAAGCCATTGGGCATTATGGGCGTTTTTTCCGGCACACCACGCAGTGCTTTCTGCATATAGTCGATCCAGATTGGTAGGGCGAGTCCCCCTCCAGTTTCTCGATCACCGAGATTACGCGGTTTATCGAAGCCGATCCATGCAACCCCTACAAGTTGAGCTTGATAGCCAGCAAACCAAGCATCATGTGAGTCGTTCGTTGTTCCTGTTTTCCCCGCAAGATCGCTTCGTTTTAGCGCATTCGTTTTGGTTGCTGTGCCTCGTGTAGCGACATCGTGCAACATGGAATTCATAATAAATGCATTCCGTGCGGAGATAGCACGGATGGATTCATCACCTGCTGTAATCGGTTTCTCTTCCATTATTGTATGACCATTAACGTCAGTAATTCGGGCAATAATAAATGGTTCGACGCGAAAACCTTCATTAGCAAACACGGCATATGCACTGGCCATCTGTAATGGAGTGACAGCGCCTGCGCCTAGTGCCATTGGTAAATAGGCAGGGTGTTTTTCGGCTTCGAAACCAAAACGGCCTATATACTGTTGTGCATACAATGTGGTGATATTGTCCAGAATTCGGATCGAAACGAGATTGCGTGATCGCATGAGTGCAACGCGCATCGACATAGGCCCTTCAAATCGACCATCATAGTTTTTCGGCTCCCAGTGATGGCCACCTGCTTCGGCCGCTGATAGCACAAAAGGGGAGTCATTGACGATCGTGGTAGGTGAAAAGCCTTTTTCTAATGCGCTTGAATAAATAAATGGTTTAAAGCTAGATCCGGGTTGACGCCATGCCTGTGTCACGTGATTGAATTTGTTGCGATTGAAATCAAAACCACCAATGAGGGAACGAATAGCTCCGTTTTTTGGATCGAGAGAAATAAATGCTGCCTCAATTTCTGGCATCTGTACGATGCGCCAAGAGTCCTTACTATCTTGAATTATGCGAATAACAGATCCTGCGCGAATTTTTATCTTCGTTTGTGCTTTGGGGGATAACCCTGCTGCTGCGAATCGCAAGCTGTTGCCTGTCAAGGTGATATGATCTCCATTCAGTAAGATGACTTTAACTTGCTGTGGTGATGCCGAAAGTACCATGGCTGAAATTAGGTCGCCACTGTTTGGGTGCTCGATTAGCGTATCTTCAATTAATTGTTCTCGTTCGTTGGCGTTCGCGGGTAGATTGATACTGACTTCTGGACCACGATAACTGTGTCGTAGTTCATAACTCATGACGCCTTTGCGTATTGCTTCATAAGCAGCTTCTTGGTCTGCGGAATTGATCGTGGTATAAACATTAAAGCCACGTGTGTAGATTTCATCTTTAAACTGTGCATAGAGTAATTTTCGAACCATTTCCGAAACGTATCCAGCATATACATTTAATTGATTTTTAATGCCGTGTATAAGCAACTTTTGCGCATTCGCATTCTTATATTGATCTTTCGTGATGTAGCCGAGGTTTAACATACGTTTTAGGATATATGTTTGTCGCACTCGCGCACGATTGTAATTTACAATCGGATTGTAGGCTGATGGGGCTTTCGGTAGTCCGGCCAACATTGCGGCTTCAGCTAGCGTGATGTCCTTCAAATTTTTCCCAAAATATATGCGTGCTGCACTCGAGAAACCGTAAGCTCGCTCTCCGAGATAGATCTGATTCATGTAAAGCTCAAGAATCTCATCCTTCGTAAGACGCGACTCAATCTTGTATGCAAGTAATACTTCATAAATTTTTCTGAGATAGGTTTTTTCGCTTGATAGGAAAAAATTGCGTGCTACTTGCATAGTAATCGTGGAAGCCCCTTGTGAGGCCCCACCTTTCATTAGATTCATTAAACTCGCGCGGAAGATACCAAAAAAATCGACACCGCCATGCTGATAAAAACGATCATCCTCAATGGCAAGTACCGCTTTCTTCATCACTTCTGGTATGTCTTGGATGCGTACCAGATTCCGATGTTCTTCACCGAATTCGCCGATTTGTACATCATCTGCTGTATAGATGCGCAGTGGTATTTTGGGCTGATAATCGACGATGGTATCGAGTGATGGTAATTGCGGCGTCATCACGATAAGTATGTAGCCGACAAACAATATCCCGCATGCTAGTATGGGGGTGATTACTCTGAAGCTAAACAGGGCGATCCTCGACCAGAATGGATAGAGTTTTGAAGAAGGATGGAGTTTATCACGCGGGATATTATTTTCTGGGTTGTGAGTCATGGGTGCATCCGAAAACAATGTTGGATCGATTATGCTTCTGGTTTTTGGGAGCGCTTGTCGTTTAATCTGCCAATGGAGGTGGAATATAGAAAAAATTATGTTCCATAATTTCTATCTTGGAACGGATGCGTTGATTTATTGGATAAAATAGACGATAACATGGATACCTCATTCGCTGTTGATAGCATGCAGCATGATTCGTCTTCGGGAGACAATTATTCTTTCGTCTGAAGAGACTACAGATTCCGTTTATGGGGACCTAATGTTTTTTGCTCTCGATCACTTCATGAGAAGTGTACGCCTGAAGAGATATCCCGGTATCATGATGAAATAATATTGAATGACAGTTATTTATGCGGGGTAATATATTTTTTGTTGGTCTGATGGGTGCTGGTAAGACGACGATTGGGCGCGTTGTGGCACGTCGCCTCGGTTGGTCTTTTTTCGATTCTGACCATGAAATACAGGAACGCACAGGCATGCGAATTCCTGTTCTCTTTGAACATGAAGGTGAGGACGGATTTCGCCTGCGCGAAGCGCAGGTGATCAATGAACTCACTCAGCGTCAAGGAATTGTGCTTGCGACGGGAGGTGGAGCTGTACTTCGGTCCGATAATCGTGAAAATCTGAAACAACGTGGTACAGTCGTATACTTGCGAGCGAGCCCACATGATCTTTGGCTTCGTACTCGTCACGACAAGAACCGGCCATTACTGCAAACGGCCGATCCACATGCACGTTTGGAGCAATTATTCCAGGAGCGTGATCCTTTGTACCTGGAGTGTGCGACCTTTGTAATTGAGACAGGCCATCCTAGCGTAAATACGCTCGTTATCATGATCTTGATGCAACTTGAAACCGTTGGTATCGTACCAATGGCCCAGTGCGAAGAGGTTATTTCACCCTTGTCGAGTTGAGAGGGTCCCCTAAACGATATTTGAACGTTATTGCTGATGATTAACTTAACAGTCGACTTGGGAACACGTAGTTATCCAATTCATATCGGCACGGGCTTGCTCTCGCAGCCGGCGCTTTTTGCTCCATATATTCTTGGGCAGAAAGCCATTATTGTGACGAATGTTACTGTTGAACCTTTATACGTTGAGCGGGTTGTTAAGTCATTAAGAACTCTTGGGAAACACGTGTCGACGGTGACGTTACCCGATGGTGAGGCGCATAAAAATTGGCAGGCATTGAACTTGATTTTTGACGCGTTGCTTGGTGCGCAGGCAGATCGAAAAACGACATTATTAGCGCTTGGTGGTGGTGTTATTGGTGATATGACAGGATTTGCTGCTGCATGTTACATGCGGGGCGTGCCATTCGTGCAGTTACCAACTACGCTCCTGGCTCAAGTTGATTCATCTGTCGGGGGTAAAACGGGGATTAATCATCCTCTTGGTAAAAATATGATTGGGGCTTTCTGGCAGCCAAGTGCGGTGCTGGCAGATATGGAGACCTTGAAAACATTGCCTGAGCGAGAGCTCTCCGCTGGGATTGCGGAAATCATTAAACATGGTGCCATTGCTGATTCAATCTATTTTGACTGGATTGAAGCGAACATTGAAAAGTTGAATACTTGTGATCTCGAAGTATTAGCCTACGCAGTTCAATCTTCCTGTGAAATAAAAGCTAGGGTCGTGGCTAGCGATGAGAAGGAGCAAGGTGAACGCGCAAACCTCAATTTTGGTCATACATTTGGTCATGCGATTGAAGCTGGTCTTGGGTATGGTAAGTGGTTACATGGCGAAGCTGTGGGGTGTGGCATGGTGATGGCGACTGATCTTTCGATGCGTTTGGGGTTCATTGATCCTTCCTTGATTGCCCGTCTGAGAGCACTTTTGACAGCAGCCCGGCTACCGGTGATTGGTCCTGCGTTGGGTGAAGATCGCTATATTGACTTGATGCGCGTTGATAAAAAAGCCGATGCAGGTGAAATTCGCTTCGTTTTGCTAAAAAAACTGGGTGAAGCCTTCATGACAACTGTACCTGATATTCATTTGCGCGCTACGCTTCATGATTGCGTTGTGAGATCATAAGGCTAATTTTTTCACTCGCAGAGGATAAATGATGCTTGCTTATGAAGCTTCCTTAGCTCCGTTTGCGGTGCGTTCTGCTGACACCCGAGGTAGGCGTTATACTGAAATTTCTTCCGGTACACGTAGCGAGTTTCAACGTGATCGCGACCGAATTATTCATTCCACTGCATTCCGTCGACTTGAGTATAAGACACAAGTTTTTGTCAATCACGAGGGTGATTTGTTTCGTACTCGGCTCACGCATAGTTTGGAAGTTGCCCAGATTGGGCGGGCCATTGCGCGTAATTTGCATGTAAATGAAGATCTTGTCGAGGCTGTATCACTTGCCCATGATTTGGGGCATACGCCATTTGGTCACGCGGGTCAGGATGCACTTAACGAATGTATGCGGGACTTCGGTGGATTTGAGCATAATTTGCAAAGTTTGATTGTCGTCGAGGAGCTCGAGGAGCATTACGGTGGTTTCAATGGACTGAATCTTTGCTTTGAGACACGCGAAGGTATTCTGAAGCATTGCTCATCAAGGAATGCGATGCGTCTAGGTGATATTGGATTAAGATTTTTGCTAGGACATCAACCTAGTTTCGAGGCTCAGATCGCTAACTTCGCTGATGAAATTGCCTACAATAATCATGATATTGACGATGGGTTGCGCTCTGGTTTGTTAAAGCTTGAACAGTTGGATAAGGTGCCAATCTGGCACCGTTTTTTTCAGGAGGCACGCAGTACATGGCCAGGTATCGGTGGGCGACGGATTATTAATGAGACGATACGACGTATTATTAATGCACTAATCGTTGATTTGACTGTGACGACTCGCCGACAGATTTCAGATTTCTCGCCGGCTTCATCTGACGATGTTCGTCAGATGAAGCCGCTGGTGACTTTTAGTCCAGAGATGCGTGAAGAGGCTACGAGGCTTAAGAGTTTTTTATTCGAAAATTTGTATCGTCATTACGTGGTTATGCGTATGACCTACAAGGCTAAATTTATTATACAGTCCCTGTTTAATGCTTTTCTCGATGATCCTCGATTATTGCCGCCCGCATATCGCCAAGCGGATACTGCCAACCAACCACGCTGGATATC
Organism: Candidatus Pandoraea novymonadis; assembly: GCF_003004665.1. Classification (GTDB taxonomy): domain Bacteria; phylum Pseudomonadota; class Gammaproteobacteria; order Burkholderiales; family Burkholderiaceae; genus Pandoraea; species Pandoraea novymonadis. The sequence continues at coordinate 31,249 of NZ_MUHY01000004.1, forward strand.
CCACTACATTGCGGGAATGACGGATCGTTATGCATACAAAGAATATCGTCGTCTATTTTCAGTTGAGCCACTGCTGTAATGAATGAGCCAATTACTACTTTCGTAGTGATGTTGTCATTGGGTAAATATAATGATCAGGCTATCTGGATTCTTGAGCGTTGAAGAGGATTCGTATTCTATTACAGAAACATCTGATGCCGAGATAATAGGGCTTTCAAAGTTATTGCTCTAGAAAAATTTCTAAAATGGCTCGTCTACCTCGACTTTTTATTCCTTTTCAACCGCAGAACCTTATTCTGCGCGGTAATAACAGGCAGTTGATTTTTGTTGACGACGCAGATCGGTATATCTTTCTGAGCCGATTATATGATGTTTCACATGTACATGGTTTAGCAATTCATGCGTATTGCCTGATGCCGAATCATTTACATTTATTGGCAACACCGACAACTCAGCACAGTTTGGCGAATACGCTACAAGCACTTGGCTGTCATTATGTGTTGTACTTTAACCGCCGTCATGAGCGTACAGGCACCCTGTGGGAGGGCCGTTACCGTGCCACGGTCATTGAGGCGGAGCGTTACCTGTTGCTTTGTAGCCGATATATTGAGCTTAATCCGGTGCGTGCTGGCCTTGTCGACTCTCCAGGTAGCTACTCTTGGTCGAGTTACCCGCATCACGTTGGATTGAGGAGTGATTGTCTTTTGACAGATCATGAGCTTTACTGGGCGCTTGGTAACACGCCATTTGAGAGGCAAAACAGATATGCAGAAATGTTCTCGAAGCCAATCCTTGATAAGGATTTGGATGCATTGCGCATATCCACGCAAAAAGAGTGGTTGCTTGGAAGTATTGAATATCAAGAGCGTATGAGATTGGAGGCCAATCGTCGTATACAACCATTATCTCCTGGGCGCCCACGTAGAGTGAAAATGATGCAATCCTAAATTGTTGCTACAACCTTTTAAAATAATATATGACCCTAATAAAAATACATCTCAATAGTTATTTTTTAAATTAAAACCTGACCCTAAATTAAAATCTTTGTCAATCATATTTTCCTGGCGTATATTCAAAACTGGGCTCATGGTATCGCGTGAAAAACTATGCGTGCAAAAATTCAGCTCGGAGCTCATACACATCATAAGTGAGCGTTTAAGTTTGTGATCGTGCATCCGGTTGCTGGTCTGGCAACCTTACTTAATTGGCTGTAATGGTTTGAAGTCCCTAGACAGCTGCGTTTTGAGATGATTTATACGTGGAAAATAGAAAACGATCGCTCGCGACGACAGGTGCGCGTTTGGCAGAAGAAAGGTTAGTTATACCCCACTCGCAGGGCATGTATGATGCGAGTCATGAGCATGATTCTTGCGGCGTCGGTTTTGTCGCGCATATCAAAGGGATAAGGAGTCACGCTCTCGTTCAACAAGGTTTGAAGATTCTTGAGAACTTGGATCATAGAGGTGCTGTTGGTGCTGATCCTTTAATGGGTGATGGCGCCGGTATTTTGTTGCAAATACCCGATCAATTTCTCCGAGAGGAAATGGCTAAGCACTCTGTAGTGCTCCCTCCACCTGGTGAATATGGCGTGGGCATGATTTTTTTGCCGAAGGAGCATGCTTCACGCTTGGCTTGTGAACAGGAGCTTGAGCGTACAGTCAAGGCTGAAGGACAGGTGGTATTAGGCTGGCGTGATGTTGGTATCGATCACGAAATGCCAATGTCGCCAGCAGTCAAAGCGACTGAGCCTATTATTCGTCAAATTTTCGTGGGCTGTGGGCAGGATATCATGGTGACGGATGCGCTCGAGCGTAAGCTATATGTGATCCGAAAAACTGCCTCCCATCGTATCCAAGCGCTCAAACTTAAGCATGGTAAGGAATATTTTGTGGCATCGATGTCCGCGCGTACTCTTGTTTACAAGGGCCTCCTCTTGTGCGATCAAGTTGGACGCTACTACCGTGATTTATCTGACTCCCGTATGGTGTCGGCGCTTGCTCTTGTTCACCAACGATTCTCTACTAATACATTTCCGGCGTGGGAGTTGGCACATCCATACCGCATGGTTGCACACAATGGTGAGATTAATACGGTTAAGGGTAATGTCAACTGGTTGAATGCTCGTACGGGCGCGATTTCTTCAGCGGTACTGGGGAAGGATCTACAAAAGTTGTGGCCTCTGATTTATCCAGGACAATCGGATACGGCATCGTTTGACAACTGTCTTGAACTCTTGACAATGGCTGGGTACCCGCTTGCACATGCGGTGATGATGATGATCCCTGAAGCGTGGGAGCATCACACGATGATGGACGAAAATCGCCGTGCTTTTTATGAATATCATGCGGCGATGATGGAGCCGTGGGACGGCCCTGCTGCGATAACCTTTACAGATGGTCGCCAGATTGGCGCAACCCTAGATCGTAACGGTTTGCGTCCGGCGCGTTATGCTATTACCGATGACGATATGGTCATATTGGCATCGGAATCTGGCGTACTGCCTATTCCAGAATCAAGGATTATCAAAAAATGGCGTTTACAGCCGGGCAAGATGCTCCTGATTGATATGGACCAAGGCCGTATCATCGATGATACGGAATTGAAGAATACACTTGCCAACGCAAAGCCATATAAGAGATGGGTCGATGCTGTACGTATTAAGCTTGACGAAATTGAATCAAAAGTTGAGTACGCTAGTGTGCATCGTGATATTACAACGCCGTTAATCGATTTGCAGCAGGCGTTTGGTTATACGCAGGAGGAGATGAGGCTTCTCTTAATCCCGATGGCGCTGAATGGTGAAGAAGCTATCGGTTCTATGGGCAATGACAGTCCACTCGCGATTATGAGCAATAAGAATAAGACGCTCTATCACTATTTTCGTCAGCTTTTTGCACAAGTGACTAATCCTCCGATCGACCCGATTCGCGAAAACTTAGTAATGTCATTGGTTTCTTTCATCGGGCCGAAACCAAACTTACTCGACACCAACAATATTAATCCACCCATGCGGCTTGAAGTATCTCAGCCCGTATTGGATTTCAAGGAAATTGCGAAGATTCGTCATATTGATCAGCATACTGGTGGGAAATTCCGTTCATATGAGATAAACATTTGTTATCCCGTAATTTGGGGAAAAGAAGGGATTGAAGCTTGCTTAGCATCGATGTGTGCAGAGGCGGTTGATGCGGTGAAATCAGGCTACAATATCTTAATTCTCTCCGATCGTTTGACGAATGGGGATCGGGTCGCAATTTCGGCATTACTGGCGACATCCGCAGTCCATCATCATTTGGTGTTACATGGCTTGCGTACCAGTACTGGACTAGTGGTTGAAACGGCGTCTGCCCGTGAGGTACATCATTTTGCTTTGCTAGCGGGATATGGTGCGGAAGCGGTACATCCATATTTGGCAATGGAGTCTTTAGTGGTGATCGCCAAGACCCAGCTGAAAGAGAATTTGACACCAGAAAAGGCTATTAATAATTTTGTGAAGGCGGTTGGAAAAGGTCTTCACAAGGTCATGTCGAAAATGGGTATTTCGACATATATGTCTTACACGGGAGCACAGATTTTCGAGGCTATTGGTCTGTCGAGCGAGCTAGTGAACAATTATTTTAAGGGGACAGCTTCGAACGTTGGTGGGATTGGTATTTTTCATGTCGCCGAGGAGGCTTTACGTTTGCATCGTGATGCATTTAACGACAATAAGGTGATTGTAAATGCGCTTGATGTCGGTGGCGAATATGCTTACCGTACTCAAGGTGAAGATCATATGTGGACACCGGATACGCTTGCTAAGCTACAACATTCGACACGTGAAAATTCCTACCAAACTTACAAAGAATATGCAAATCTCGTAAATGATCAAAGTAAGCGCCAGATGACGTTGCGGGGATTGTTCGAGTTCCGTGTTGATCCAAAACGTGCTATTGCGTTGGATCAAGTGGAGCCGGCACACAGTATTGTGAAGCGTTTTGCTACAGGTGCTATGTCGCTTGGTTCGATTTCGATTGAAGCACACGCGACATTGGCTCTTGCCATGAATCGGATCGGAGGTAAGTCGAACACAGGAGAAGGCGGGGAAGATGATCGTCGTTATCGTAATGAGCTGAATCGGATTTCTATCAAAAATGGCGATACGCTTGCATCAATTGTTGGTCACGATGTGATCGTGTCAGATCTTGAACTCCAAGATGGCGATTCATTGCGTTCGAAGATTAAGCAAGTAGCTTCTGGACGTTTTGGTGTGACGGCCGATTATTTGGTTTCAGCCGATCAGATTCAGATCAAGATGGCGCAAGGTGCAAAACCAGGTGAAGGAGGTCAACTACCGGGTGATAAGGTCACGAAATATATAGGTAAACTACGTTACGCTGTGCCAGGTGTCGGCCTGATTTCACCCCCACCACACCATGATATTTATTCTATCGAGGATTTAGCACAGTTAATTCACGATTTGAAGAACGTTAACAGTGCATCCTCGATTTCTGTTAAGTTGGTTTCCGAAGTTGGAGTGGGTACGGTGGCGGCTGGAGTGACTAAGGCGAAAGCTGATCATCTGGTGATCGCTGGACATGATGGTGGCACAGGTGCATCACCACTGTCGTCGGTTAAATATGCCGGCTCACCTTGGGAGATGGGTTTGGCGGAAACTCAACAGACACTGGTGCTCAACCGTTTGCGTAGTCGTATTCGTGTGCAGGTCGATGGGCAGATGAAGACCGGACGTGATGTTGTAATTGGTGCATTACTTGGAGCTGACGAATTTGGTTTCGCGACAGCGCCGTTAGTGGTCGAAGGCTGTATCATGATGAGAAAATGTCATCTTAATACCTGTCCAGTTGGGGTTGCGACCCAGGATCCGGTTTTGCGTCAGAAATTTCGTGGTAAGCCGGAACATGTTGTCAATTATTTCTTTTTCGTGGCAGAGGAAGTTCGAGAGATTATGGCCCAGCTTGGGATTGCTAAGTTTGACGATTTAATTGGCCGTGTAGATTTCCTTAACACGAAGTCTGGTATTGATCATTGGAAGTCGAAGGAGCTGGATTTTTCACGTATCTTCCACCTGCCGGATGTTGAAGGCATAGTTCCTCGTTTGCATGTTGAATTTCAAGATCACGGTCTGAAACAGGCATTGGATCATATATTGATCAAAAAATCCCTGCCGGCACTGGAGAAGGGTGAGCATGTGTCATTCATTCAGTCGATACGTAACCGGAATCGTACCGTCGGCGCCATGCTGTCTGGCGAAGTGGCTCGACGTTATGGGCACGAGGGTCTCCCAGACGATACGATTCATGTGCAGCTCAAAGGCACGGCTGGTCAGAGTTTTGGGGCCTTCTTGGCTAAGGGTATTACGCTGGATCTTGTTGGCGATGGCAACGATTATGTCGGAAAGGGACTATCTGGTGGGCGTATTATTGTTCGGCCAACGACTGATTTTCGTGGTAATGCTGAAGACAACATTATTGTTGGTAACACAGTGATGATTGGTGCGATTCAAGGTGAAGCGTTCTTTAACGGTGTGGCTGGAGAACGATTTTGCGTACGTAACTCGGGTGCGATAGCCGTGGTGGAAGGTACAGGTGATCATGGCTGTGAATATATGACGGGTGGTACAGTTGTTGTACTGGGCGAGACGGGACGTAATTTTGCAGCTGGAATGTCGGGGGGTATAGCCTATGTATTTGACCCCCATGGGATATTTGCCATTAAATGTAATACCACGATGGTTGGGCTTCATCCGGTATTGCCAAAAATCGAGCAAGAACGCACGGTCGAAATGGCTTTTTGGCACTGTGGGCAGACTGATGAGTTCTTAGTGCGCGAATGTATCGAAAAACACTTTCAGTATACTGGTTCATCACGTGCGAAGGCACTACTGGAAGATTGGAACAGTGCCCGCGGAAAGTTCGTTAAGGTATTTCCCTATGAGTACAAGCGGGCACTAGGCGAAATAGCGAAATTCAATAAAAAAATCACTGATGACCTAAGATTATAGGCATCGAGAATTATATTTTCCACGCTACGTGGTTTGTCAGACAACCGTCTGTTTAATAGGTATCTATCCGCAGAAGAAACATGGGAAAGATCACAGGGTTCCTCGAATTTCAGCGCCAGCATGAGTCTTACGAAGCACCGTTTTCGCGCATTAAGCACTACAAAGAATTCGTTAGTGTATTGTCGGATGGACAAGCCAAGCTACAAGGCGCGAGGTGTATGGATTGTGGCACTCCGTTCTGCAATAACTTTTGTCCACTGAATAATATAATTCCCGATTTCAATGATTTAGTGTATCGCCAAGATTGGGAGACAGCTATTCAGGTGCTGCATTCTACCAACAATTTTCCAGAATTTACTGGTCGTATTTGTCCGGCACCTTGTGAAGCAGCATGTACCTTAAATATCAATGATGATGCGGTAGGCATTAAGTCGGTTGAGAACGCCATTATAGATAAGGCTTGGAACCAAAGTTGGATCGAACCAGAATTACCTAAACATAAGACTGGTAAGGCGGTGGCGGTGGTTGGTTCTGGACCGGCCGGTTTGGCGGTAGCACAGCAACTGGCTCGTGCTGGACATGACGTGACTGTTTTTGAAAAAAACGATCGTGTGGGTGGTTTACTGCGTTATGGCATTCCTGACTTCAAGCTGGAAAAATGGTTGATCGATCGCCGAATACAACAAATGGAAGCTGAAGGAGTTAGGTTCTGCACTGGTTTTTATATCGGCCGTGAAGAGCCAGATATGTTCATCAATAATTTTTCCAAGGAGATTATATCGCCAGAGCAGTTACAGGTACAGTTCGATGCTGTCGTTCTTGCTGCTGGTGCTGAGCAGCCCCGTGATTTGTCAGTTCCAGGTCGTGATTTGTCTGGTATACATTTCGCGATGGAGTTTCTGCCACAGCAGAATAAAGTTAACGCAGGTGATAAGTTGCAAAAGCAGGTGATGGGAACTGGTAAGTATGCCATCGTGATTGGAGGTGGTGATACGGGTTCAGATTGCGTTGGCACATTGAACCGCCATGGTGCTAAGCATATTGTGCAGTTAGAACTTTTACCTAAGCCCCCGGAGACGGAAAATAAGTCGATGGTGTGGCCGTATTGGCCAGTGAAATTACGAACATCGTCTAGTCATGACGAAGGTTGTAAGCGTGATTGGTCTGTGACAACGAAGCGCTTCGAGGGAAAGGATGGGAAAGTTGAGAAGTTGATCGCTGTGTGTGTAGAATGGAAAAATGGAAAAATGCAAGAGATTGCTGATTCTGAGTTTGAACTAAAGGCTGATATCGTGTTGATCGCCATGGGTTTTGTCTCGCCGATTCAGCAAATTTTTGACGCATTTGGTGTTGCAAAGGATGCGCATGGTAATGTCCGAGCCTCGACACAAGAAGGTGTGTGCGCTTACTTGACTAATGTGCCGAAAGTATTCGCCGCGGGCGATGTTCGGCGTGGCCAGTCGCTTGTCGTGTGGGCTATTCACGAAGGACGCCAGTGTGCACGCGCAGTTGATTCATTCCTTATGGGAGAGCACGGGTTGCTGCGCTGAGATTTTTTCTTAAGAGTGAAAAAAATAAAAGGAGTCCTTCCTGGACATTTCCCCTCATATCTACTTAATGGGAATCTCGTTTGATTTGAGAGATTTTCTGGTTAACGTTAACGTGTGTTCGTGGAATGAGAGAAGAGTTTCCCGATGTGTCACGCTCACAATAGCGGTGTTTGTTAACTGTGTGCGTAATACTGCATAGATATGCTCTTCTGCTTCCGTATCAAGTGCACTAGTGGCTTCATCAAGGAAGAGATAGTCGGGTTTTTGTAGTAGAGCGCGTGCAGCGGCGAGACGTTGTTGTTCGCCTCCTGAGAGGCGTTGACCCCAATGTGCTTCAGTCTGTAAATGCTGAACATACGGTCCAAGTTTCACCGATTCAAGCGCTGCGGAGCAGGATGCATCATCGAAAGCTTCAGTATCTGATGGATATGCTAATGCCACTTTTAACGAGCTAATTGGCAGGTAACTTTTTTGTGGAAGAAATAAAAGTCGGGCTTTGGCGGGTGTTACAATGCATCCATTACCGAATGGCCAAAGTCCTGCGATTGCGAGAAGGAGTGTGCTCTTTCCGCATCCGGATGGGCCACGAATCATCCAGCGTGTACCTGCTGGAATTTTGATAGAGCCGACTGTTAATAGCGGTGTGCCATCCGGTAAAGATAATCTGAGATTATCGGTAGCGAGTATTTTTCCTGTTGTATGTGTGATGTTTCCTTGGGCAGTAGGGACCTCGACCGCGCGCGAGAACTCTCGAAGCCGGTTGACTGTGGCTTTCCATTCCGTTAGCTGGGGAAAGCTATTAATGAACCACGAGAATGCGTCACTCACATGTCCGAACGCATTGACTATGCGCATGAGTATGCCAAAAGTAAAAGCGCCAGCGAAGTAACGTGGTGCAGCGGCTATGACTGGAAAAATAATAGCCATTTGTGTATACACGGAGTTTGCTAGCATCAGGTGCTTTGTGTAATGCATAATTTTCCAGCAATTGCTTCGAATTTTATCGAATGTACTCAATAGCCGATCTTGTTCTACACTCTCGCCGCGATACAGAGCAATTTGCTCCGAATTTTCACGTAAACGGACCAGTAGAAAACGAAAATCAGCTTCTACCTTTTGTTGATGATAATTCAAGTTCATCATCGGCTGTCCGATCCGGAAGATGATGAATGATCCACCAATCGCATAAATCGCTGCGACCCAAACCATATAGCCCGGTATGGAGACGTTCATAGTCCAGAGTGAGATCGAGAGTGCACCGGAAAGTGTCCAAAGTATCGTGACGAACGATAACAATGTGACGAGTGTTGAGAGAAGATTGATAAATAGTGCTAACGATGTCGACGTCAATGAATGTAGATCTTCTGATATCCGTTGATCTGGATTGTCTACAAGATGCTCACGTTCAATCCAATAATACGCTTGCTGTTCGAGCCATTTGCGTAAGTTGAAGTTGGTTAGCCATTGTCTCCATTTGATCTCTAGCATCTGACGGAAATAGACTCGGAATGTGGTAATTAATACTAAGGTAAAAGCAAGCAATATGAATTCAAGTAGCGCTATTCTGAAAGCTGACCAATTGTGATCTTGAAGCGCATTAAAGAAATTTACATTCCATAGGTTAATGCGTACGTTGATATAGACAATAGCAAGATTAAGGATAATAACCAGTGCCAGTAGGCCACGACCTTGCCAGCGTTGTTCTGAGACCCAGTATGGACGGATCAACTGCCAGGCGCTAAGAGCTTGTGTCATGGGGTTTTACAGAGAAAAAGGTTGATACAATCTAGCGCTTGAAACCAATAGTGGAGTGGATACACTGCGATTTTGATTAGCGAATACGGCGTTATGTTATTGCATAATTTGTTTTTTGTCGAAAAACCATAGGCAAATCGATTAAGAAATAACATCTTTTGAAAGTCTGTTTCAATTTGGTTTGATGTGTTATGGACTGTCCGTGTTTATGTTCTAATTATTGCGCATGCAAAGGATACTTGGTGCACGGCAACGTAAACATGGTTTAAGGAGATAAAGGAGAGTATTACACTCGACCTAGATAATAATTATTTAAAAATTTTTAAACTCCTCTGTGCATGCTATTGTAGCGACAATCGTTTTTTCTTTTGCGTTAAGGCATGAGAGTTTCCCCATGCGATCCATTGAGCTTTTTAGTGTTAAAACTTCCTGTCCGGATGTTGCAATTTTGGGCGGTGGTCTATCTGGACGACTTGTCGCTTGGCAATTGGTATGTGCTGGTTTGCGTGTTGCGCTGTATGAACGAGGAAATTCTGAAGGTTCTGCTGCAGCCGGCTGGGTTGCGGCTGCCATGCTAGCACCGTTGGCAGAATCCGCTATTTCGGAGTCTTGCATTGTTGAGATGGGCACACTTGGCTTAGAACGTTGGCCTTCCTTAATAGAACGATTGCCAGAACCTGTTTTTTTTCAGCGCACAGGGACATTGGTTGTTTGGCATCAACCCGATCGTTCTGAAGCGGAGATGTTTGAGCGTCGCATGCGGACCAATGCGCCAGAAGCGTTGTTACGTGGAGGTGTTGAATCTCTTATTGGCGCACGGTTGTGGGAGATTGAACCTGCCCTAAAACATCGTTTTCATGAAGGTTGGTGGTTTCCGAACGAAGGTCAGCTCGATAGTCGTCAACTGTTAAAATCTTTGGCTTCCGGATTAGAGAAAGCCGGTGTTGCTCTGCATTGGCACACTGGTATTGAAGAAGGACACTATCCGGAGGCCCGACTTGTTATTGATTGTCGTGGCCTGGGTGCACGAATAGCATTCTCTAGGTTGCGTGGTGTGCGAGGTGAGGTCGTCCGAATTCATGCGCCAGGGGTTGGTTTGCGGCGGCCGGTCCGATTGCTACATCCACGCTATCCAATTTATATCGCGCCTAAGGAAAGTGACCGATATGTGATTGGTGCAACGGAACTGGAGTCTGAAGATATGTCGCCGATGACTGTCCGTTCGGCTTTGGAGCTTTTGTCGGCAGCCTTCTCTTTACATCCTGCATTTGGGGAGGCGCGCATTCTTGAACTAAACGTTAATTGCCGACCAGCATTACCTGACCATTTACCTTGTGTGCAGTGGGATGGTAAGTGCACTTTGCGTCTTAATGGCTTATATCGTCATGGGTATTTGCTCGCCCCAGTAGTTACTGGTGAGATATGTGCTTTGGCAATAAAGATTCTTGAGCTGGCAGCGGTTGGCCGTTCACTCGATTGGGATAACTGGAGAGCAGGACGGCAATGGCCGTCCTTGTTTCAATTTAAATCAGAATGAGTACTGCAATGAAGATTCATATTAATAATGAGACATTAACTGTGAGGGATTCGCTTACCCTTGCCGAAGCATTAGCTAATTATGGTGCTAAGTCGCCATTCTCAGCTGCTATCAATGGTTTTTTTGTCCCAAAAGAGCAATATGGGGCTCGCATCCTTGCCCCGGGTGATACTGTCGATGTAGTACAGCCAGTGGTGGGAGGCTGAGATGCTTAGGCAAGCGTACTTGACGGGGAATCATAGTCCATCTGATGTACTTACGCTTTACGGTACAAGTTTTCCTAGTCGTTTCTTATTGGGGACAGCGCGTTATCCATCGCTTAAAGTACTAAATGATGCTATCGATGCAGCACGTCCCGCTATGGTGACGGTTGCTTTGCGACGCCAACTTTCGGGGGATGATGCTCAGTCGATGGGAATCACTTTCTTGGAAACGATCCGTCGGCTTGATGTACCAGTGTTGCCTAATACTGCTGGTTGTCATTCTGTCAAGGAGGCTGTCACGACCGCACATATGGCTCGAGAAGTGTTCGAGACGGATTGGATTAAACTGGAGTTAATCGGTGATGATTACACGTTACAACCGGATCCTTTCCACTTATTGACGGCGGCGGAGCAACTGATTAGTGATGGTTTTAAAGTTCTGCCTTATTGTACGGAAGATCTTGTGTTATGCCGTCGTTTACTTGATGTCGGCTGTCAAGCATTGATGCCCTGGGGCGCACCGATTGGAACTGGTAAGGGAGTTATCAATCCCTACGGTTTTAAATTATTGCGTGATCGATTGCCTGGCATACCACTCATCGTTGATGCTGGAATGGGGTTGCCCTCGCATGCATGTCAAGTAATGGAGTGGGGCTTCGACGGAGTTTTGTTAAATACGGCTGTCGCACAAGCAGTACAGCCAGTTGAGATGGCGTGTGCTTTTGCTTCTGCAATTCGAGTGGGACGCGTCGCGTGGTTTGCTGGCCCAATGACTGAAAGAGACAATGCACAAGCCAGCACGCCTGTGGTTGGTGTGCCATTCTGGCATCATGCAGGTACTTGACGATGTCTGTCAAGTTGCTACCTGGTGATGAGAAAATTTTGCTGCCACATATTACTTTTTTTTCGACAGATGATCGTTTAGCTTACACTTGGCGATTAGATGCTCAACGGATTCGGATGCGTTTGGCTCCTTGGCCAGAAGCGGTAGAGTCGCCCAATTGGCGGATCTATGTTGGTAACCCACTTGAGGCAGGTAAAGACGACTTTATTCTGAGGGAGGTTGCATCGCAGTGTGCTATTGAAGATTCGATATATTGCTCGTTGATCGCTCGAGGAGCGACGGTTTTATTCTCTCGTGTCTTAAACGATGGTCATGTGCTGGACGAATTGCATTGGTGCGGTATGACTTACCGCCTCTTAAGTGTTGCTGATTCTGCTTTTCTACCTGCATTGGCGGCATTCCTGGATTGCGGATTCGATGCCCTCGATGCGGTGTGCTTAGCGAGGGCATGGCGTAGCGATAACTGTCATGCTGAAATCGGCAGTGAGTTGGGTGATTGGCCTGTTAAATTAGAAACGTTTCCTAAAGTGATGGATTTAATTCCAAGCCCTGGAAGTTTTCCGTTTTGTCCTTCATCACTGGGGGTGTACCCAATATTCTCCTCAGCGGATGGATGCGAGGCGATGGCTAAGCTTGGTGTGAAGACGGTTCAGTTGCGAATAAAATCGATGAATCCAAATGAACTTAGGAAACAAATTGCACGTACAGTGTTAGTTGGCTTACAAGTAGGCGGTGCATATTTCATCAATGATCATTGGCGTCTCGCTGCCGATGAGGGTGCTTATGGTGTGCATTTGGGGCAGGAAGATATTTTGGGGTTATCAGCAAATGATATTGCCGAACTCTTTCTTTCGGGTATGCGATTAGGGATCAGTACTCATGGGTACTATGAAATACTTGCTGCACATCATTTCAGACCTAGTTATCTCGCCGTCGGTGCAGTATTCCCAACGGTTACTAAAGTCATTGCGACGGCACCACAAGGATTAGAAAAGCTGGTGCGATTCGTTCGACTGATTCAGCCTTATTATCCGGTTGTTGCTATAGGCGGTATTGATGTGGAGAATCTTTCGATGGTGCTAGCTACCGGTGTTGGTGGCGCGGCTGTTGTGCGAGCGTTGACAGGAGGGGGGGATATGGAAGAGATGGTGGCGCGAATGCAGACGATATTTAAGGAGCAAAACTAATGCATGCTTTGTAGTTGGTTTGTATTAAACGTTTTTTGAATAATGCTACGCATTTAAATGCTCGTTGGTCATTTCTTTAAGAGTGTATAGACACACAAAGAGTAGTCGGCCACATACCACCACGTCTTAATAAGATTCCATCGATGGTATTGGTGCATTTATCTACGAGTGTCAATGTTCTATGAGGGTCGCGATTTTCCGAAGGACTGAGAAATTTATAGTTAGTGATTCGTGTGCTATTCCTCTTCGCTTTCTCAAGGGACGATTGAGAGTAACCTTTGATTTCATGGTTAGTATCAGATCATGATGTCTAATTCTTTCTAGACTTTATGTTTGTATCTTCGATATTTACTGAAGTCAGTTTCCTCATGCTCTCATTATGGAATAAGAAACATCGCTCAAAATGCGAACCGATACAAAAAATCTTTAACCTTGCCTTTACAATATTAAAGCCATTTTTGAAACGACATTTTCCAATTTAAATTGATATGATGGGCAAAATATGTTTGCTTTTGTGGTTTTTTGAAAAATTACGTAGGTTGCTTTCTCATAGCCATGGAGCATAAAAGTGGATTACCCCCTATAATCCACTTTTACATTGATCGAGAGTGTCCGTCAACGTGACTCGATTGTCTTCCGAAAATTTGCTTGAATTACACGACGTTAGCTTTCACTATGGTGAACGGCAAATACTGTCTGGCTTGAATATGCGGATTAGCCACGGCAAAGTGGTAGCCGTGATGGGAGGGTCTGGTTGTGGAAAAACTACGTTGTTGAGGCTCATTGGTGGTCAATACCAGCCGGATGATGGTTTTGTGTACTTCCGAGGACAAGATGTAAGTAGTCTCGATCCAGCTGCGCTTCAAAAACTTCGGCGTGAAATGGGAGTACTCTTCCAGTTTGGTGCTTTGTTTGCCGACATGACTGTATTCGATAATGTTGCATTTCCAATGAGAGAGCATACCAATCTGGGTGAGGAAATGATTCGCGATCTCGTGTTGATGAAGCTGAATGCGGTTGGTTTACGGAGCGTGCGGGACCTCAAGCCATCAGAGATTTCTGGTGGTATGGCTCGCCGTGTTGCCCTTGCCCGTGCCATTGCTCTTGATCCTAAGTTTATAATGTATGACGAGCCCTTCGCCGGTCTTGATCCTATTTCGATGAGCATCACCGCAAATTTAATTCGCACACTAAACGATGCACTGGGTGCGACGTCTATTCTTGTAACCCATGATGTACGGCAGTCATTTCTGATTACAGACTACATTTATTTCATTGCCGATGGAAATATCGCAGCAGAAGGTACACCACTTGAGCTCCGTGCTTCGCAGGATCCTGTAGTACGCCGGTTTTTCGACGATAAGCTTGATGGCCCCGCCAAATTTCATTATTCAACCAAATCTATGCTGGAAGATTTTCGAATAGGAATGGATGTATGATCCTGTTGTTCGCTCGACTCATCTTGACTAAGGTGTCTCATATTGGATACGCCGCACGGATCTTTCTGCGTGTCTTGTGGGCGGGTGGAGGACTGTTGCGGCGGCGTCAGTTGGTTACTGATCAAATTCATTTTGTTGGTAACTATTCTTTCTTGATTATCGCTGTATCGGGACTTTTCATCGGTTTTGTTCTAGGGTTGCAAGGCTACTATGCCTTGAATAAATATGGATCTGAACAAGCAGTGGGTCTGCTGGTAGCTCTCTCTCTTGTGCGTGAGTTGGGACCGGTGATTACTGCTTTGTTGTTTGCCGGGCGAGTAGGCACGTCGTTAGCTGCGGAAATCGGCTTAATGAAGACTGGCGAGCAGCTAATTGCGATGGAAATGATGGCGATTGATCCATTAAAACGCGTCATTGCACCCCGTTTCTGGGCCGGTGTCATTGTCATGCCATTTTTGCTTGCTATATTCTTGGTGTTTGGAATTTTCGGTAGCTACGTAGTAAATGTTCAATTGATCGGGGTCGACGAGGGTTCGTTTTGGTCGCAGATGCAAGCGGGTGTCGATATTTGGACTGATATTGCCAATGGTCTTTTTAAGAGCTTTATTTTCGGTATAGTTGTAACTTTTCTGGCGCTCTACCAAGGCTATGAAACGAAGCCTACGCCTGAAGGCGTAGCTCGTGCGACAACGCAAACTGTTGTATATGGTTCTTTAGCTGTTCTGGGGTTAGACTTTTTGTTGACAGCATTGATGTTTAGTAATTGATTGATTTTACGATTGATAATGAAAAAACACGCTCTCGATTTTTGGGTAGGAATCTTCCTGATATTTGGGATTGCTGCTTTGCTATTTCTTGCGCTCAAGGTTGGTAATATGAGTTCGTTGTCGTTTAACAGTACCTATCCAGTGAAGGTTAATTTCGATAACATCGGGAGCTTAAGGCTTCGTGCTGCTGTGAAAAGTTCGGGTGTCGTGGTGGGTCGTGTGGCATCGATCAAGTTTGATGATAAGCGCTATGTTGCCAATGTGATCCTTGATATAGATTCACAGTATCATTTTCCGAAAGAATCTTCGGCTAAAATTTTGACGTCCGGCCTACTGGGGGAACAATATATCGGTTTAGAGCCTGGTGGGGATGACGAGATGTTGGTCGCCAACGATACCATCATGATCTCACAGTCAGCAATCGTAATTGAAGATCTAATTAGCCAGTTTCTATATAAAAAAATTGTGGATGAGGGTGGAGTGAAAAAGAGTGAAAGTGGATTGGGAGGCGTTCTTTTGGCACCAGAGGTTTCTCAGGAGAAATGAAGGAAAATGGCTCGTTTCCATTGCGCTGCAGTATGTGTGTTTGCTACTCTTAGCTTTGCTGGGTGTGCCTCAATCACTAACCCGAATCCTGCTGATCCGATCGAAGGATTTAATCGGGCCATTTTTCAGTTTAACGATGGTTTAGACCGAGCTGTACTTACTCCTGTTGCTAAAGGTTATCGTTTTGTGATGCCAAAACCTGTACGTATAGCGATTACCAACTTCTTTTCGAACATTGGGGATGTTTGTAATGTTGCGAATAGTTTTCTGCAGCTTGATATTGCGGCCGCTGCTCAGGATTTGATGCGTTTGACAATCAATACAGTTTTTGGCGTGGGTGGATTGGTTGATTTTGCCACGCCAGCTGGTTTGCCTAAAAACACCCAGGACCTTGGTTTGACCCTTGGTAAATGGGGTATACCTTCTGGTCCATACCTTTTGCTCCCGATTCTTGGGCCTACTACTGTGCGTGATCTGGCCGGTCTTGCTAGTAATGTATATATCGATCCGATGACTTACGTTAGTTCGGAATGGGTTAGATACGGACTCTATGGGCAACGAGCACTTAACACACGAGCTAATTTTCTCGAAGTTTCTGATCTATTATCTGCTGTTGCGTTGGATCGTTACTCGTTTGTTCGCGATACTTATTTGCAACGGCGCCGCTATTTGATCGGTGAGAAATTCGCAAATGGACAAATGCCGCCGAATTATGACGATGATGCGTTGGAAATTGATGTGCCTGTTGTCCTATCTAATGAGGAAGAAACACAGTCTCCAGCAATCGATGTGCCAGTGAAGGTAGAGTTGCCTTCACGATGAAGTTTATCTTTGCGGGAGAATATTTTACAAAAAAAGAATAAGTATTCTATGGAATAAATGTTACAGCTGGCGAGAGCTCAACAAACCTGGAACATACACAAAAGGGATATAGTGATGACTAAGAGGTTTTTGGATGCTTCTATTGTAGTGTTCATGGTATTTTTTGGCATTGCGGCTGTTGCCCACGAAATGCAAGCGCCGGATGCTCTTGTTAAACAAACTGTCCGAGAAATCTTGGTGGCAGCGAAAACCGATTTGGCTTTTGGGCGTGGTGATCTGGATCAGATCACTACTTTTGTTGAAAAAAGGATCATGCCGCAGACTGATTTTGAGCGTGCGACGAAGCTGGCGATGGGACGTAATTGGCAATTGGCCTCGAAATCACAGCAGCAGCAAATTACGGAACAGTTCAAGCATTTACTGGTACGCACTTATTCTGGCGTTATCGCACAAATTCGTGATCAACAGGTTTTTTTTAAATCCTATCGTGGTCATCCATCGGATATGGATGCAGTTATTTACACGGAAGTCCTCAATAACAGCCAACCAATTCAGATTAACTATCGTTTGACTAAGACCCCGGTTGGCTGGAAAGTTTACGATATCAATGTGATGGGGGCATGGTTGATCGAGGCATATCGCGGACAATTTGCTGCTAAGGTAAATAGTGGGGGTGTTGATGGACTCATCAATTTTTTGGTTGATTGTAATCAACGGTTCTTATCTGGTAAGTAATATACTATGTTCGCGCTTCAAGCCAAAATAACGGTAGATAGTGCTCAGGGAGCACTATCTGATGCTATTGCGAGTGTCGATATGGGTGAGACGGAGGTAGATTGTGACGGGATAATTGATTTTGATTCGTCGGCCTTGGCTGTTCTCATCGCTTTGCGGCGGCATGCGGTTCATCGTGGTATATCTTTAGAATTCATCAACTTGCCCAGAATGCTCGTGAGCTTGGCTACGGTCTACGGGATTGATTGTCTGGTAGCTGGAGGAAATTGATGAAGTTATTTTTCTGCTATAGCTTTAAATCTTTCTTTATGATCTCAGGATTTTCGACCGTCTTTTTAGCTAATTTTTTTATTTTTGTTCGATGAACGTCCGTTGGTTGTGCGAGAATGTACGCACATTAAGCAAAGTACACATCAGTGATGGTGCTCTTGGTTTTAAAATTTTGATGTTCTTTCGTCCCTATAGAGTGACGAGCGCATAGCATATTCTCCATGGCAGCTATTGAAATCCGTCACGTTAAAAAACGATATGCCGCGTCGCACGCGCTTAAAGGCATCAATTTTGCGATCGAGGAGGGAGAATTTTTTGGCTTGCTTGGTCCGAACGGTGCTGGTAAGACGACGCTGATTAGCATTCTTGCTAGTTTGGTCCGTGCAGATTCGGGTACCGTTAGCGTACTCGGTCACGATGTGGTGCGTGACTACCGTATGGCACGTCGCAAACTTGGCATTGTGCCCCAAGAAATTGTGTTTGATCCCTTCTTTTCTGTACGTGAGACATTGCATATTCAGTCAGGTTATTTCGGCCTTCGGAAAAACCATGATTGGATAGATGAAATTATGACTAACCTTGATTTGATGGACAAGGCTAATCTCAATATGCGTCAGCTCTCGGGTGGGATGAAGCGTCGTGTGTTGGTGGCTCAAGCCTTGGTGCATCGTCCCCCTGTTATAGTACTTGATGAGCCGACTGCCGGTGTTGATGTTGAGCTGCGTCAACTGCTTTGGAAGTTCATTACGCGTCTTAATCGTGAAGGGCATACTATTGTACTTACAACACATTATCTTGAAGAGGCACAGGCTTTGTGTGATCGCATTGCTATGCTAAAGAAGGGCGAATTGGTTGCGCTTGAACGAACTGGTAGTTTGCTGAAACGATTTGCTGGTATGCGTCTCGTCTTGCGTTTTTCGCACGGAACGTTGCCTCCCACATTACATTCACGAATAATTGACCATTCAGAGGTTGGCGGAACTCAATTCTCATTGAGACTGGCTAACGCAAATGAAGTTGAACCAATTCTTGCAGCTTGTTGCGCTAACGGCTGTGCGATTGAGGACATAGAGATTCGGAAAACCGATCTAGAGGATGTTTTCCTGCAAATTATGAGTGACCCAAAGTCGGGTATTGAGAGTGAGTCTTCGAAACATTTGACGGTGGCGGTATCATGATTGGTTTGCGTACTTTGTTTTACAAAGAAGTGCTACGTTTCTGGAAGGTTGGTTTACAAACTGTAGGGGCTCCTGTTCTGACCTCGCTGCTCTATCTAACGATCTTTGGGCATATGCTTGAAGATAGGGTGAAAGTATATGAACAGATTGCCTACACGTCTTTCCTTGTGCCGGGCCTTGTCATGATGAGCGTGTTGCAAAATGCATTTGCAAACAGCTCATCATCACTTATTCAGTCGAAGATTACCGGCAATCTGGTTTTTGTATTGTTGCCTCCGTTATCACATTGGGAAATTTTTCTTGGTTATGTGCTTGCTGCTGTGGTGAGGGGTATTGTAGTTGGTACAGGTGTTTTGCTGGTAACGGGGAGCTTTACCCATTTGTTGTTCGTGGCGCCATGGTGGAGTTTCTTGTTCGCATTTCTTGGAGCGGCTATTTTAGGTACTTTGGGATTGATTGCTGGTATCTGGGCAGATAAATTCGATCAGCTCGCGACGTTTCAGAATTTTTTGATCGTGCCTGCAACGTTTTTGGCGGGTGTTTTTTATTCGATTCATTCGCTGCCACAATTGTGGCAGACTGTATCCCATATTAATCCATTTTTTTATATGATTGATGGTTTTCGCTATGGGTGTTTCGGTGTTTCGGACGTTTCTCCAAACATTAGTCTGATGATTATGATTCTTACGCTTACTGTGCTGACGACGGTTGCTATTTCATTATTGCGCTGTGGATATAAGCTGCGTCATTGAAACGATATAGGAGAGGTTATGCTGCCTACCCCTGAAAAAATTAAACAATATATTGAGTCTGGTCTGGTATGTGAGCACGTCACAGTGGAGGGTGATGGTCAGCATTTTTTTGCTACGATCGTTAGTGCTGAATTTGAAGGTCGACCATTGATTCAGCGGCATCAGCTCGTTTATGGCGTGTTAGGAGACCGTATGAAAGCAGAGATTCATGCACTATCGATGAAGACGTTGACCCCGTTCGAGTATCAGATACAGTGATTTAACAAAGTCGGCATATTGATGTCAGCACTTTTCGTGATTGCGGCTATTGTTAACTGCTTTCCAGCCACCTACTGTCTGCGCGTATATTTTTTATATTCTTGCGCAGTAGGGAAGAGTTTCTATGAGTATGACTAATTCCGTGATTCCGATAACCGGTAATCGTATGAGCGCCAAGCTACTAAACCAACCACTTACACTCGCTTTATCAAAAGGGCGTATTTTTACTGAAACGTTGTCGCTACTGGCTGCTGCCGGTATTGAGGTGACAGAAGATCCTGAGACTTCCCGTAAGTTAATTTTATCTACGAGTGATCCGAATCTACGGGTCATTACTGTTCGTGCTACCGATGTGCCAACGTATGTGCAGTACGGTGCCGCCGACTTTGGAGTAGCTGGTAAGGATGTTCTCATAGAACATAGTGGTGCCGGTTTGTATCAATTAGTCGATTTGAATATTGCGCAATGCCGCATGTCTGTTGCCGTCCATCAAGGGTTTGATTATAAAAATGCAGTGTGTCAAGGTGCTCGCCTGAGGGTAGCCACCAAGTATGTGCAGACCGCCATGGAGCATTTTGCAGCAAAGGGAGTACACGTGGATTTGATAAAGCTTTACGGATCAATGGAACTTGGTCCCTTGGTTGGGCTGTCTGATGCAATTGTTGATTTGGTAAGCACTGGTGGTACGCTTCGTGCTAATAATTTGGTTGAAGTGGAGGAAATCATGGAGGTTTCCTCTCGCCTAGTAGTGAATCAAGCCGCGTTGAAACTTAAGCGTGAATCCTTGCAGCCAATTCTCGAAGCATTTGAACGTGCTTCGGTGACTCACGTTTAATGTTTAATACTAGAACTAGACTAGACGTATGAAACTCAATATTCGAAAATTGGATTCAACAGCAACGGATTTTTTATTTCAATTGCGTGAGGTTCTCGCATTTGAAGCCAGTGAAGATGCTACGATTGATCGTATTGCGGGAGAGATCTTGGCGGATGTCAAGTTGCGCGGTGATGTTGCTGTAGTTGAATACACCAATCATTTCGATCGTCTAAACGTAAAAAGTATGGATGAGCTTGAGTTGCCTATGGGGTCGCTTAGTGCTGTGCTTGAGGTTTTGGAACCTAAATGCCGTACGGCGCTGGAGGTGGCGGCCGCACGCGTCCGAGCTTATCATGAGAAGCAACGTGTAGAATGTGGAACTCATAGCTGGAAATATACCGAATCAGATGGTACAGTTCTAGGCCAGAAATTAACGCCTATCGATCGCGTCGGTATTTACGTCCCCGGCGGCAAGGCCGCGTACCCTTCATCCGTATTGATGAATGCCATACCTGCACGTGTGGCCGGTGTCAAGGAGATCGTTATGGTAGTTCCGACACCTAATGGCGTACAGAACCCATTGTTACTGGCAGCGGCCCATATTTCAGGTGTTGACCGCATTTTCACGATCGGAGGTGCTCAGGCGGTGGGGGCTTTGGCTTATGGTACGCACACTGTACCTGGCGTTGATAAGATCGTGGGGCCAGGTAATGCATTCGTGGCGGCTGCAAAACGTCGTGTTTTCGGGAAGATTGGTATTGACATGATTGCTGGGCCATCGGAAATCCTTATCATCTGTGATGGTTCTACTAATCCGGATTGGGTGGCTATGGACTTATTCTCACAGGCTGAACATGATGAGTTGGCACAGTCAATCCTACTAAGCTCAGATGCTACTTTTATCGAAAAAGTACAGACGTCACTTGATCGCCAGATTGGCGATATGCCACGTAGAGACGTAATTGCTGCTTCCTTGCAAGGACGTGGTGCACTGGTGAAAGTCCGTGACATGGACGAGGCCTGTGATATAGCAAACTTTATTGCACCGGAGCATTTAGAGATTTCGTCTGAAACTCCACAATTTTGGGCAGATAAGATTCGTCATGCAGGTGCGATCTTCTTGGGACGTTACACCAGTGAGAGCTTGGGTGATTACTGTGCTGGTCCGAACCATGTCCTGCCCACCTCGCGTACTGCACGGTTTTCATCGCCGCTTGGTGTATATGATTTTGTCAAGCGATCAAGTATTATCGAAGTCAGTGAACAGGGTGCACAGATGCTTGGAGAGATTGCTGCTGAACTCGCTTATGGCGAGGGTTTGCAAGCCCATGCGATGAGTGCCAAGTACCGTATCCGAAAAGTCTCGTAGGGTAGAGCATTCTCGATAAGCGTCTATCGGATAGATTATTTTCCAGAATTATGGTGGAGAAACTATTGAAAAATATAGAAATTTGATGAACGTGAAATTTTTGGTGTTGCAAAGCGAAATGTGATGGGTGTATCTATTAAAGTTATTTGCAGATGCGTTTTGCGGTGTTGTTTTGGATTCTGTAATATCAGGACTTCTGGAGTTATGTTATTTAGGTGTGGGCTTTATCGGTATGTCGTTAAATGTTATTCTTAGCCTAAGTGTTTCAGATTGGGTCGCGCTTTGTGGTGATTTTTAGAATTCTATCGATGCGAAAGCTTCAAACTCGGTCTAGCAGGTATGCGTTCAGCTTGTGTCGAGATGCTTTTTTGATGGATTGGTTAAAAAATTGCGCAGAATAGATATTTTTTGTTTGGTTGTTTGCGTACAGCCGGTAGTTGGAGTGGCTCTCTAAAGAGAAACATTGGTCGAGGTTACGACTTCGGTTTTTTGGGGTAGGTTTTCAATCTAGACAGAAGCCGGCCTTCAACGATATTGAAGAGAACATCATGCGTATTGCGGAAGTGGTTCGCGACACCAGCGAAACGCAAATAAGAGTTAAGATAGACCTAGATGGCTCGGGCCAAAAGCATCTTGATACTGGCGTGCCTTTTTTGGATCATATGCTTGATCAAATTGCTAGACATGGCTTGATTGATATGGAAATAACGGCGAAGGGGGATATACATATCGACGATCATCATACTGTGGAAGATGTTGGAATTACGTTTGGTATGGCTGTAGCAAAGGCGGTTGGAGATAAAAAGGGTCTTGTTCGCTATGGTCACAGCTATGTTCCTCTTGATGAGGCGCTGTCTAGGGTAGTTATCGATTTTTCTGGGCGTCCGGGACTCGAGTTCCATGTTCCTTTCACTCGTGCACGTGTTGGTAACTTCGACGTTGATTTGTTCATTGAGTTTTTTCGTGGCTTTGTCAATCATGCGCACGTAACCGTGCATATAGATAATTTGCGAAGCATCAATGTTCATCATCAATGTGAGACGGTGTTCAAGGCTTTTGGACGGGCACTTCGTATGGCGACTGAGATCGATCGACGTGCGGCCGGTGTTGTGCCGTCGACGAAGGGAAGCCTGTAGGCACTTTTATACCGAACTTTTAACAAAATACATGGCGCTCCCACGGTTGATAAACCGCTGATTGCGTTCTTTGCAACTTCCCTGAGAAAAACTTTCATGACGTTGGACACGTTAAAATTTTTTATTTCCCTGTTGGCACTAGTTAATCCACTGGGTGCTATCCCGTTGTTTATCAGCTTGACTGGACAACAGACATCAACAGAAAAGCGCCACACGATAAAGGTGACAGCCATATCAGTTGCGTTAGTAGTGGTGTGTTCGGGATTATTTGGCGAGCATATCATTCGCTTCTTTGGTATTTCGGTAGCATCGCTCGAAGTAGGTGGCGGTATTATCATGTTGCTGATGGCGGTGAATATGCTTAATGCTAAATCTGCCAATAACAGCGATCGGGCCACGGATGAAGAGCGCTATGAGGCTAGAGCGCGACCGAATATTGCTGTAGTACCACTTGCCATTCCTTTGTTGACTGGGCCAGGTACGATTAGCACTGTAATTATCTATGCGGGTCGTGGTGCGCAACATTGGACACAAATACTTCTGTGGCTTGTTGTTATCGGCATTGCTTTGGGTACTGTTGTTTGGTTAGCCCTGCGTCTGGCGGAGCGGATAGAACATTGGTTAGGATATACGGGGATCAATATCGGGACGCGTTTGATGGGATTGATTCTGTCGGCACTGGCTGTGGAATTTATTATTGATGGTTTAAGGATATTACTTCCAGGCTTGAAATGACCAAGATTGCAATCGTCGATTACGGTATGGGTAACTTGCATTCGGTTTGTCAGGCACTGCGTTTCGCAGCACCGGAAGCACAGATTAGACTCACCAGAAATGCTAATGAGATTCGTGTAGCAGATCGTGTTGTTTTGCCAGGACAGGGTGCGATGCATGATTGTATGGAAAGCTTGGATGCATTAGATCTGCGCCAAGCAGTGCTCCATGCTGCTGCAACTAAGCCATTGTTCGCTGTCTGTGTGGGGGAGCAGATGCTCTTCGAGATTAGTGAGGAATCTAATGTGCCAGCACTGGGAATCATGCCTGGCCGAGTTGTACGTTTCCGCCTCGATGGACAGCGGCAAGATGATGGTTCACGCTTTAAGGTGCCACAGATGGGATGGAACCGGGTTCGCCAGACGCTCAATCACCCGATATGGTTCGGTATTCCGGACAACTCTTATTTCTACTTTGTGCACAGCTATTACGTGGTTCCTGTCGATCCTACATTGACGGCTGGTGAAACAAAATACGGTGTCGATTTTACCTGTGCAGTCGCACGCGATAATATTTTTGCAACACAGTTTCACCCGGAGAAAAGTAGCGTACACGGACTTGCACTCTACCGAAATTTTTTGCGCTGGAATCCTTGATTTTACAGGTATCTCGGATGCTTTGGATTCATGATAATGCCCTATAGTGGTTGCTATTTTTGGCTGAATTGGTTTCGATTGCTGAGTGTACCAGTTCTTCTGAGAGGAATCCTAGTGGGGTTTGGTACTTATCTTTTTCATTTTACGATTGTCTATGCAGCTTATTCCAGCTATCGACTTGAAAGACGGTCAATGTGTGCGCCTCAAACAAGGTGACATGGATCAAACCACTGTATTCTCCGAGAATCCTGTTTCTATGGCTCGGTATTGGGTCGAGCAGGGTGCTCGGCGGTTGCATTTAGTGGATTTGAATGGTGCGTTCGCAGGCAAACCACGTAATGTAGAGACGATCCGTGAGATTATCGAGGAGGTGGGTAACAAAATTCCTATCCAATTGGGTGGGGGTATTCGTGATCTGGCCACCATTGAACACTATCTCGATAGTGGCTTGTCCTACGTTATTATTGGTACAGCAGCAGTGAAAAATCCTGGATTCCTTATGGAGGCATCATCTGCTTTTGGTGGACATATTATCGTTGGAATTGATGCTAAGAATGGAAAGGTCGCTACTGATGGCTGGAGTAAACTCACGGGCCATGAAGTTGTCGATCTTGCACGTAAATTTGAAGGCTACGGTATCGAGTCCATAATCTACACTGATATTGGCCGCGATGGCATGTTGCAGGGAATTAATATCGATGCGACAGTGCGCCTGGCTCGGGCCGTAAAGGTGCCTGTTATTGCCTCCGGGGGACTATCGAATTTGAGCGATATCGATGCGCTGTGCGCGATTGAAGAGGATGGTGTCGAAGGTGTAATTTGTGGTCGAGCGATTTATTCCGGTGACCTTGTTTTTTCAGATGCGCAAGCGCGGGCTGATATGTTTTCGAAAGGAGAGGTGTAAGCGGCCTGTCGCCGTCACGCGCCGTCACTATGGCTTTGGCTAAGCGTATAATTCCTTGTCTTGATGTTACTGCAGGTCGGGTCGTCAAAGGGGTTAATTTCCTTGAGTTACGTGATGCAGGGGATCCAGTTGAAATTGCCTCTCGTTACGATGAGCAGGGAGCTGACGAACTAACTTTTCTTGATATCACGGCGACTTCTGATGGTCGTGACTTCATTTTGCCGATTATTGAAGCGGTAGCGTCCAAAGTATTTATTCCTTTGACTGTAGGCGGTGGAGTACGAGAGGTTTCTGATGTGCGCCGGTTGCTTAATGCGGGTGCAGATAAAGTTGCTATGAATTCGTCTGCTGTTGCTAATTCTAATCTTGTGGCAGAGGCTGCCAGTAAATACGGATCTCAGTGTATTGTGGTGGCTATCGATGCTAAGCGCGTATTTGTTGAGGGTGAGTCCTCACGTTGGGAGGTTTTTACGCATGGGGGTCGGAAGAGCACTGGTTTGGACGTTGTGGTTTGGGCTAAACGTATTGAAGAACTTGGTGCAGGTGAAATTATACTCACCAGTATGGATCGTGATGGCACTAAAATTGGATTTGATTTAGAGCTAACGCGAGCTGTATCCGACAACGTCATGATTCCCGTGATTGCTTCGGGTGGTGTTGGGTCATTGGCGGACCTCGCAAACGGCATTACACAAGGTCATGCTGACGCGGTGTTGGCGGCAAGTATTTTCCATTACGGTGACCATACAATTGGTGAAGCTAAGAATTTCATGGCGGATCAAGGTATTTCAGTGAGGTTGTAATAAAGCATGATAAAAGATTGGTTAGATCAAGTGAGATGGGATGAAAACGGCTTAGTACCAGCGATCGCTCAGGAGATTGAAACCAATGACTTGCTGATGGTGGCCTGGATGAATCGAGATGCGTTGAAGCTTACGGTGAAAGTCGGTGAGGTCATTTATTGGTCACGTTCTCGTAAGCGTTTGTGGCATAAGGGTGAAGAATCGGGTCATGTGCAGAAGGTACATGACATTCGCCTGGATTGCGATGCAGACGTTATTTTATTGAAGGTCAAGCAGATCGAAGGTATTGCTTGCCACACAGGTCGGTATTCCTGCTTTTTTCGTAAACTGGAAGGATCTGGGTTAGATGTGTGTTGGACAATAGATGAGCCAGTACTCAAAGATCCAAATAGAATTTATAAGTGAGTCAGATGAATAAAACTTTGAAACGAGTGACTGAGGTCATCAAATCCCGCAAAGGCGGTGATAAGAATGAATCTTACGTGGCGAGTTTATTTCATAAAGGTGATGATGCCATACTTAAAAAAATTGCCGAAGAAGCTACAGAGATTATCTTGGCTGCGAAAGATATCCGCATTGGAGCGTCTTCCTTGTCTGGTGATTTGAAGCAGAAGCTTGTCAACGAGACTACCGATTTTTGGTTTCATAGCATGGTACTTTTGGTTCATCATGGTCTCTCACCGGATGCGGTGTTGACTGAACTGGAACGTCGTGAAGGATTGTCTGGGCTGACGGAGAAGGCACAACGTAAGTCGTCTGATGGCTAAATGTTTGTCTATTGTCGAAATTAAAGTGCGGATGTTACTTGCGCAAGGATTACCAAATTTTCCATACAGAATCTTTGTTCGTCAATAGTTGTTATCAACGATTTATCCTTACGATAGGGAATTATTGAGAGAGATAAAATTGGAGTCACAGTATGGTCTTTCATATTATTGGTTCTAGTTGATCTTGGGTTTCGTTGGCTTGATATCCATTTTCGCTTATCTTCTTTAGATTATTTGCAGAATTATGATGTATCAGGAGAAGCGATCTCTTAGCATCTGACGATGCTTTATGCTGACAATGACGCAATCTCACTAAGGATCAAATGCTCATGGGTCATGATGAATGTATTTTCTGCAAGATTGCTATTGGGCAAGTTTTGAGCGAGCAGGTTTATGCGGATAGTGATTTGATCGTCTTCAAGGATATTAGACCGGTGGCGCCGCTCCATTTGTTGGTGGTGCCTCGCCGTCATATCCCGACCTTGCAGCATTGCGAAAGCGAAGATCAGGAACTGCTTGGGAAAATGATGTTATTAGCACCCAAATTGGCGAGAGAATTTGGCTATGCTTACGAGCCAGGATCGGACAAGGAGGCCAATGGTTTTCGTGTAGTAATGAATACCGGCCCGGGTGGTGGCCAAGAACTCTATCATATTCATATGCATGTGATAGCGGGACTACGTCCTTCGATATGTATGTGAGAGTTCACCTGACAGAAATAAGTATTAATGCCGATAAATAGAAACGGGAGCACTAGGAGATTTTTTATGGGTTATCTCAGTATTTCTCATTGGATTGTTGTTTTCTTGATTGTTATGATGATTTTTGGTACGAAGAAGCTTCGTGATATTGGGAGCGATCTAGGGGGGGCGGTGAAGGGTTTTAAGGATGGAATGAAGGAAAGTAGTACTGCTTCTTCATCGAAGGATATGGAGCCGCAATCCTATAACAACATAACTATCGACATGCAAAAAGAAGATACTAGCCAATAACGATAAGGTTAAAGGCCAAAACGGCATGATAGATCTCGGTTTGTCCAAGCTGATTCTGACCGGTGTAGTTGCGCTGGTTGTTATTGGTCCGGAACGTCTTCCGAAAGTAACTCGTATGGCGGGAGCGTTGTTTTCCCGTGCACAACGTTATCTCAATGATGTTAAGGCGCAAGTGAAAAGTGAAATGGAACTTGATGAATTGCTTAATGTCGGTCGTGAATTTGAGGATATCGCACGCGGTTTCGAGAGTACGATCAACACACATTTGTACTTAAAGGATGATGATGCATTAAATGACATTTTTTTGAATGAGGCGACAATGATGCCGTCAACACATGTTTCATTAGCCCATTATGTTGCTGATTCAGTAGATACCGCTGAGCCTACGATGAGATTCTCTATGAATCTGAAAAGCGTTAATCGGCGCAATTGGCGTGTGAAACGTAGGGTGATGCCGCTTTGGTATAAACAAGCGACGCGCACAAAAATATACTTGCAGTCGGGGGCCGCTCGTATGGCGCGGCATATGCCAAGAACCATGCGCCGTCCGATGAAATTCTTTTAAGTTTGTGGACCCCAACTAGCTAGCCTCCAGAATTAAAGCAGTCTAGGATAATTCCAAGAGGATTTATGTGACTAACAAACAGAAAATTCCTGGAGGGGATATAGAAGCAACATTTTTTTCACATTTGATAGAGTTACGTGCCCGCATCATTCGTGCTGGAGGGGCGGTTCTCATAGTATTTTTTAGTCTTATCTATTGGGCTCCGGATATTTTCTGCTTGCTATCAAGTCCATTGCTGAAATCGCTTCCAAGAGGCGGCAAGATGATCGTCACGGACATCAGCGGTTCATTTTTTGTGCCGATGAAGGTCACGATGATAGTATCAATTGTTGTTGCATTTCCGATCGTGCTTTATCAGGCTTGGGCATTCATTGCGCCTGGACTATATCGGCATGAGAAGAGACTCGTGATTCCGTTGGTCGTAAGCAGTTACGCG
The DNA here is from genome assembly GCF_003004665.1 of Candidatus Pandoraea novymonadis. Taxonomy (GTDB): domain Bacteria; phylum Pseudomonadota; class Gammaproteobacteria; order Burkholderiales; family Burkholderiaceae; genus Pandoraea; species Pandoraea novymonadis. The sequence continues at coordinate 60,255 of NZ_MUHY01000004.1, forward strand.
TTGTTTCTTGTAGGCATCGCATTTGCATATTTTCTTGTATTTCCAACAGTTTTTCAGTTCATGGCTCATTACAATGCACCATTAGGTGCGGAGATGAACACCGATATTAATAGCTATCTCAGCTTCGTCCTAACGATGTTTCTTTGTTTTGGTATTACGTTTGAGATGCCGTTGGCGGTCGTACTGCTAGTACATCTAGGTGTTGTTAGTCTAGAAAAACTTAAGCAAAGCCGCCCTTATGCAGTTGTTGGTTCATTTGTCGTCGCTGCGATTGTTACACCGCCAGACGTTCTATCTCAGGTCATGCTTGCAATTTCACTGGTTTTGCTTTACGAATTTGGTTTGATTGCCGCGCGTATATTTGTGAAGTCGCCTGCTCACAGAAATGATGAGTGATGTCGGTGCCTGTTTTATGTTTCTTATCAAGCTTTGTCTTTGTATTTTTGAGGTGATTCGGATACATAGAAGTTATCATCCGTTAATACCCACTGTTATCGTCTCCTTCTTCTAAAGGGCGTTTGGGGGGTGGAGGACGTTTCCCAACTATTACTTGTAGATCGATGGTTTTCTTTTTTCGTTTTAGTTGGATTGCCGTAGACACACCGGGCTTTAGCTGAGCAATAATGTTGAGAAGTTCAGTCGTGTCACGAATTGTGGTATCGCCAACCTTGGTCAAGGTATCCCCTGGCTGAATGCACGCCTTATCCGCAGGACTACCTTGCACGACTCCTGCAATAATCACACCGGAGTCCTGTTGCAGACCGAACGATTCTGCAATATCAGCCGTAATATCTTGCGGTTCTACACCGATCCAGCCACGCGTGACTGTACCAGTAGTGATGATGGATTCCAGCACAGAACGAGTCGTGGATATAGGGATCGCGAAGCCGATGCCCATATTGCCTCCGCTGCGTGAGTAGATAGCTGTGTTGATGCCAAGTAAGTTGCCATGCACATCTACTAGTGCGCCACCTGAATTACCAGGATTGATAGCAGCATCGGTCTGAATGAAGTTCTCAAAAGTACTGATATCGAGATGATTGCGACCAAGTGCACTAATGATACCCATGGTGACTGTTTGTCCTACTCCAAACGGATTACCAATGGCTAACACCACATCCCCGACGCGTACCTTTTCCATGCCACCGAGAGTAATGGCAGGTAGATTGTCGAGTGTAATCTTTAGGACGGTTAGATCGGTTTCTGGATCGCTTCCAACTAGTTTGGCACAGGCTTTACGACCGTCCGCAAGTGCTATCTCAATTTCGTCAGCGCCATCGATTACATGGTGATTTGTGAGAATGTATCCTTGACTGCTGACGATGACACCGGAGCCAAGGCTTGGTACCGGTTCCTGGCGAATAGCAGTACCGCTATCACCGAAAAAATAGCGGAACAATGGATCGTCGAAGCGAGGATCGCGTTTGGCACGATTCTTTTTATTGGAGAAAATGCTAACCACAGATGGCATGGCTTTTTGTGCACCATCTGCATACGAGTCTTGTGTCGTCTTTTCGGACAGACTATTTGTCGTCTCTTGGAACGCAATAGTGGGATTGACCGACTGATAGCCAAATGGTCTTTGACCTGGTAACCACTGTGGTTTCAAGGTCGCGATTATAAATAATAGCGCGAGTAGTATAGTGACCGCTTGCGCAAACAGGAGCCAGAAGCGTCTGAACATGAAGGAGAAAAAACCTTGATAAATCGTATTAATTTAGAATTGTATCTTAACGATACACTTCAAATCTCAAAATTTCAGGATTATTGCCCAAATGGGCTTCAAGTAGAAGGATGTCCAGAAATTAGAAAACTTGCCTCTGGGGTGACTGCTAGTCAAGCTTTTCTAGAAGCAGCACGTGATTGGGGAAGCGACGCAGTGCTAGTACACCACGGATATTTTTGGAAAAATGAGGAATCTTGCATTGTTGGTATTAAGCGTCGCCGCCTAGGTCTTTTGATTGAGAACGACATGAACCTATTTGCTTATCACCTTCCGCTTGATGCACATTCAGAATTGGGTAATAACGCGCAATTGGCTATTTTGCTTGGCTTTATCTCTCATGCCCGTTTTGGCCCAGATCAACTAGGTTGGCTTGGTACGCTCGAACGAGCAATGACTTTACGTGAACTGGCGCAGCGTGTGGATATTAAATTGGGACGTGTACCACTATTATTGGGTGATCCGGATCGACCGATAAAAAAAGTTGCATGGTGTACCGGTGGTGCTCAAGGATTTTTCGAAGCTGCTATTGCCGCAGGAGCAGATGTTTATCTAAGCGGTGAGGTGTCTGAGCAGAATACACATTTGGCACGAGAATCGGGTGTTGGTTTCTTAGGAGCAGGACATCATGCGACGGAGTGTTGGGGAGTGAAGGCGTTAGGCGAGCATATTGCTAAAACGTTTGAGATTGAGCATTGTTTTTTTGACATCCCGAATCCAGTTTAGTGGCAATGTATCTGTAGGATGCAAGATGGCTTTGTGGAATTTGTACGCTGTTAAACAAAGGTTAATGTTGGTCCAGAATAGTCACGAGGGCTGAAAAATAGTTATTTTCGAGTCAAGTGTTGACTTGATCTGCGAAGGTATAAGGATGGTCATAGATAAAATTTACAATGCCCTTTTTAAGAAAAATGAACTTGCTAGGCCAACTTCGGCTTCTAAAAGCCAGTTGATTTGACAATCGGTATGATTTTTTTCGCAATCTAACTATAACCTAGCAATTTTTAAAAAAAGCATCTTCAGCATGAAGATGTGAAGATTGATAACTTCTTTTCTTTTTGAAGTAATTATTTGAACTACTGTAAAGTTTGTTCTATTTCACTTTTTTCAGTTAGGAGACTTTGGAGTATTTCTATTCATTCTATATTTTTTCTAAAGAGTATTTTCAGAGTTAGCTATTGACTATGTTGCATAGAAAGAAGTCGATAAATTGGTTATCTAAAAAATATGAGTGTATTTTTTTATGAATGAAATGCTTATTCATAGGAATTCTTGGAACACTATTTCCTGAAAATAGTGTTGTAGCAGTATGTGATGTGTCATGATGATTCTTACAATTTATATTGTAGAAATTCTGGATGGAAAGGTTGGAATTATCATGAAAATATCAATTTAATCGCGTAGGGCGTGTGATGGGGAATGATCAAGAAAAGCTCGTCGAGAATAGTCGTCGGAATTGGTTGATAGCAACATCTGTTGTTGGAGGTGTTGCAACATTAATACCATTCGTTGGGTATTTGCAACCGTCAGAGCATGCAAAAGCCAGTGGCGCACCAGTCGAAGTTGATATTAGCCGTCTGAGGTCTGGTGAGAAGATGACTGTAAATTGGCGGGGATTGCCCGTATGGATTGTGTGGCGCACATCAGATGACATGGACTCGTTAGAGAAAGTAAAACCTGAGTTAGTTGATCCAGAATCAAAAGAAGTTTTTAGTTATCCTATGCCTGAGTTTTGTAACAATGCGTATCGTGCTCGCATTGAGCGTAAAGATTTGCTGGTTGTCATCGGTATCTGTACTCACCTCGGTTGTATTCCTTTGGGGCCTTACGTGGCTAACAGTCTTGCGGCACTTGGCACCTATCCTGGATTTCTATGCCCATGTCATGGTTCAACATATGATATGTCTGGGCGCGTATTCAAAAATAATCTTGCATCAAAGAATTTAGATATTCCCCGTTTCATGTTTTTGAGTGAGACGAAGATTGTGATCGGCCAAGATGAAAAAGGAGAGAGCTAATGGTGGTTGAAAAACATGTTGAAACGACCGGCTTGCTTGGCTGGATTGACCGTCGTTTCCCATTGACTCGGCTATGGAGGAAACATGCTTCTGAATATTATGTTCCTAAAAATTTTAACTTCTGGTATTTCTTTGGGTCGTTGGGGATGCTATTGCTGGTGATTCAAATTCTTACGGGAATTTTCCTTACGATGAATTATAAACCTGACTCGAAACTTGCATTTGCTTCGGTCGAATATATTATGCGCGAAGTACCATGGGGTTGGCTGATTCGCTATATGCATTCGACAGGTGCTTCGATGTTCTTTGTTGTGGTTTACCTGCATATATTTCGTGGACTGTTATACGGTTCATATCGTAAACCTCGTGAACTTGTTTGGATCTTTGGTTGTTTTATTTTTTTGTGTTTAATGGTGGAAGCTTTTATGGGCTATTTGCTGCCATGGGGGCAAATGTCATATTGGGGTGCACAGGTAATTGTTAACCTATTCTCTGTGATTCCGGTTATTGGAACGGATTTGTCGCTTTGGATTCGAGGTGATTATATTATCTCTGATGCAACACTGAATAGATTCTTTGCATTACATATTATCGCGATTCCTTTGATCTTGATTGCTCTAGTGGTTGGCCATATCATTGCACTGCATGAGGTTGGCTCAAATAACCCAGATGGTATTGAAATCAAAGAAAAGAAGAACGCTGATGGAATTCCGATTGATGGTGTCCCCTTTCATCCTTACTATACGACACACGTTATCTTGGGTATTGGTGTATTTTTGATGATATTTTCGGCAATTGTCTTTTTTGCTCCTACGATGGCTGGTTACTTTTTGGACGTGAATAACTTCATGCCATCGAATTCTTTGATTACACCACAGCACATTACGCCAGTATGGTACTTTTCGATTTTTTATTCGATATTACGTGCGACAACCGATGACTTCAAATATGTACTGATGGCTATTTTAGCCCTAACTATAGCCACCTGGTCAATCAAATGGCGTGTGCAGGTGACTACTAAAATTGTTAGATCTGGTGCGGGGATGCTCTTTCTATTGGCAATATTTTTGATGGAAGCTAAGTTTTTTGGGATGCTGATGATGTTCGGAGCAGTCATCTCACTTTTTTTTATGCCTTGGCTAGATAAGAGTCCTGTAAAGTCGATCCGTTACCGACCAGTTTTTCACAAGGTGTTGTTGAGTATTTTTGTCTTTTTTTTCTTGCTGCTCGGTTATTTGGGGATGAAAGATCCGACACCTTTAAATACTCGACTTTCGCAAGTGGGGACGTTGTATTACTTCTGTTTTTTTGGACTTATGCCAGTTTGGAGCCAGTTGGGTACTTTTAAGCCGGTACCGGATCGCGTTACGTACCGTGGGAGTTGAATGATTTTGATACGATTCGTAACGATCAAGAAAATGTTTTTTATTGTACTAGTGCTTTCGTGCGGTTTTATCTTCCCAGCGATAGCGGGTGAGAGCGTAGTCCTTGATTCGGCACCGAATCGTATAAACGACGTAGCAGCACTTCAGCGTGGAGCTAAATTATTTTTGAAATACTGTCTGAATTGCCATTCAGCCTCGTTAATGAGATATTCTCGATTAAAAGATTTAGGATTTTCAGAAAAGAAGATTAAGGAGAATATGTTTTTTTTCACTGAAAAAATTGATGAGCCAATGACGGTTGCAATGCAAATGTCAGATGCCAAAGATTGGTTTGGATCTATACCACCTGATTTATCGGTGCAAGCACGGGTGAAAGGAACGGATTGGTTATACACGTATTTACGAGCTTTCTATCGTGATGATTCTCGCTCAACTGGCTGGAACAACGTGGTATTTCCTAATGTTGGAATGCCAAACCCACTGTGGGAACTGCAGGGACAGCGAGCTATTAAAAATCAAGGAAAAATGAATAGTAATTCGATGTTTATTCAGCTGACACCTGGGATTATGAAACCAGGTGATTTTGATAATGCCGTAGCAGATCTCGTATCTTATCTCGATTGGATGTCGGAGCCTGTGCAGCGTACACGAAAGAAGTTAGGTGTCTGGGTTTTATTGTTTTTGGCAATATTTACGTTACTAGCTTTTCGTTTAAATGCGGCTTATTGGAAGGACGTGAAGTAGAATCAATTCTGTAAAAGGGGTTAGGGCGGGGAAAGCGCCGCTTTCCCCGCCCTAACCCCGTTAGTTTTTAAGGAAAATGCGCTATGATGGTTTTGTATTCGGGCACAACATGCCCATTTTCTCAGCGTTGCCGGCTAGTTTTGTTCGAAAAAGGCATGGACTTTGAAGTCCGTGATGTTGATCTTTTTAACAAGCCGGAAGAAATTAGTGTGATGAATCCTTACGGTCAAGTCCCAATTTTGGTTGAGCGAGATTTAATTTTATACGAATCGAATACGATCAATGAATATATTGATGAACGTTTTCCGCATCCACAATTGATGCCAGCAGATCCGGTGCAGCGCGCGCGCGCGCGCTTATTTTTATTTAATTTCGAGAAAGAGCTGTTTATGCATATCAGCACGCTAGAAAACCAAATGGACCATGGTATTGTTCAGAAAGCGCGTGCATTGATTCGTGACCGTCTGGTGCAATTGGCTCCTATTTTTTTGAAGAATAAGTATATGTTGGGGGATGACTTTTCGATGCTGGACATTGCGATTGCCCCGTTGCTATGGCGTTTGGATCATTATGGGATTGAGTTATCGAAAAATGCTGCTCCGTTATTAAAATATGCCGAGCGCATTTTTAGTCGTCCTGCTTATATCGAAGCGCTTACGCCTTCTGAAAAAGTCATGCGTCGTTAATAATTATATTCTTAACCAAGTAGTTTGAGTTAACAGTACGCTCCAGCGTTTGGTTAGGATAATGGAAGAAAATGTTAGAGACCTCTACCAAACCTTACTTGCTACGCGCTTTGTACGAGTGGTGCGTGGATAATGGCTACACTCCGCATTTGTCTGTACATGTCGATGCATCCACGAAAGTACCTCGTAATTTTGTAAAAAATGGCGAAATTGTATTGAACATTAGTTTTGATGCGACTAGCGGTTTGCAGATGGGTAACGATTGGATTGAATTCAGCGCTCGTTTTGGCGGTATTGCACAGAAAGTCGAGGTGCAAGTTGCAAACGTGTTGGCAATGTATGCACGTGAGAATGGTCAAGGTATAGCCTTCTCAGTCAATCAGATCTCACCACTTGGAGGACCTGCCGTGTTTTTGACACCGTTAGCTCCTGATGGAGAGAAACCAGATCCGTCCCCTCCGATTAGTCCTCAGGGTAGACGCGCGCATTTGAAGGTCGTGAAATAGTTGTTCTTCACAGGATATTATTTGAGAATAGTATAGACCAGTTATGACTCTCCGGATCTGTTGAGTGGATTGCTGGAGGGAGCCCTCATTTTAAGGATGGACTTGATTGAATAGCTCTTAAAATTTTATAATTTTTCGGCATATTCTTAAGAAAGTTCAGTTACAATGACCACCCATGCCGGCTTAGCTCATTTGGTAGAGCAGTTGATTTGTAATCATCAGGTGGCAGGTTCGATTCCTGCAGCCGGCACCAAAAATAAAAGACTTACGTGTTTTTGTGTGACGTTTTTTAGAGATGATGAGAGTTGCAATGTTTGGAGTTTGATTAGCAGACCAGTACGTTAACTTTGCGATCTATGTCCGGTAATGTACTACAAGAGAATTTTAGTACAGTTCTGTTTTTGAAAACGAGATCGCTGTTCTAGAAACATTATTCTTCCTAATCAGAGGCCTAATTGCTGATTGCATCCCGAGTCAATCTCATTGGCGTAAAATTTTCCTGTTAACTTGATTGAGCCTAATAGAACGTGGGATTTTTAAATTAACTATTTTAAATAGCAGCTTTTTTTTGATATTTTCCGTTTCTGTGTGGATTTTCTCCCACGAGTAAGGAAGAAAGCTTTATTCTTACGGAGCCGGAACGTCGCTGTTTCGGTGATCGCCTGCTGCTCGATATTTCAGTGCCGTGTTGCTGCACTCGGCGTCTATTTTTTATAAAGATAGACTTCGATCTAGTGTAATGAATTACGGGTTGGTCATTGTAAATAGCTGTCTGTTCAAGGACCTGTGTCGTGAAATTACTACGGTCTGCAATGACCACTGGATTTACCATCTTTGATGTCCGTAGCGTATATTAGTTCTATGCACTGGGGAGTGTTGTTTGGTGATCTTCGAAACCGGCGCTAGCTGCGTCATATGAGGATATCAATTTGGCCAAGGAAGAACTTATTGAATTTAACGGCCACGTCTCAGACGTGTTGCCTGATAACCGTTTTCGTGTGATGCTTGAAAACGGAGTGCAGGTGTGGGCCTATGCCAGCGGGCGTATGCAGAAGAATCGCATTCGTATTTTGGCTGGTGACCGGGTTACGCTAGAAATGTCTCCCTATGATTTAACTAAGGGGCGAATTAACTATCGTCACAAAACCTAAAATGCGATGAGTCTCAGACGTTTAGCATAATATCTAATCATCTTTGGTTGTCCTGCATCGTCATCATAATAAGGGTGGCGATGCGTTTTAGGTAATGGGATCTTTTGTTTAAGTATTGCTGAATACTTAGGCGGGGATAGCTGTGTTCTTTATCTATTTAATGTCGTCACTACTTCGATTCCCATCCGAATCAGGCTTTGCTCGATGACATCACTCGCATAAAGCTGTTCTACGTTTCTGCTTTTCTCGTCTTGCTACAAATAACAGAAGACATGCTCTTCATATATCAGCCGTTTAAACATAGCTTTGTAATTCTGAAGAGTAGGCCAGAGGCATCTATGAATTCTTTTAAAAATAGAAAGGTATTTCAACACGGCAGGGATCACATAAATTCGACTATCTTCCCTAGATGAAGACTTGTCAAAAAATACTTTTTGTGGAGTTTCAAAAGTATAGCTCTCTGTATCAGAATTATTCGTTATGTGTATAGGTCGAATTTTAGGTAGATGTGCTTGCCGTTAGGTTACCTGATACGCCTCTTCACTTCTCTGACATGATTGATCTGCATAGATAAGGCGGTGGTAACTGTCATCGTTTTTTTGTTAAGGACGATATAAATTAACACTGGGCATATGTGATATACGGCATTTATTTTTATCATGACGGATAAAAAATCTGACATATGTACATGACTGGCTATGACGGAGGATTAAATGTGGAGTTTTTGAGACGAAATTGTGTCGTTGTTCTAATTGGAATGAGTTCACTTACTACCATTTTTTGATCAGACGTCGAATTTTTGTTGCATTGTGAGCAGAAGGGTAGGCACTAATCATGTATCTCATTCTTGTCTTTGTTACACTTCTGCTCATTCTCCCTTTCAGTCAGGAAGTCTCATGGCACAGTATGTATTTAGCATGAACCGCGTGGGCAAGATTGTTCCGCCTAAGCGCCATATTCTTAAGGATATTTCGTTATCGTTTCTTCCCGGTGCTAAGATTGGTGTGCTGGGTTTAAACGGTTCTGGTAAGTCGACATTACTAAAAATTATGGCTGGCGTTGATCATGAAATTGAAGGTGAAGCGAACCCAATGCCAAACTTGAAGATTGGTTATTTGTCGCAGGAACCTCAAATTGATCCGGAATTAACAGTGCGTGAAGTCGTCGAAGGTGGTTTGGGAGAAGTATTTGAGGCGCGCCAGCGGCTTGAATCCATTTACGCAGCTTACGCAGAAGCAGATGCGGATTTCGATGTGCTTGCAGAGGAACAAGAAAAGTGCGAGGCGATTTTAGTTGCATGTGGGGGTGATAACGTTGAGCATCAACTTGAAGTTGCTGCTAATGCACTACGTTTACCCCCTTGGGATACTAAGATTTTTGTATTATCTGGTGGAGAGAAGCGCCGTGTGGCTCTTTGCCGTTTACTACTGTCTCGTCCTGACATGCTGTTGCTGGATGAGCCCACTAATCATCTGGATTCAGAATCAGTTGATTGGCTTGAGCAGTTTCTGACACGTTTTTCTGGCACCGTTGTGGCTGTCACTCATGACCGCTATTTTCTTGATAACGCAGCTGAGTGGATTCTTGAACTCGATCGTGGTCAAGGTATTCCTTGGAAAGGTAACTATAGCTCATGGCTTGATCAAAAACATGAGCGTTTGAAGCAGGAAGAACTCACCGAATCGGCACGTCAAAAGACCTTGAAGAAGGAGCTGGAATGGGTGCGTCAAAACGCTAAGGGACGCCAAGCGAAGTCAAAAGCGCGGATTGCTCGCTTTGAGGAATTAAATAGCCAGGAATACCAAAAGCGCAATGAAACACAGGAAATTTTTATTCCTATCGGTGAGCGTTTGGGTAAAGAAGTGATTGAATTTAAGAATGTAACAAAAGGCTTCGGCGATCGTTTGCTGATTGATAATCTGAGCTTTCAAGTTCCCCCAGGTGCGATTGTAGGTATCATTGGTCCAAACGGTGCAGGCAAATCGACATTATTCAAGATGTTATCTGGGAGTGAGCAACCAGATAATGGTGAAATCAAAGTGGGTCCGACTGTAAGACTTGCTTATGTTGATCAGAATCGTGATGCGCTTGATGGTACGAAAACGGTGTTCGAGGAAATCTCGGGTGGTGCGGACGTGCTGAGTGTGGGTAGGTACGAAACACTGTCTCGTGCTTATATTGGTCGCTTCAACTTTAAAGGTTCGGATCAGCAAAAGCAGGTGGCCACATTGTCTGGTGGTGAGCGTGGCCGTTTGCATTTGGCAAAGACATTGATCGCTGGTGGTAACGTGCTGCTGCTCGATGAGCCATCAAATGATCTTGATGTGGAAACGCTGAGGGCACTGGAAGATGCACTGCTGGAATTCGCCGGTTGTGTGATGGTTATTTCCCACGATCGCTGGTTCCTTGACCGCATTGCTACGCACATATTGGCTTTCGAAGGTGACTCTTGTATTGAGTTTTTCCCGGGCAATTATCAAGAATACGAAGCAGATAAGCGAAAGCGTCTTGGCGAAGAAGCGAACACGCCAAAGCGTATTCGTTATAAACCAATCGCACGGTAAGATGGAGAAGAAAGTGTATGGAAAATGGTTACCGGTAGAATCCAATTTTTAGAGAGCCTACAGCCAATTTTGTAATCCTTGACATGAATGGCGGAAATGAGATCTATGAAATTTTAGTTGCTATTTAGCTTTTACTATGTAACTAGCACGTAAATTGCAAATTTGCACATTTTGCGTATGTTTTGGAGCTACCAGAATACATAGAAGATTTGTATCGATGCGTCATTTTAATGCTCAAGGTGATTCGATCATATGTTTTTAGATGTAGATTGATTTTATCAACACTTTTAAATAAGTGTCACTTTGGTGAACTAAGACCGAAGTGGTTCCATTACATTGGGGAGTCTTATAATAACTATAGATAGCTAAATCTTCGGGGAGGCATGTGCCGGTTTTGCTGCTTGAGGGTTTTGGGGGACCTATTTTCAGATGTTTCTTCTATCGTGGGGGGGGGATGATATCCACCGAAGTAGCCTCCTTGACTTGGTGTGCTTGTACTCACGTACTGTTATTATTCTCTTTTCCTAATCCTGACCAACTGTCTGAAATAGTAGGACCTAGTCTGAATAGGTCGAGTATGCGACTCACCGTATCTTCGACCATATCCTCAAGAGAGGAAGGTCTGTTGTAGAATGCGGGCACTGGTGGATAGATGATTCCACCCATTTCTGTGACTGCTGCCATATTGCGTAGATGCACGAGATTGAATGGAGTTTCTCTCACCATCAAGACAAGGCGTCGTCTTTCTTTAAGGACGACGTCAGCGGCTCGAGTAATCAAATTATCGGATAAGCCGTGTGCAATACTTGCTAGAGTTTTCATCGAACAGGGCGCTACTACCATGCCGATTGTCGCGAAAGAACCGCTGGCGATTGTTGCCCCTACTTCGCGCACACTGTACGTAAAATTGGCTAATGCTTGTACTTCAGATTTTTTCATCTCGAGTTCGTGAAGAAGCGTTAGCCAACCGGCATTTGACACCAGCAAATGCGTTTCTATGCTACCAAGTTTGCTTAGAAACATCAGCAGGCGGACTCCATAAATTGCACCACTTGCTCCTGTGATGGCTACCACAATGCGAGGTCTATGCGATTCGACCGCTGAGGAAGAAAAATTCATGCTAGAAATAAGGTGGCAACATGCCGGGGGAGGAATGATTGTGAGCAATAATATTGAGTGTTCATTCTACTGAGGTGGCTTGGCCAGCGCTTGTTTGAGCTCGCCACTCTGGTACATTTCCATCATTATATCTGAGCCGCCGATGAATTCACCGCGAATGTAAAGTTGTGGGATTGTTGGCCAATTGGCGAATTCTTTCAATCCTTGGCGGATTTCATTATCTTGTAAGACATCTACGGTGAAGAAGTCGTTGAATCCACAGTCTTTAAGAATTTTTACAGCCCGCCCTGAAAAACCGCACATCGGAAACACTGCACTACCTTTCATGAAAAGGACGATAGAATGACTGCTGACGATTTGTTGTATTTTTTCCTGTATAGTCATGATTTCAAGCCTTTGGGATGCCAGTTAATGTATTTTTTGGTGGATATTTTAACGTTTTTCTGTGTTGACCGCCTGTTACACGTTCTATGCCGGAAAGATCTTTTGCTGAGAAGACGTTACTTAATCCAGAATCACAGCACAAGTCGCGTACGACATGCGCTTGATTGTAGCCGTGTTCGCACAGTAGCCAGCCACCCGGGATTAAGTGCATACTGGCTCCAGCTATGATGATGCGCAGTGCAGATAATCCGTCAGCATGATCCGTGAGTGCATCTATAGGTTCGTAGCGCAGATCGCCTTGCGTTAAGTGTGGATCGTCAGCTGGGATATATGGAGGATTGGAGACAATGAGATCGAATGGCGCCACATACTGTTCATTGTTTGTAGGGTTAAGTCCATGATACCAATTGCTTTCGAGGTATTCCACATGAGGACCATCGTTTGTAGAAGAGAGCATTCCGAGTTGTGCCGCATTAGCACGTGCGACAGCTAGTGCATCCCGAGAATGGTCAATTCCTATGACATGTGCATTGGGACATGCTGTAGCGATTGCCAATGCAATAGCTCCGCTTCCTGTGCCGACATCAAGGACACGAGGTGCTGCGATTCCGGCCAGATATTCTAATGCCAACTCAACTAACAACTCGGTTTCTGAGCGTGGAATGAGTACCGAGGCATTAACGGATAGTGTTAATCCAAAGAATTCTCGTTTGCCAGTCAGATAGGCAATGGGCTCGCCAGTCAAACGACGGGCACATAACTTTTGATAAGTATTGATAGAAATCGTGTCAAGTGGCTCTCGGTTGCGCGTAATTAGCTGAGAATGGGACCAGCCAAGCGTATGTGTGAGTAAAATACGTGTCTCTAAAGTTGGCAGATCGGATTCGTGGAAAAGATCGGAAACTGTTATAGGCACGCATGTTTTTTCTGATAACGATGGCGATCCATTAACCATGATCAGATTAGCTCGATTTTTGTCTTTCATCAGAGGTTTACACCCTTTCGTAAAGCGAAGCCAGTTGCTCGGCTTGATGCTCGGTAACGAGTGCTTTTATCATTTCCTCTAGATCACCATCCATGATGTACTCTAGCTTGTAGAGAGTGAGGTTGATTCGATGGTCAGTGATACGTCCCTGGGGGAAATTATACGTTCGGATGCGCTGTGAACGATCACCTGAGCCGATCAAATTCTTACGTGTGGCAGCTTCTTTAGCTTGTTGGATGCGTAGTTGCGTATCTTTGATACGAGCGGCCAGCACAGTGATGGCTTTATCCTTGTTTCGATGCTGTGAACGGTCCTCCTGGCATTCTACGACTATTCCCGTTGGCAAGTGTGTGATGCGTACAGCTGAGTCTGTTTTGTTGATGTGCTGTCCACCTGCACCTGATGCACGAAAGGTATCGATACGAATGTCGGCGGGACTGATCTGGACATCAGCGATATCATCTGCTTCTGGCATTACCGCTACGGTACAGGCGGACGTATGGATGCGGCCTTGGGTTTCCGTGGTAGGAATACGCTGTACGCGATGGCCACCAGACTCGAATTTGAGTTGTGAATATACACTTTGACCAATCAGGCGGATGATGACTTCCTTATAGCCACCCAAGTCTGATTCGCTCGCAGAGATCACTTCGGTTTGCCAGTGCTGGCGTTCTGCATATCGCATATACATACGTAGCAAGTCACTTGCAAAAAGGGCAGATTCATCTCCGCCAGTTCCTATCCGGATTTCTAGAAAGATGTTGCGATCATCATTAGGATCTCGAGGTAAGAGCATGCGTTGAAGCTCATCTTGCAACGTGACTATGCGTGCGCGTGCACTGATGCTTTCTTCTTCGGCGAAATCTCGCATCTCCGGATCAAGCGCCATGTCTTGCGCAAAATCGATATCTTGCTGCGCTTGGCGGTAGCGCTGATATTGCTCAACAATCGGAGAAAGCTCGGCATGTTCACGTGTGAGCTTTCGATAGTTATCCAAGTTATCCGTGACATCGGTTTGGCTTAATAGCTTGTTGAGCTCGACTAGACGCTGTGTTATCTGGTCGAGTTTAGCTTGCATGCTTGCTTTCATTTATTTATCAGAAGTTCCTGAATGGCGAAACCATTCGAGAATAAATTGAATGAGGTGGTTACGCTCGTTGCTGGATGCTGTTTTGAGTGCGAGGGTTGGGCCGTGTAGAAATTTTTTGGTTAACGCAAGAGATAGAGTGTCGAAGATATCCAATGGATCGTCACCACGCCGAAGCATGCGCTTCGCTCGTTCGAGTTCAGTTTGCCGAACTGTTTCTGCCTGTGCGTGAATATCACGGATAACGGGGACAACACTGCGTGCTTCTAGCCACTGCATGAAATCTTTGACTCGTGTTTCAATGATAGCTTCAGCTTGTGCCACAGCGGATTGACGCACTGTGTTGCCCTCACGTACGACAGCGCCGAGGTCATCAATAGTGTATAAAAAAACGTCTGTGAGACGCCCGATCTCTGGCTCGATATCGCGTGGTACAGCCAGATCGACCATAAACATGGGTTTGTGTTTTCGGATCTTAATGGCTCGTTCAATTGCACCGAGGCCAATGATTGGCAATGAACTCGCAGTGCAGGAGATAACGATATCGAATTTATGCAGGATGTTTGGTAATGCTGAGAGTGGAATAGCTTTGCCGACGAAACTCTCTGCGAGTTTTTCACCACGCTCGATTGTGCGATTGGCGATATAGAGTGATTTCGGATGTTGTGCCGCAAAATGTGTGGCGCAGAGTTCAATCATTTCGCCTGCACCGATGAATAAAACATTTTGCGTTTCTATACTCTCGAATATTCGTTTTGCGAGACGGACAGCTGCCGCAGCCATTGAGACTGAATGTGCTCCGATTTTGGTTTGGCCACGCACTTCTTTCGCAACCGCGAACGTGCGCTGGAATAATTGATTCAAATAGGTACCCAATGCACCGGCTTCGGAGGCTGTGCGTACAGCATCTTTCAATTGACCGAGAATTTGTGTTTCGCCAAGCACCATCGAATCGAGGCCGCTAGCGACGCGAAATGCGTTTCGCACCGCCTCTGATTGTGGCAGTGCATATAGATGAGGGACCAACTCAGCGGTAGGAATTTGATGAAACTGCGATAGCCAATGAATGGCACGATCACCTGCTGCAGCGTCAGCTGTTACACAATAGATTTCCGTTCGATTACAGGTGGAAAGAATGGCTGCTTCGGCTCTACGCTCTGGGCCTGAGTTTTGCCAAAGCTCTTTCAACCCTGCCAACGCTGGCTCAATTCGCTCAAATGGAAACGCCACCCGTTCGCGTAGCGAAACGGGCGCTGTATGATGATTCAGGCCAAGTGCGAGCAGTTGCATGGTGTGAGGATTTAAGTATAGCTCATAATTATAACGTGGGATTTCTATGCTTGTTGGGAAGTGTCAGAACTTTTATATAGCAAGTTTTCCTCATTATTCTCTACAGCACGGGTATTTTACAAATAGTGCCTTCACCTACGAAATAGCCAGTTGACGATTATTATTTCGTGTCTTGAGGCACGTGAATAGGTGGGTTATTCAAACATTGAACAAGAAATTCATCACATCCCCATCTTGTACGACATATTCTTTGCCTTCTACTCGCATTTTCCCTGCTTCTTTTGCACCTTGTTCCCCTCTATATTGAAGATAGTCAGGGTATGCAATTGTTTGGGCACGGATAAAACCACGTTCGAAGTCTGTATGAATCACACCAGCAGCCTGTGGTGCAGTGTCGCCTACATTGATAGTCCAAGCACGTACTTCCTTTATCCCAGCTGTAAAATAAGTTTGCAGTCCGAGCAACTTAAAGCCCGCGCGAACCAAGCGATCTAGCCCCGGTTCTTTCATGCCTATTTCAGTAAGAAAATCGGCTTTTTCGGCGTCGTCAAGATCGGAAATTTCCGCTTCGATTTCCGCACAAACAGCAATTACCGGAGCCTTTTCCAGTTCTGCATGTTTTTGGACGGCGGTTAGGTATTGATTGTTTTCGAAACCCTTCTCATTCACGTTGGCGATGTACATGGTTGGCTTAGCCGTGATGAGACAGAGGGGTTTGATGAGCATTTGCTCATCTTTCGTGAGGCTAATCGAGCGTATGGGCTGAGCTTCGTTGAGCAATGGGACGATCTTTTCCAACACAGCTACTAACTTGGCTGATTCCTTGTCACCACCAGATTTCGCTACCTTTTTGTAACGCTGGAGTGTTTTCTCGATCGTTGTGAGGTCAGCTAACGCCAGTTCGGTGTTGATCACTTCTATATCAGAAATAGGGTCAATTTTGCCTTGTATGTGAATTACGTTTTCATCTTCGAAGCACCGCACAACATGCGTAATTGCGTGTGTTTCACGAATATTGGCGAGGAATTTGTTCCCGAGACCTTCGCCTTTCGATGCTCCAGCTACTAAGCCTGCAATGTCAACAAATTCGACAGTTGCTGACAATATACGCTCTGGCATCACGATTTCGGCTAGTTTAAATAGGCGTGGATCAGGAACCTTTACTACACCTATGTTTCTATCAATAGTACAAAATGGATAATTGTCGGCCGCGATGCCTGCGTTGGTCAGTGCGTTGAAGAGAGTGGATTTTCCGACGTTAGGTAGGCCAACGATACCGCATTTTAGACTCATAAAATTCCTGTGAATGTTTGAGAGAGTCCGAGCCGGACGCTATCCTTTTTGGATCAGACATACCTTTATCAGAGAACTCCATATTTTTTTAAGACAACTTACTTATTTTTTTGGGGTAGGGGAGCATAGAGCTCAATACTCTAGTGCCCACGGAAAATTGTTGATTTTAACCTTTTTGGTAATTGATCAGCATAGGTATTACCACAATCCACCTTGTAATTTAAGTTTGACGGACAATTGATTCGCTTTGGTTGACTAGAATCTCATAAACATGAATTGAGACGAGAGATTTATTTCAGTACAAGACTCCCACACGTATCGGGTCTAATCTTATGAGATAACTTTGGAGTATCCTAGATCTTTTGCGTTGCGGATAATGCTGTGAGAAATTTTTTGATGGAATGCTGGTGTGACCGCATTAAACCTACGTAGTCATGGTGAGTAGTGCAAAAAGCAATTATACTGCAAAGGAATTTGAGTCATGGTGTCACACACAGTGTTGCACCCACTTACGAAAAATAATGGCATGCGAGAATGAGTTTATCTCGATAAACCGATTTATTCTATTTCTATCAGGACAATTTAACTACATGATTCCATCCCAAACTCATGAAGTGATTGTCGTTGGTGGTGGTTTGATTGGCAAAGCCACAGCGCTACGGCTATCGCAGGCTCGATTATCTGTGACGTTGCTGACTAGGCCTCCACCGCCTACTGCCCTGAGCGCAGATGCATGGGATTCCCGAATTTATTCCTTATCGTCAAGTTCTCAGGCGTTGTTTGAAAAGATGAATGTTTGGCAGGCTTTAGACAGTTCACGCTTGAATCCAGTCTATGATATTCGCGTTTTTGGTGATGGTGATGCTCATAGCGAGCTACATTTTTCAGCTTATCAAGCATCTGTGCCACAACTGGCTTGGATTGTCGAATTATCGAATCTCGAACGGGCGTTGGATACGGCACTGCGTTTTTCACCACAGGTGCATTGGCTTAATGCCGAAGTAGAAGGATTGAGCATAACTGAGGAGAGCGCTACGCTGCGTCTTAAAAATGATATTTCTCTGAGCGCATCACTCATCGTTGGGGCCGATGGATCTCAGTCTTGGATGAGGCAGGCCAGTGGGCTGGATGGTAGTCGTCGTTCTTATAAGCAAATCGGAATTGTTTGCAATTTTCTTGCTGAACGCCCACATCGGGACACTGCATTTCAGTGGTTCGTAGATGGAGAAATCATTGCGCTCCTTCCATTGCCGGAGCAAAAAGTTTCACTTGTCTGGTCCGCGTTTGATAAGCATGCTCAACATTTACTTGGAATGGAACCAGGAGTGTTTGCAGAACACTTGGCTCCATGGGTAGCAGATGAACTTGGAGCTTTGACGCCAATTTCCACGAAAACACAGGGGTTCTCTTTGTCACTCGCACAATCTAAACGGTTGATTGCGCCACGCGTGGCGTTGGTAGGGGATGCTGCTCACACTGTACATCCTTTATCGGGACAAGGCATGAATCTCGGGCTGCGCGATGTGTCAGTCTTAGCTGACATTATCAGCGGTCGCGAGAGTTTCCGAAGTCCAGGAGATTCAGTTGTGCTGCGGCGTTATGAACGTGCTCGTCGCGAGGATATTGATAGTATTGTATTGATGACAGATGGTTTACAGCGGATTTTTGCGCTTGGAGGATCATTAACAAAATTTATACGTAATACTGGATTGAATGGCATCAATGCATTGCCATTGCTAAAAAGATTCTTGATTGGACGTGCATCAGGCTGAATGTTCGATTGTGGTAAGCTTGAGTCGTTTGTTATCTCACGCTCATAATACGATCCAGTGGATTTTCAATCCACTGGATCGCGTAAAGGCTATAAATTATTCGGGCAATTGCCAATCAATTTCAAGTAGGTTGTGCCGTTTTAAGAAGCAATTGGTTGTGCTGAAATGTCCGCAGCCCAGGAAACCACGATATGCTGAAAGCGGTGATGGATGTGGCGCTTCGAGCAAGAGATGTCCATATCCTTCGAGTAAATGTTTTTTGGCTTGAGCATGCCTGCCCCATAAGAGGAAAACCATTTTCTTATGATGGGAGGCAGCAATCCTTTGTAGCAAGACATCGGTACAGGCTTCCCATCCCCCTCTTTTGAAGCGTTTTGCATGACTTCCTGCTTTCCCCGCCTCTACGGTGAGCACTGTGTTGAGCAGCAGTACACCTTGCTTTGCCCATGTACTAAGATGTCCATGTCCAGGTGGTGCAAAACCCAGATCACGTTCGATTTCCCTGTAGATATTACGTAACGATGGAGGTATGCATACCCCTCGTTGTACAGAAAATGCAAGACCATTGGCCTGTGGAATACCATGGTCATTACCATGATACGGATCTTGGCCCAGGATCACGACTTTGACATTTTCCGGTAATGTCAATTTCAACGCATGGAATATATCTGTGGGATATATGGTTTTACCCATAGAAAGCTCACTGTCAATGAATGTACAGAGTGTTTGATAAACTGGGCTGTCAATAAAAGAGGTAAGGATGACACGCCATGCATGAGGCAGTGCTTTAAATTGGGAAGAGAGCGATTTTTCCTGTGGTGCTGATAATGGCTCGAATGTGTCTATTAAATCGAAAAGCAAAGGATGTCAATTGGCTGATGTTGTGGGTGATTGAAGGAAAGAATTAAGCAGGGTATTGAAAGAAAGATGACATAGGAGTTGCAATTGTATCAACAACAAAAAAGGGGCCGTAGCAGCGCTAGAATTTTGACGTTAATACTTTTTTTAAACTTATCATAGACATGTGGGTTTAGCTGGTTTTTCGTTCGCGGATTTTTCAAGGGTTGGAAACCGTTGCATGAGGATATCGCATTCGTTGAAAAAAGATTTTGGGAGAGTTTGATCATATGTACGCAAAGGTCAATTAAACGCTGTTGTCACGTACGTGTGTGTGGTTTAGTTAAAGAATATTAAATAACTTATGAAGTATTTCCATGAGGTGCAGCTAATTCATATATACAAGTAGTGCAACTTATCTGGGCATCTCGAACAGCTGAGCCAACGCATCTCCTGGCACGGGTGATCGCATGAAGGCTTCACCGACCAGGAAGGTATGAACGTTGGCAGTTCGCATACATTGTACATCTTGACGTGACAGAATGCCTGATTCTGTAACAACAATGCGGTCCTCTGGAATCATCCCTAGAAGGTTGAGAGTAGTATTGAGTGAAACATCGAAATTATGTAGGTTACGGTTGTTGATACCGATCAGTGTAGTATTTAATGTGATTCCGGTATTTAGCTCATGGTGATTGTGGACTTCGACTATTACGGCCATCCCGAGTTCGAGTGCTAGTGCGTTGAGGTCGCGCATGCGAGCCGGTTCGAGTGCGGCAGCGATCAAGAGGATAGCATCTGCCATCATCACACGTGCTTCATAAACTTGATATATATCGATTATGAAGTCTTTGCGTAACACAGGCAAATTGCATACCGTTCGTGCTGCTTGGAGGTATGCAGGAGAACCTTGAAAGAAATGCTTATCTGTTAGAACGGATAAGCAGGCAGCACCCCCTTGTTGATACGATTCCGCTATTTCCGCTGGCAGGAAAGGTTCGCGAATCACGCCTTTCGATGGGCTGGCTTTCTTGATTTCAGCAATCACAGCCGAGCTTCCTACATTGATTTTTTTGCGAATTGCACCAACGAAGTCACGTGTGCGCATGGCGCTATCTTGCATGGCAGCTTCTGCGTCGCGGCGGATACTAGATAGGTCACGATGTCGGCGTGCGGTCGCGACTTCTTTAGCCTTAACGGTCAGGATCTTATCAAGAATAGTAGCCATGGCAATGGATCTCAACTCAGTAGACGGTAGCATTAACACAATGCATTAAAAGAGGGCTTGTATGAAATTAGGCAGTTTTCGTTGTGAACTGTTGTGTAAAGCTGACAAACTCGTCCAGTTTTGCTCGTGCTGCACCGCTGGCGATGGCTTCTTTCGCAGAGGCTATCCCATCCGCGATGCTGAGCACACGGTTGGCAGCATACAGGGCTGTACCAGCGTTAAGGACAACGATATCACGCGGTATACCGGGTTGATTGTCAAGTGCAGCGAGTAGCATAGCTTTTGACTCGGCAGTATCAACTACCTTCAGGCTACGATTGCTGGCCATCGATAAATCAAAATCTTCTGGATGAATCTCGTATTCCGTAATTTTTCCATCTTTGAGTTCGCCGATAAGCGTTGCCGCGCCTAGAGATACTTCATCCATGCCATCTTTACCATAAACTACTAGGACATGCTTTGCGCCCAATCTTTGCATTACGCGAACCTGAATACCTACCAGATCGGGATGGAATACTCCCATTAACTGATTTGGTGTACCGATTGGATTCGTTAGTGGACCGAGGATATTGAAAATTGTGCGCACCCCAATTTCTTTTCGTATTTTTGCCACGTTTTTCATGGCTGGATGATGGTTCGGTGCGAACATAAAACCGATACCAACGGTATTTAGACACTGGGCGACATGCTTAGAGCTAAGCATAATATTGACACCTAGTGCTTCGAGCACATCTGCACTGCCAGACTTCGAGCTGACTCCCCGATTACCGTGTTTGGCAACTTTTGCACCTGCTCCGGCAGCCACGAACATTGATGCGGTTGAAATATTGAATGTATGTGATAAATCACCACCTGTGCCAACGATATCAACCAAATGTTCATTATCCAATGGTGTATGGACGTGATCTGCAAATTCTCGCATGACTTGTGCTGCAGCAGCAATTTCACCGATTGTTTCCTTCTTAACACGGAGGCCAGTGATGATCGCGGCTGCCATGACCGACGAAATTTCACCTTTCATAATAAGACGCATTAAGTGAAGCATCTCATCGTGAAAAATTTCGCGGTGTTCGATTGTACGTTGTAATGCTTCTTGCGGGGTAATCATTTGTGGTTTGTTGTCATATCAGGATGGCGATAAATTGAAATTCATCTTGCTGACACTTCTTCCAAGAAGTTCCGCAAAAGTGCGTGTCCATGTTCCGATAGGATGGATTCCGGATGAAATTGTACTCCTTCGACAGGGAGCGTTTTGTGGCGTATGCCCATGATTTCACCGTCGTTTGCCCAAGCAGTCACTTCAAGATTGTCTGGAAGTGATGCCCGTTCAATGGCTAGCGAATGATAGCGTGTGACGGTGAAACGATTGGGCAGATGCGCAAAGACACCTTGCTGCGTTGTTTCGATCTCACTCACTTTCCCGTGCATGATCTGCTTCGCCCGTATTACCTTTCCGCCAAATGCTTCACCTATGGCTTGATGGCCGAGACAGACACCAAGGATTGGTATGCTAGCACTAAAATGTTTTAGAACATCAAGGGTGATCCCTGCATTTTCCGGGCAGCTTGGACCGGGGGATAGGCAGATGCGTCTAGGTTTTAGGGCTGCGATGGCATCGAGAGTAATTTCGTCATTGCGGAATACGCGAACATCTTCACCTAGTTCACCAAAGTATTGGACTATGTTATAGGTGAAAGAATCATAATTGTCGATCATTAGCAGCATAAATGCCTCCTGACCATAGAAATAGAAAATATTAGAAAAACAGGAAACGCAATCGTGCCGATGTTGCTCATGTTTTTAGTGCGCCTTAATACTCAGCATCGAGGCCATCTTGTACTTGTTCAGCAGCACGCAATACAGCCCGCGCTTTATTTTCTGTTTCTTGCCATTCAGATTCGGGCACGGAATCTGCGACGATTCCAGCGGCGGCTTGTACGTAAAGATTGCCATCTTTGAGTACACCTGTCCGAATTGCTATCGCAATGTCCATTTCTCCTCCGAAAGAGAGGTAGCCTACTGCACCACCATACAGTCCCCGTTTCGTTGGTTCAAGCACATCAATCATCTCCATTGCTCTGACTTTTGGCGCACCAGTTAACGTTCCGGCAGGGAAGGAGGCACGTAATACGTCAATATTCGATAACCCTGGTTTGAGATGTCCTTCAACCGAACTAACGATATGCTGCACGTGTGAATATTTCTCGATGATCATTTTGTCGGTGACGACTACTGACCCGGTCTGTGCGATACGGCCTACGTCATTCCGAGCTAGATCTATTAACATCAGATGCTCCGCGATCTCCTTTGGATCATTGAGCAGCTCAGTTGCGAGTTCATCATCACGTTCAGGTGTTGCGCCGCGTGGTCGTGTTCCAGCCAATGGGCGAATTGTCACGATGTTTGCGGTGCCATCTGGTGTTTGGCGTTGCTCATTTCGAACGAGAATTTCAGGAGATGCTCCTACTACTTGAAAATCACCAAAATTGTAGAAATACATGTACGGCGATGGATTCAATGAACGCAGCGCACGGTACAGAGAAAGTGGAGCATCCCGATATGGCTTGATCAATCGTTGACCGATTTGCAGCTGCATCAATTCACCTTCAGCAATCGCTTGCTTCGCTTTTGCGACGGCAGAGAGGTAGTCAGCTTTAGCAAATTGACGCAAGATTTCGCTACGCACGCTACTGGAAGTTACCGGCGCATCAACTGGTGCGCGCAGGCGTGTTCGTAATTCACGCAAACGTAATCGGGCGTGTGAGAAAGCCTCTGGTTGATTTGGGTCAGCATACACAATCAAATAAAGCTTACCTGTCAAATTATCGATGACAGCCAATTCTTCAGTCAGCAACAACTGAATATCTGGTAGTCCTATATCATCGTGTTGTGTTGTGTTTGAGAGTTTCTTTTCAATGTAGCGGACGGCATCATAGCCAAAATAGCCTGCGAGACCACCGCAAAATCTTGGCATGCCAGGACGCATGGCGACTTTGAAACGAGACTGGAATTTGGTAATGAAATCCAGAGGATCGCCTTCATATGTTTCAACGACGCAACCGTCGCGCACCACTTCAGTTTTGAATCCAAAGCTACGCAACAGTGTACGCGCAGAGAGACCGATGAAGGAGTAGCGACCGAAACGTTCGCCCCCGACAACGGATTCTAGCAAAAATGTATTCGCACCTCGACGATCACCTTGAGCCAGCTTGAGATAAATTGAGAGCGGAGTATCGAGATCGGCGAGCGCTTCTGCGATTAATGGAATACGGTTGAAACCTTGATTTGCTAGCGAATTGAATTCGAGTTCGGTCATTTTCTCTCTATCTCTATCGTAACAGCTTGTATGATCGCTTCGAAGTGGTAGAAAAATATCCACATGCAGATCCTACCTAAATTTTTTGAGGAAATTAAGCCTGATCGAGAAGATGGCTTATGTCAAAAAAGACGAGGAAGCGATACAAAAAACGAAAATATACTCAGAAGAGCCACTGTCGCCAGGAAAAAGATCTCAAGTTGGTCACGCCAATAATCCATTTTTTGTGAGCATGCGCTTAATCAGTGTCAGTGGTATTTAATTTTTCAGTGCGCAATTAATTGAAGAGCACCCTAATAACCTCAAATTTCGTTAATGTTTTTTTAAAAAAGTTCGTTAACGGAGGCACTATACCACCCGCGTAGGTTATTTGCATAGCGCCGCTGTGATGTGGTCACGGGAAGCTACACTAAGCGGCTAGCATAACTATCGGTTTTTTGAATTGCCTCGATCATATAAGACAAGAAAGATTTATTAGGTGTTATATTAAATATCTCCTATTCATTTTTGATGATTGGTCGTATCAACCGTACGGGGATGCATTAGGAATCCCGTGTCATCTGTCATAAAATTTAAGGTGTTTGCCTCTTTTTTATGAGATAAGCGTAAGTTAAAGTTGTTACTGTTAATTTACTGTGAGATATATCTGTTTTGGGTTATTAAAGCGAGAAACAATGTCTCCGAATGATCGATGAGAATCGAAGCATAAATCATTGTGGGAGCAGATAGTTAACCTATTTTTTTTAACGAGAACGATGGGTTAGTTGTTTTTTGGCGCTTGACATACTTTATTGGGAGAGAGAGCTCAACTGCCCTTTTGCTAGCTCCTTACGCATTTGATCGATGACTGCTTTGTAATCGTGATGTCCGAAGATGGCGGAGCCAGCTACAAATATGTCGGCACCTGCGGCGGCGATCTGAGCGATATTCTCTGTTTTTACTCCGCCGTCAATTTCCAGCAATATCTCCTTGCCAGTATGCGCTGTATAGGCGTCAATCCGTTCTCGCACAGCACGTAGCTTGATAAGGGCTTCTGGAATGAATGATTGCCCGCCGAACCCAGGATTGACCGACATAATGAGCACCATGTCTAGACGATCCATTAGATGATCGAGGTAATAGAGAGGCGTCGCGGGGTTAAAAACAAGACCAGCTTTACAGCCTGTATCACGAATCAAAGTAAGCGATCGATCGATATGATCAGATCCTTCTGGATGAAAGGTGATCATATTGGCTCCTGCTTTCACGAAGGCAGGGATAATCTGATCGACAGGGCGAACCATCAAGTGAACGTCGATAGGTACTTCCACATGTGGACGAATGGCCTGACATACCATGGGACCTACGGTCAGATTTGGGACGTAATGGTTATCCATTACGTCAATATGAATCCAGTCAGCACCGGCGTCAACGACGTTGCGGACTTCCTCACCCAGACGAGCGAAATCCGCGGAAAGAATGCTGGGAGCGATACAGAATTGCGTCATAAGGCGAAATAGAATCGATAGAATGTCTATTCTAAAGCTTTATCCCATGCCTGTCTGAATGTTTCAAAAACGCCGGGTTGCTCAGCAGGTTTACTTGCCGCAAAATGTTCGAGAGGGTTAGTCCTTCCAGAGGCTATTTTTTATTCCTAGATGACAACATCTGTTCGAGTTTTCTTTTCTATTTTTTCTATATAGGATTGATATAATGAATCAATATGAATTTACCGTGACAGTACGTCAGCAGTATTTGCCTGAGGAGTCTGAGCCAGGGCACCATCAATTTACATTTGCATATACAATCACGATCCGCAATACTGGTGAAACGCTGGCACAACTCATTTCTCGCCACTGGATCATCACTGATAGTGATGATCGGGTGCAAGAAATTAATGGCCTTGGTGTCATAGGCCATCAGCCATTCCTAAAACCCGGTGCGCAATTCGAGTATACGAGCTGGGCGATGATCGCAACACCAGTCGGCACGATGCGGGGTGAATATTTCTGTTTGGCAGAAGACGGTACGCGTTTTGAGGTTTTAATTCCAGAATTTGCCTTGACCGGCCCCCGAACACTCCATTGATTGAGTTACGACGTATTTTCCATTTTTCCATCTATGCAGGTTTTGTAGAAAAGAGGGAAATCCAAAAAAGTATACCGCTATGTTTTTAATAGTCTTTTTTTACCAGATTTGGATGTTTTTGAGGATTGGATGTTTTTGAGGATTTTTTGTGAATTTCTTGCATTTAAACGAGAACGTCGAGGTCTACTCGTTTGGCTGATATCTTTGGCACTGTCCGAGAAAAATGGTACTAAGGATAGTAATTCGAGTAAGAATAGAGGTACTTGATATTCAGGAATAAATCTTCCCATTATGTGTATTCGAAAGTGGTTTTTGCAAGCATGCGCTAATCCAGGATGTCTCGTCTTAATTTTCTTGACTTCATTACTCTACGGCTGTGCTGGTTATACACCGCCGGGTAAAGCCAGTCATCCTAACTTAACCAATCTATTGCCTTATGTTTCGCCACCTGGCAAAAGCCACATGCAGGTAGCGAACTGGGAGGAAATCGAAGGCTGGAGAGAAGATTCCCTAATTGGCACACAGCCCGTACTTAAAGAGACGTGCACACGTTTAGGACGTCAATTAAACTGGGAACGTGTCTGTGCGGCAGTTGATCAGCTCGACGACCTTGATTCGGTTGCACTGCATCAATTTTTTGAGACGTATTTCACACCTTTCCAGATCATAAATGCCGACGGCACAAAAACTGGATTAATCACAGGATACTACGAGCCGTTGCTGCGAGGTTCACGTGTTCGTACTAAAAAGTATCAAACAGCGTTGTATAAATGGCCTGTAGGTCATAAAGTAGGTTCGTTGCCAGCGCGGGCGGAATTGAATCGCTGTGGAGTGCTGCGAGGTAGTGAATTGGTCTACGTTGAAGATCCTATCGAAGCATTTTTTTTGCAAGTACAGGGATCCGGTCAGATTAAGATGGAAGATGGCACCGTGATGCGTGTTGGGTATGGGGGCACTAACGATCATCCTTACAAATCTATCGGTCGCTGGCTCATCGAATCTGGTGAATTGAGTCCAGCACAAGCGACGATGGAGGGTATCAAGGCTTGGGCAATGGCCAATCCATCTCGTCTACATGCATTACTTGATGTTAATCCTCGTTTTGTTTTTTTTCGTGAAATGCCGAGTAGAGGTTTGAGTGGCATAGAAGGGCCAGTGGGAGCATTGGGAGTGCCATTGACGGCGGAACGTTCGATTGCTGTTGATCCTGCATCTGTGCCATTGGGGAATCCGGTATTTCTGAGCACGAAGCGTCAACCTTATGATGCTCAGGCCAAAGTACTGATCAATCGCCTGATGTTTGCTCAAGACACGGGAAGTGCAATAAAGGGTGGGGTGCGGGCAGATTATTTTTGGGGGTTAGGTGCTGAGGCTGGACATTTGGCTGGGCGCATGCGTCAGAAAGGAAAAATGTGGGTTTTGCTTCCAAAAACATAATTCGAGTGCGATGAAAGTAAGGGTTAAAAATCAACGAGTATGCCAAGTTTTTAGTCAGCGATTTTTAGAGAATATTCCATTCTATGTAACTTATTATCTTGAAGCTGAAGCAGCATGCTGTCTTTAATAAAGACAGCTCTTATTCTTTAGTGATAGTTTTATGAGGTGATAATGAATATATAAACGTCGGTTGAACATTTTTTCATAGACGCCGAGGCGTTAGATATGGCAAATATGAAAGGAGATATTCTATACCTCACATCGTTTGAAAGAGGAATTTTCATTCTTGCAAGGCTTCTTTCAAAAAAAACTTGCATGCGAGGCAAGAGTTAAATATTATCTCGGCTCTTGCAAGCAATGTGGGTCTGAAAAGGTCTC
>NZ_MUHY01000005.1 GCF_003004665.1 Candidatus Pandoraea novymonadis
CGGTTTCAGCTACGCGATATGCTTTAAAACAAAAAACCCCTCGCCACATAAGTAGCAAGGGGTTTAAATTGGTGCCTGACGATTACCTACTTTCACACGGGAATCCGCACTATCATCGGCGTAGAATCGTTTCACGTTCCTGTTCGGGATGGGAAGGAGTGGTTCCAACTCGCTATGATCATCAGGCATAACTTTTATGTTTTACTAATCATATTAGTAAAACAAATTAGGAAGAAGTCATAATACAACTTATTATTAGGTTATGATCAATATCGACACATCGCTTCTCTCACCAGAAGAGAAACACACTGGTTATAGGATCAAGCCTCACGGGCAATTAGTATCAGTTAGCTTAACACATTACTGCGCTTCCACACCTGACCTATCAACGTCCTGGTCTCGAACGACCCTACAGGGGAATTAATTTCCCAGGGAAGTCTCATCTTAAGGCGAGTTTCCCGCTTAGATGCTTTCAGCGGTTATCTCTTCCGAACATAGCTACCCGGCAATGCCACTGGCGTGACAACCGGTACACCAGAGGTTCGTCCACTCCGGTCCTCTCGTACTAGGAGCAGCCCCCTTCAAACTTCCAACGCCCACGGCAGATAGGGACCAAACTGTCTCACGACGTTTTAAACCCAGCTCACGTACCTCTTTAAATGGCGAACAGCCATACCCTTGGGACCGGCTACAGCCCCAGGATGAGATGAGCCGACATCGAGGTGCCAAACACCGCCGTCGATATGAACTCTTGGGCGGTATCAGCCTGTTATCCCCAGAGTACCTTTTATCCGTTGAGCGATGGCCCTTCCATACAGAACCACCGGATCACTATGACCTGCTTTCGCACCTGCTCGACTTGTCAGTCTCGCAGTTAAGCACGCTTATGCCATTGCACTATTAGCACGATTTCCGACCGTACCTAGCGTACCTTCGTACTCCTCCGTTACACTTTGGGAGGAGACCGCCCCAGTCAAACTGCCTACCATGCACTGTCCCCAATCCGGATTACGGACCAAGGTTAGAATGTCAAACAAATCAGGGTGGTATTTCAAGGATGGCTCCACAGAAACTAGCGTCCCTGCTTCAAAGCCTCCCACCTATCCTACACAGACCGGTTCAAAATCCAATGCAAAGCTACAGTAAAGGTTCATGGGGTCTTTCCGTCTAGCCGCGGGTAGATTGCATCATCACAAACACTTCAACTTCGCTGAGTCTCGGGAGGAGACAGTGTGGCCATCGTTACGCCATTCGTGCAGGTCGGAACTTACCCGACAAGGAATTTCGCTACCTTAGGACCGTTATAGTTACGGCCGCCGTTTACCGGGACTTCAGTCAAGAGCTTGCACCCCATCATTTAATCTTCCGGCACCGGGCAGGCGTCACACCCTATACGTCCACTTTCGTGTTTGCAGAGTGCTGTGTTTTTATTAAACAGTCGCAGCCACCAGTTTATTGCAACCCCTTCACCCTTCTGGCGCTAGCCAGTCAAGCTACAAGGGCGTACCTTATCCCGAAGTTACGGTACCAATTTGCCGAGTTCCTTCTCCCGAGTTCTCTCAAGCGCCTTAGAATACTCATCTCGCCCACCTGTGTCGGTTTGCGGTACGGTCTTGTATGACTGAAGCTTAGAGGCTTTTCTTGGAACCACTTCCAACTGCTTCGTGAACAAGTTCACTCGCCCCACAGCCTTGAATTCCGCGCCCGGATTTTCCTAAGCGCCTTCTCCACTGCAGGGACCGGGACTTCCAACACCCGGACAGCCTTCCGCAATCCGTCCCCCCATCGCATCATACAACGGTGCAGGAATATTAACCTGCTTCCCATCAACTACGCATCTCTGCCTCGCCTTAGGGGCCGACTCACCCTACGCCGATGAACGTTGCGTAGGAAACCTTGGGCTTACGGCGAGGAGGCTTTTCACCCCCTTTATCGCTACTCATGTCAGCATTCGCACTTCTGATACCTCCAGCATCCTTTACAAGACACCTTCACAGGCTTACAGAACGCTCTCCTACCATGCGAGCAAGCTCGCATCCACAGCTTCGGTATATTGCTTAGCCCCGTTACATCTTCCGCGCAGGACGACTCGATCAGTGAGCTATTACGCTTTCTTTAAAGGGTGGCTGCTTCTAAGCCAACCTCCTGACTGTTTTAGCCTTCCCACTTCGTTTCCCACTTAGCAATATTTAGGGACCTTAGCTGGTGGTCTGGGTTGTTTCCCTCTTGACACCGGACGTTAGCACCCGATGTCTGTCTCCCGTGATTGCACTCTTGGGTATTCGGAGTTTGCTATGGCGAGGTAATCCGCAATGGACCCCTCAACCATGACAGTGCTCTACCCCCCAAGGTGATACACGAGGCACTACCTAAATAGTTTTCGGAGAGAACCAGCTATTTCCAAGTTTGTTTAGCCTTTCACCCCTATCCACAGCTCATCCCCTAATTTTTCAACATTAGTGGGTTCGGTCCTCCAGTACGTGTTACCGCACCTTCAACCTGGCCATGGATAGATCACTTGGTTTCGGGTCTACACCCAGCGACTGAACGCCCTATTCGGACTCGCTTTCGCTACGCCTTCCCTATTCGGTTAAGCTTGCCACTAAATGTAAGTCGCTGACCCATTATACAAAAGGTACGCAGTCACCCGTTTCCAGGCTCCTACTGTTTGTATGCATGCGGTTTCAGGATCTATTTCACTCCCCTCCCGGGGTTCTTTTCGCCTTTCCCTCACGGTACTGGTTCACTATCGGTCGATTACGAGTATTTAGCCTTGGAGGATGGTCCCCCCATCTTCAGACAAGATTTCACGTGTCTCGCCCTACTTTTCTCAAGCTTAGTTCCGCACCAAAGTTTTCGCATACGGGACTATCACCCAATATTGTCGGCCTTTCCATGCCGTTTTGCTAACAATAGTACTAAATCTTGAAGGCTACTCCCATTTCGCTCGCCACTACTCTGGGAATCTCGGTTGATTTCTTTTCCTGCAGCTACTTAGATGTTTCAGTTCGCTGCGTTCGCTTCACTAGACCTATATATTCAGCCTAGGATGACCCAAAGGGCCGGGTTTCCCCATTCGGACATTTGTGGATCAATGCTTATTGCCAGCTCCCCACAACTTTTCGCAGGCTATCACGTCCTTCATCGCCTGTAATCGCCAAGGCATCCACCACATGCACTTATTCGCTTGACCCTATAACGAGGGTGTCTCTCTCGATTAGAAGATTCTATTCGACTCACTTCCTCAATCCTTGAAGAAGGATGATTCACACTCGAAATAGGTTGAGTTTTTGCGTTGTGCCGTATTCCAAGTTATCTTTCGATTACTTTTAATACATTTGATACAATCACAACCCATACAATTTCCACACGCCATCTCTAACGCGCTTCTGTTGTATTATTTCTTCTTCCAAATTGTTAAAGAACATAAAATTCTTGACATTGCTGCCATTCAAAAAACTTCAATCAATATTCAATTAAAGCCTTTTGGCTAACAACAATATAATCTAAATAATTGGTGGAGGCAGACGGGATCGAACCGACGACCCCCTGCTTGCAAAGCAGGTGCTCTCCCAGCTGAGCTATGCCCCCTAAAATCTTTACGATGCAGTTCCAAAAAATTTTACTAAAAAACAACTGCCAATACTATTGGAGGCATTACCGCTTGATGGGATTATCTCTCAAAGATTAGTGGTGGGTCTGGAAGGACTTGAACCTTCGACCCCCGCCTTATCAAGACGGTGCTCTAACCACCTGAGCTACAGACCCTATTTAGATCTTAGTAGGAACAACCGATAAGCGTGAACACTCAACTTCAAGTGCATACTCTAGAAAGGAGGTGATCCAGCCGCAGGTTCCCCTACGGCTACCTTGTTACGACTTCACCCCAGTCATGAATCCTGCCGTGGTAAGCGCCCTCCTTTCGGTTAGGCTACCTACTTCTGGCAAAACCCACTCCCATGGTGTGACGGGCGGTGTGTACAAGACCCGGGAACGTATTCACCGCGGCATGCTGATCCGCGATTACTAGCGATTCCAGCTTCACGCAGTCGAGTTGCAGACTGCGATCCGGACTACGATCGGTTTTCTGGGATTAGCTCCACTTCGCAGTTTGGCGTCCCTCTGTACCGACCATTGTATGACGTGTGAAGCCCTACCCATAAGGGCCATGAGGACTTGACGTCATCCCCACCTTCCTCCGGCTTGTCACCGGCAGTCTCCTTAGAGTTCTCTTACGTAGCAACTAAGGACAAGGGTTGCGCTCGTTGCGGGACTTAACCCAACATCTCACGACACGAGCTGACGACAGCCATGCAGCACCTGTGTTACGGCTCTCTTTCGAGCACTTCCACTTCTCAGTAGAATTCCGTACATGTCAAGGGTAGGTAAGGTTTTTCGCGTTGCATCGAATTAATCCACATCATCCACCGCTTGTGCGGGTCCCCGTCAATTCCTTTGAGTTTTAATCTTGCGACCGTACTCCCCAGGCGGTCAACTTCACGCGTTAGCTTCGTTACTAAGGAAATAAATCCCTAACAACTAGTTGACATAGTTTAGGGCGTGGACTACCAGGGTATCTAATCCTGTTTGCTCCCCACGCTTTCGTGCATGAGCGTCAGTATTGACCCAGGGGGCTGCCTTCGCCATCGGTATTCCTCCACATCTCTACGCATTTCACTGCTACACGTGGAATTCTACCCCCCTCTGCCATACTCTAGCCTTGCAGTCACGAATGCAGTTCCTAGGTTGAGCCTAGGGATTTCACATCCGTCTTACAAAACCGCCTGCGCACGCTTTACGCCCAGTAATTCCGATTAACGCTCGCACCCTACGTATTACCGCGGCTGCTGGCACGTAGTTAGCCGGTGCTTATTCTTCCGGTACCGTCATCCTCCCAGGATATTAGCCCAAGAGATTTCTTCCCGAACAAAAGTGCTTTACAACCCGAAGGCCTTCTTCACACACGCGGCATTGCTGGATCAGGCTTTCGCCCATTGTCCAAAATTCCCCACTGCTGCCTCCCGTAGGAGTCTGGGCCGTGTCTCAGTCCCAGTGTGGCTGGTCGTCCTCTCAGACCAGCTACAGATCGTCGCCTTGGTGAGCCTTTACCTCACCAACTAGCTAATCTGATATCGGCCGCTCTTATAGCACGAGGCCCGAAGGTCCCCCGCTTTCATCCTTGGATCGTATGCGGTATTAATCCGGCTTTCGCCGAGCTATCCCCCACTACAAGGTACGTTCCGATATATTACTCACCCGTTCGCCACTCGCCAACTAGATGCAAGCATCCGTTCTGCCGTTCGACTTGCATGTGTAAGGCATGCCGCCAGCGTTCAATCTGAGCCAGGATCAAACTCTTCAGTTTAAACCTGTTTTTTGGCTCGCCCTGACTATAAGTCTGCGCGAGCCCGTCGCTCTCAAAAGCACTGACAAGTTAATTAAAAATTAATTTGTCTGTACCATGTGAGCTCCCAATTTATTTCAAGTAAGTTTCCAAAGAAACCGCACTTCTCATTGAGTGCCCACACTTATCGGTTGTTCAATTTTTTAAAGATCAAATGCCTAAAACTTCGCTTCTTCGCGTTTCGATTGAAAAAATCCGCGCCGTCGCTCTATCTTCTGCAGCTCCATCTGCCAACAAATGGAAGATTTGGATTATCTATCAATCTCCTTATCTTCGTCAACAATTTTTTTCGCTTTTTTTGGGTTTACTGCACCTAACTTTTAATCGCCCAAAATTCTCAAAAAACTATCTGCAATAAGGATTTTTAACACTCTGACCCACTCCCAATAGAGACCTTTTCAGACCCACATTGCTTGCAAGAGCCGAGATAATATTTAACTCTTGCCTCGCATGCAAGTTTTTTTTGAAAGAAGCCTTGCAAGAATGAAAATTCCTCTTTCAAACGATGTGAGGTAT
>NZ_MUHY01000006.1 GCF_003004665.1 Candidatus Pandoraea novymonadis
AAATGGCAAAGGAAAAGTTCGAGCGGACTAAGCCGCACGTGAACGTTGGTACCATTGGTCATGTCGACCATGGGAAGACGACCCTGACGGCCGCGATCGCAACAGTGCTATCAGCCAAATTTGGTGGCCAAGCCAAGAAGTACGACGAGATTGATGCGGCGCCGGAAGAAAAAGCGCGTGGTATCACTATTAATACCGCTCACGTTGAGTACGAAACGTCTAACCGTCATTATGCTCACGTTGACTGTCCTGGTCACGCCGACTATGTGAAGAACATGATCACTGGTGCTGCTCAGATGGACGGCGCCATTCTCGTTTGTTCGGCTGCTGATGGTCCAATGCCGCAAACGCGTGAGCATATCCTATTGGCTCGTCAAGTTGGCGTCCCATACATTGTCGTATTCATGAATAAGTGCGACATGGTTGATGATGTTGAATTGCTGGAGCTTGTTGAAATGGAAGTTCGTGAACTTCTATCCAAATACGACTTCCCGGGCGACGATCTTCCGATCATCAAGGGTTCAGCCAAGCTGGCATTAGAAGGTGATAAGAGCGAGCTAGGCGAAAGCGCTATTTTAGCTCTAGCAGAAGCGTTGGACACATACATTCCAACGCCTGAGCGTGCTGTTGACGGCACTTTCTTGATGCCAGTTGAAGATGTATTTTCAATTTCTGGTCGTGGTACTGTGGTAACAGGTCGCGTTGAACGTGGAGTCATTAAGGTCGGAGAAGAAATCGAAATTGTTGGCATTACGGATACAGTTAAAACGACCTGTACGGGTGTTGAAATGTTTCGTAAATTGCTTGATCAGGGTCAAGCAGGCGATAATGTGGGTATTTTGTTGCGTGGTACGAAGCGGGAAGATGTTCAGCGTGGCCAAGTGTTATCTAAGCCAGGGTCAATTACACCGCATAATCACTTCACAGCAGAGATTTATGTTTTAGGCAAGGATGAGGGTGGTCGTCACACACCTTTCTTTAATAATTATCGTCCACAATTCTATTTCCGTACAACAGACGTAACTGGTTCGATTGAACTACCTGTTGATAAAGAAATGGTTATGCCTGGTGATAATGTCTCGATCACAGTGAAGTTAATTCATCCAATTGCTATGGAAGAAGGATTGCGTTTTGCAATTCGAGAAGGTGGTCGTACTGTTGGTGCCGGTGTAGTGGCTAAAATTATCACTTAAGCGTATTTGGATCGCGTTAGGGGTCAGTCATATGACCCTGCTGCTATTTTAGGGGTATAGCTCAACTGGCAGAGCGTCGGTCTCCAAAACCGAAGGTTGGGGGTTCGATTCCCTCTGCCCCTGCC